>NZIJ01000006.1 GCA_002689915.1 Halieaceae bacterium | reverse complement strand
TTGAAGGGTGTCTCGTCGAGAAGAACCCAACGCTTCAATGGCCCGTTTTCATTCCCTATGCCCCCTAAAGAGCTTCAAGCTGACACACAAACTCGCGGGGCTGCAGGTAAGACTTGCTGACTCGAACCAATGAAACCCCGCTAGCGAAAACCAAAGAGCGCCAGCACGCCGAACAATGCACAGGTCCAAAGCCCTAATAACCAGTAAGCGGGGACCCAGTTGCGTGAAAATCCCATCTCCTGGTACAAGCGCTTGCGCCAGACAAGCGCGGACGATGCGTCTGAGGTGATAACGGGTCGACTGGTTATCAGTCCCACCGCCAACGTGACTGCCAAGCCTATGACGTTCCACCACAGCCAAGACACCTCAGGCACCCAAACCCATAATCCTGCATTGGTCAGAAGACCCGCAATGAAACCTCGCCTAGCCCCTTTGCCCGTTGTGCGATGAGTGAGAAGGCCCAACAAAAACACCCCGAGAATGGGTCCGTTTATCAGCGAGCCCACTTTGTTGACAGCAACAATAATCGTCGAGGCAATATCGTCGACATAAAATGCCGTCACTAAAGCAAAAATCCCCCAAAAGACCGTTAGCCCTCTACCCCATTGAAGTTCTTGTTGCGCAGTGACAATACGATGCCCCGCGAGGGGTTTTACAAAATCCTTCAGCGTCGTCGCCGACAAACTGTTAATGACCGAGTCGAGCGAGGACATCGCTGCAGCTAATAGCGCGACAACCGCTAAGCCAACCAACCCCACCGGGAGCTCACGAGCAATGAGTGCGGGGAGCGCCATATTGTAATTAGGGGCATCGTTAACCAACGGTAGTGAGTCCAAAAATTCGGGATGTGACGTCGCGTAAACCGCCAAACCCGCACCAATCAGACAATAGAGCAATACAAGCGGGAACCGTAAAAAACCGTTGATCACTAACACTTTCTGAGCATCATCCTGTGAGGCTGCGCAAAGCTGGCGCTGAACCTGACTTTGATCACACCCATAGTAGGCGACATACAGGAAGAAGCCGCCAATCAACATAGGGAGGAACGCGAAGTCATGCCCATCACCGAGTCCATGGTGTTGAAAGGAAAGCGCTGCGGTTCGCTCGGCAGGCAGCTGAGCCAGCATTTCACCCAAACCGCCCGCACTGCCGGCCAAAAGGAAGGCCAGATAACCCAAAACACTGGTCAGGATCACCATCTGGACGACGTCGCTGATAATCACAGCCCTAATCCCCCCAAGAACGTCATAGACGATGGTAATGGCACCAAAGAGCAGTACGGATTGTGTGAAGGAAAGCCCCGTCACAACAGAAACCATACTCGCTACACCGTAGACGGTGATTCCAGCAACAGCGGCGCGAGAAACCTGAAACAGACCGCTGATAAGCCACTGTGTTTTGTCATCAAATCGGCGGCCCAGATACAGATATACCGAGACAAGGCGTTCCCGGTGAAAGATAGGAATGAGGAAAATAGCGATAAAGATCATCGCGAGTGGCAGAGCGAGCTCATACTGCAGCCATACAAGCCCGCCGCCAACCACGAAGGCAACGAAAGCTGGAGCCCCCAAAATACTGTTGGTGGAGCACTGGGTCGCCATGACGGACAAAGCAATGCTCAGTGCATTACCACTATTGGAAGCGACAAAATAATCCTCAGCAGATGTCTGTTGGCGAGACAGGTAAAGACTCATCGTCACCAGTCCCAGCAAATAGAGCGCGACCACCGCCCAATCAATTATCGATAACAATGCATGCCTCCTACAGCACTACGCAGACCGTAAGGACGGGATAATCCAAAACACCCATGTTTACAACTCACCCCTCCAAATGCGGGTCGAAAACAGAGAGTCAGTGTGATACTTCTCTGTGTCAAATAGTCAAAATATAGACGGTTGAGTTCTATGTCGAAAACACTCCCATATCGTTCGCAGCTCTTCGCTGCAGTGTTCCTCCTAAGTACCTCATACATTAGTGCAAGCCAGGCGCTCGATGACGAGTCCAGCAGCCCGACATGGGACGTTGCGGCCCCTCACTATTCCGTTGACGCCCAAACCCTTCCATTGAACGTAAGCGAGGGGACATGGATGAACCTTGACGTCTCCCCAGATGGCCGTCATATCGCTTTCGACATGCTCGGTGACATTTACCAATTACCGATTTCAGGCGGGAAAGCTGAACCCTTATTAAGCGGTCATGCCTGGGAGATTCAACCACAGTACAGTCCCGATGGCCGATTCCTTGCCTTCACATCGGATCGTAATGGCGCTGACAACATCTGGGTCATGGACCTCTCTAACCCCGGTAATAAACAGCAGATAACACACGAGACGTTTCGCCTCCTAAACAACCCAAACTGGCATCCATCGGGCAACTACTTAGTGGCCAAAAAGCACTTTACGACATCTCGATCTCTCGGAACGGGCGAAGTCTGGCTTTATGACGCCAATATCGATGCAGGTATAGCGCGTGAAAACCTCTCGGGGTCGGTGCTGGTAGAGCGACCGAGCGCGGCCTTTCAAAAAGAGCTAGGTGAACCCACCTTCAGTGCAGACGGCCAGTCCGTGTTCTACATTCAAAATACAACGCCGGGTAACACCTTCATCTACCACGAGGACAGTAACGGAGAAGTCATGGCCATTAAACGCTACGACCTCCAGAGCGGTGAAACCAGCAAAGTGGTTGGTGGAGCCGGTGGCGCAGTGAGGCCAACCCCCTCCCCCGACGGCAAGTCACTCGCCTTCGTGAAACGCGTCAGAGCCGCCTCGCGTCTGTTTGTCATGGACCTTGAATCAGGTGAGCAAACGATGCTGGTGGATGATCTGGATCCGGATATGCAAGAAACCTGGGCTGTTCAAGGTGCCTACCCCACCATGGCGTGGATGCCGGATAGCCAAGAAATCGTCTACTGGTCAAAAGGTAAAATTTGGCGGGTCGATGTCGCGACGAAGAGGTCGGTGAACATTCCGTTTGAAGTCAACGATGAACGTACGGCTTACCCTGCTGTTCAAGTCGCCGTGGAGGTCGCGCCCAATACACTCAAAACATCAATGCCGCGGTTTGCCGTCCAAAGCCCCAGCAGTAACACCGTTGTTTTTGAATCCATGGGTAAGCTCTACAGTCGATATCCGGACGGTAAAACAAAGCGACTTACCCGAGACAACGGCAACTCGCGAGAGCTCTCTCCCGCTTTCTCGCCAGATGGAAAGACGGTTTTCTATCTTTCATGGACGGACTCAGGGCTCGGCTCGGTCCGCAAAGTGAGAGGCACCGGCGGGCGCTCTACCGCGGTTTATAGTACCCCAGGGCATTATGTTGACTTGAGCGTCTCAAGCGATGGAAAAACACTGCTATTTACCAAACTAAGCGGTAGCTCGCTGACCAGTCCCTACTGGGGGAAAAAACCGGGGATTTACACTTACACCCTCGGTGACAAGACGGCAAAATTTGTCAGCAAGCGTGGTCGTTCACCGCACTTTGGGCCTAACGACCGTATTTTTGCCACGGAGCGCGTGAGCTCAGCCGTCGGACGAGGTAGTGACGACGCCTCGAGTGAACTTATCTCCATGAACCGTGCTGGCGAGGACATCAAATCGCATGCCCGCTCACCCCTAGCGACAGTAATGTTTATATCACCCGACGGACACCATGTTGCCTACAGAGAGGCCGGACGCCTTTACGTCGCAGCCTTACCGGTAACTGGGCGTTCTATTGCCTTATCGAGTATTGCTGACAACACATCCGGACCTTCAGCGTTCGCGACTGAGCGCATCAGCGCACCCGGTGGTGAGTTTGTTAAATGGAGTGCCGACTCCAAGCAGGTCTCGTGGAGTGTCGGTCCTAAGTTTATGGCCTATCGCCTCGACGGCTCGCTAGGAACCAGTTCGCGCAAGTCTGTCGAGCTCGCGGACTTAAGCTTATCCGTTGAGGCTGATCGACCCGACGGCGTCGTCGCCTTCATCAACGCACACGTCATCACCATGAATGACGCGCGAAAGACGATAGAAAACGGCGCGGTTGTTGTGACCGAAAACCGAATCTCTGCCGTTGGGGAGATGGGGAGTGTATCGATCCCTGAAGAGGCCAAAATCGTCGATCTGGCGGGACGAACCTTATTGCCAGGCTACATTGATGCGCACGCACACGGACCCTACGCTCGCGACGACATTATCCCTCAGCAAAATTGGTCGTTGCTGGCCCATTTAGGTCTGGGTGTCACGACAGTCCACAATCCCTCGAGCAGAGCGGCTCAGGTTTTTCCGGCCGCCGAATATCAACGTGCCGGGGTGACATTGGGCCCAAGAATTTTCTCTACCGGCGAAATTATTTATGGTGCCAAAAGCACGGGCTTTGATCCCATTGAATCGCTTGACGATGCCAAGGCAGTCGTCGCGCGTTTGAAAGCACAGGGGGCCATCAGCGTTAAAAACTACAATCAACCACGCCGTGCGCAACGCCAAATGGTGATTGAAGCAGCGCGCGATGCGGGAATGCTCGTTGTCGCTGAAGGTGGCTCGCTCTACAACCTCGACATGAACTTGGTGGCTGACGGTTCAACCGGTATCGAGCACAATATTCCGACACTGAACATTTACGATGACGTGCGGGACTTTTGGTCACAAACCGATGTGGGCTATACACCAACCCTCGTTGTTACCTATGGCGGATTGACCTCAGAAGACCGCTTCTACCGTGATACCGAGGTGTGGAAACACCCCCTACTCGCGCAATTTGTACCACCAACCGTGCTCCAGCCGCGCTCTGTTCGGCGTGTCACCTCGCCCGAGCCAGATTTCAGAGATGACGACGCGGCTGCCGCGGCGAAGGAGTTAATGGAACTCGGTGTCATCGTAAACACGGGTGCACATGGTCAGCGTGAGGGTTTGGCTACTCACTGGGAAATGTGGAGCTTTGCTGAAGGCGGAATGAGCCCCATGCAAATGCTCTCAACGGCCACCATTAATCCGGCGAAATATTTGGGCATGGATAGTGACTTGGGGTCTATCGAGAAAGGCAAGCTAGCCGACTTGCAGGTTGTCGACGGTAACCCGCTTAAGAACGTTAAGGTCACCGATCAAATAACACATGTCATGCTCAATGGTCGCCTTTACCGTGCGAGTGATCTTGGCGAGGAGGTGACGGGCGATTCCGAAGCACCCACGCTTTGGTGGCATGGTCTGCCGCAACACGAAATACGATAAGTAAGGACCGACACAATGAAAGGGATGAAAAGGTTTTGTGCCAGCGCGCTTTTGGTTGCCATCTCGGCGAGTGTCTCAGCGCAGGGGGGACAACTGTCTGAGAACGAGAAAGCCATGGTGAGCTGGATTGACGCGCACCAAGATGAAGCGATAGCGCTACTCGAAGAGACGGTCAATATCGGCAGCGGAACGATGAATCACGCAGGGGTTCGTGCTGTGGGTGATGTCATGGCCCGAGAACTTGATTCACTGGGATTAGAGACACGATGGATCGATATGCCCGAGGAAATGAACCGCGCGGGACACCTCTTCGCGACAAAAAAAGGCAAAGGTAAGAAATTCCTGCTGATCGGACATCTCGATACAGTGTTTGAGGCCGACGACGATTTTCAAGCCTTCTCACGCAACGGCAATATCGCAACAGGCCCCGGCATTGCAGACATGAAAGACGGTAACGCTGTGATCGTTTACGCACTCAGAGCACTGCAACACATTGGTGCGCTCGACGGCATTCCTATCACCGTTGCGTACACGGGTGACGAAGAAAAGTCAGGGAGACCTTTGTCAATTAGCCGAAGAGATCTGATTGAGGCGGGAAAATGGGCCGATATCGCGCTTGGGTTCGAGGGTGCCATCACCACAGAAGGGGCAGATTGGGCGACCATTGCGCGCCGGAGCTCAAGCAGTTGGATGCTTGAAGTCGAGGGTAAGCAGGCCCACTCCTCGAGCATTTTCAGTGAGCAAACAGGTGCAGGCGCTATTAACGAAGCAGCCCGCATCATTGACGCTTTTTATTCAGATGTTCGGGGCGATTATGGACTGACCTTTAATGCGGGCACGCTGCAAGGCGGGACGACAGTCAGCTATGACCCGAGCCAAAATCGCGGCAAAACATTCGGTAAAACCAATGTTGTTCCCAATACAGCTATCGCGCACGGTGGAATACGTGCGCTGTCTGTCGAGCAGTTGGCTCGCGCAAAAGTAAAGATGCAAGCTATCGTAGCAAGCCATCTTCCAAAGACGTCGGCGTCAATCACCTTCACTGACAGCTACCCACCGATGGCACCCTCACCGGGCAATCGTGCCCTTGCCGACGAGCTCTCTACGATCAATCAAGCATTGGGACGTGGGGCTATGAAAACGTGGGATCCACTGAGACGTGGCGCCGCCGATATTTCCTTTGTTGCACCTTATACCGATGCGCTAGCCGGTATGGGTGCATTAGGAAAGGGGGGGCACACGCCCAATGAAAGCCTCGCACTAGACTCCATGGCCCTAGCGATCAAGCGCGCCGCCATACTCATATACCGTCTTTCAGGTAAGGCTGCGCAAGAACAGTAGAGCGCCCGCTGACGTTTCAATCAGTGGGGAATATCGATTCGCCGTCGTCGGGTAAAAAGACGCTTCCTCGATTCGGTTTCGGCCGCCGACAGATACTTCAAAAGAGCTATCTTGAGGCTGGAACTTACCGAGATAACTGTCATAATTTGCATATGACAAAAATGCATACCGTTATTGCCTATTCATTGGCCGCAGGGCTATCGATCTATACTCAGCAAGCAGCGGTTGCACTGTTTCTCGGTATCGGCCTTGCGCTAACGCTTGGCCCCGCCCCAATGAATCATGCTTCGAAATTGTCGAGAGGCGCCCTTCAGAGCGGCGTCGTTATTCTCGGGTTAGCACTCCCCTTTCGTGAGGTCGTCACACTCGGTTCAAGCAACGGACTGATCGTGTCGGTAATGGTCGTTGCAACCTTGCTTTCGGGATATCTGCTTCTAAAGGTCATCCGCACTGACGAGACGAGTGGTAAGCTTTTGACAACAGGCACCGCCGTTTGCGGGGGCACTGCAGTGGCTACGATGGCACCGGTCATCCAAGCTCAAGACAGGCAGGTCGCGCAGACCCTGACGATCATTTTTGTCCTTAACGGCATCGCCATTCTTTTGTTTCCCGCTATTGGCGAGCAGTTAAATTTGAGCCAGCAACAATTTGGCATGTGGGCGGCCATGGCGATCCACGATACTTCCTCTGTTGTGGGTGCGGCGGCTGCATACGGTGATGAAGCGATGACGACGGCCGCAACATTAAAGGTCCTTCGTATTCTCTGGCTCATACCTGTCATCATACTTGCTAGCTATTCGATGAAACGAGTTACTGCGAATGAAGTGCGCGTTCCGCTCTTCGTGGCCTTATTTTTCATCGCCAGTCTGATTGGTGGCTATTTCCAGTTCGAGAGCGCAGTCACCAGTGGCTTTTCCATGGTCAGCAAAAGCTTGTTTGCGTTGGCACTCTTTCTTATCGGCTCTCAAATGTCATTAGAGTCACTCAGGACCATTTGTCCGCGCCTCATTGGCATGGCGCTCATTTTGTGGGGCGGGTTGAGCACAGCCAGTCTCCTCTGGATTCTCAACCTTTAGTTCAGCTTTTTTCCAATTTCGGCGTTGCTCTAGTCCCTGCAGTAGATGACTGTGAACCACAAGTTAGGCAAACTGCGCAGCGTTAAATCGACGCGATGACGCACCAAAGTTTTTAAAAGGAATTTTCATGGCCCAGTGGGAATGCATTGTTTGTGGACTCATTTACGATGAGAAAGAGGGATGGCCCGATGACGGTATCGCACCCGGCACCAAGTGGGCGGACGTGCCTGACGATTGGACCTGCCCCGACTGCGGTGTTGGCAAAGATGACTTTGAACTGATCCCTGGCACTGATGACGAGGCAGATTCCGAGGACGCCCCCGCTTCGAGCGACAACGGACCCTCTGATCATCCTATCGTTGTGGTCGGTTCTGGCTTGGCGGCCTACGGTTTGGCTAACGCGATTAAGAAAACGGATGCAGAAGCAGCCATTACGCTCATTACACGCGATGGCGGTGAAAACTATTCAAAACCCATGATCTCTACCGGTTTCACCAAGAAATTTACACCCGAGCAGCTAGCCACCCAAACAGCACAGAACATGTCAGACAACCTCGGTGTCACGGTGCGAACGCGTACCGAGGTCGCCTCGCTCGATACAACAGCGAGTGAAGTTGTCCTAACAACTGGAGAGCGAGTGCCCTACTCAAGCCTCGTATTGACGCTCGGCGCTGAACTAATTCGTCCCCCCATGGGAGGCGATGCCGCGGATGAGGTGATGGGTGTTAATGATCTCGACGATTACCGACGATTCCGTGAAACGCTCGCCAGCACCGGTGGCAATAAAGTCGCTGTAATTGGCGCCGGGCTTATTGGCTGTGAGTTTACGAACGACCTTTTAAATGGCGGTTATGCGGTCGAAGCCGTTGATCCCATGAACTACTGCTTACCAACGCTCTTACCTGAGACTGCTGGTCGCGCGGTGCAGAGCGCACTGGAGGCAAAAGGCGCCACTTTCCACTTTGGTCCTCTTGCAACCGACGTCAACAAAACGGCGGATGGTTATAGCGTTGCACTGAATAACGGCCAGAGCATTGAGGCCGATGCTGTGCTGTCTGCCGTGGGTGTTCGTCCACGCACGCAACTCGCAGCTGATGCGGGTATTGAGTGTGGACGTGGTGTAAAGACTGATAAGTTTCTTCGCACCAACGTCGACAACGTTTATGCCATTGGTGACTGTGCGGAGGTTGAAGGCCATGTCTTGGTCTATGTGGCGCCACTCATGGCCGCTGCGCGCGCACTTGCAGCCACGCTGACGGGCACGCCAACTGAAGTCGCTTATCCCGCCATGCCGGTAACCATCAAAACACCCGCGTGCCCGGTCTGTGTGTCTCCTGTGGCGCGTGACGCTGAGGGCGAATGGACCATTGAGGCTGATGGACAAGACGTCAAAGCGTTATTCCACAGCCCCGAGGGTGAGTTACTCGGTTTCGCTCTGACAGGCCAGGCGGTAAAAGAGCGCATGCCACTGACGAAGCAGTTACCCCCCATTCTGTGATGAAGCCGCTGTGAGTCTCAATGTATCGCTCGTAAAACCGCTGTTTGTACGGTGGGCTTCACGAAATAAAAAAGGCGCCCTAGGCGCCTTTTTGCTGTATCGCTCCGCGACGAGACGGGGCCATTTCTAGTGTCCCGTACGAATCGCTCAAGAAGTGGTCGGTACAACAAAACCGGCGTAACCGGTATCTAGCAGGCCTCGACTAACCCCGCGGCACCTTGCCCTCCTGCAACACACATGGTTACTACACCGTAGCGACCACCGGTGCGTTTCAGCTCACGTAAGACTCGACCTACCATGCGCGAGCCCGTCATGCCAAAGGGGTGACCGATGGCGATACTGCCACCATTGACGTTGTACTTAGCATTGTCGATGCCTAGGAAGTCACGGCAGTAAACGCATTGCGATGCAAACGCCTCGTTGAGCTCCCACAAATCAATGTCATCTTGGCTCAAACCCGCCCGTTTAAGGAGTTTTGGAATCGCAAACACGGGGCCAATACCCATCTCGTCTGGCTCACAGCCTGCTGTCACAAACCCGCGAAAATACCCCAGTGGTTTCACACCCAATTGTTCCGCGCGTTCAGCACTCATGAGAAGCGTCATCGAGGCGCCATCACTGAGCTGCGACGAGTTGCCAGCAGTGACACTACCGCCCTCCTCGAAAGCCGGCTTTAGCATGGACAAACCGTCGAGCGTGGTGTCGACGCGATTACATTCGTCGCGATCCACCATTACATCTTTGAACGCCTCCTCGCCCGTTTCCTTGTTAACCAGCTTCATGGTCGCAGGCATGGGAACGATCTCTTCTTGTATCGCGCCGCTCTCGCAAGCCTGCGCGTAGCGCTGCTGGCTCTGAAGTGCATAGGCATCCTGAGACTCGCGGGACACATCGTAACGGCGGGCAACCACCTCAGCGGTATTACCCATCTGCATGAACACCTCTGGCTTGTTCTCGAGCAGCGTGCAGTTCTGCTGGGACTTACCCTCTTCCTGGCGTACGCGCATCGAAATAGATTCCGCGCCACCGGCCATCATCACATCGGTATAGCCCGAGCCAATTTGGTTTGCCGCCATTGCGATGGTCTGGAGGCCCGAGGCACAGAAACGATTGACTGTGGTGCCCGTCGCCTCAATGGGGAGCTTCGATAAAAAGGATGCCATGCGGGCCAGATTGCCGCTTTGCTCACCCGACTGATTCGCGGCGCCCAGGATAATGTCATCGACTTCACCCGGGTCAAACTGGGGGTTCCGTTCGATCAATGCATCGATCAAAAAGGCCGCCATGTCGTCGGAGCGCGTCCAGTTGAAACTCCCACGAAACGACTTCGCTAAACCCGTGCGAACGCTATCTACTACCACTACATCTCTCATATCCAATCCTCTCTTATTCTGCCGCTCACCTTTTCTGCCGCTCACCTTAGTCGGCAATCGGCTTCACCCGCAAACGAACGTTGTCGCCGCGTTTATGATGTTCTTCCCACAGCCGCTGATAACCGGTTCGCGCAATGCGCCACTCTCCGCCCTCGCGGCGATATTCGTCGTCATAGAGTGCACTTCCTGTGATGGTGATGTCATGCTCGAGGGAGACAAAAATATCCTGCAGGTACCAGATGCCTGTCGCGGTATCGCCATCGACACAGATTTCCGGGTGATGTCCGTTGTGCATGCCGAAGTTCTGGCCCGTGAATGACTTTTTATAAAACGCTTCCAACTGCTCCCAGCCATCTAGCTGAAAGTCATAATCACCGCCCACAAAAGACGCGGTCGCATCGCTCGTAAAGACCGTCTGTAGGCCCTCGATGTTGCGCGTATCAAGAAAGCGAAAGTAGCGTGCCTTCAATTGTTTAATGAGTTCAATTGACTCCAGATCCAACATAACAGCCCCCTAGGCGTTCATGTGACAGGCGGCTTGATACGCCATGGTCATTGCGGGACCCAAGGTTGCTCCGGGACCGGGATAGGTTGGCAAAATGGCTGCAGAGCAATTACCCACCGCAAACAACCCTTCAAAGACACCACCATCGGCTTTCTTGACCCGAGCATCAGTATCGGTATCCAAACCACCCAAGGTACCAAAGTCGCCCGCTTCGATGCGCATGGCGTAAAACGGTGCTTTGACGATGGGCGCGAGACAGGGATTGGGTTTAATCGCCGGATCCGCATAGTAACGATCGTACGCCGAATCCCCTCGACCAAAGTCCTCGTCCTTACCGGTCTCAGCGTAGTGATTCATCTTGCCGATGGTTCCTTCAAGACCGTCGGCGTCGATGCCGAGCATGTCGGCTAGCTCGCGAATGGTGTCTGCCTTAGCGACAAAGCCCTCATCGAACCACTTTTTGGGGATTTGAGAGTCCGGCTTCATGGCCTTGGTCATCAGCGGACCGACCATAAAATTCTCACGGAATGTGGCGTCAAAGACATGCCATGCAGGTGCATTCGGATGCTCATCCGTATGGGTTTTGAAAAGATCCTTCTGGAAAGCCATGTAGTTCTGAGACTCATTGGCAAATCGTTTGCCATCACGGTTGACGACGCAGGACCCTGGAAACGATTTCTCCATAATCGCGAGTCGTGGCGCAGGCTCATCAGGCACGCACAGCGTGGTCGTCCACCAAGCATCGTTCATCAAACGCGTTTTCGCACCCAATTCGAGACCGGCTAAGAGCGCGTCGCCCTCGTTACCGGGGTTCCCTGCTGACCAAGTGGTGTTGGTCGGAGCCGGTAAATACTGTTCTCTGAGCGTCTGGTTTTTCTCAAACCCGCCCGATGCCAAGATCACGCCTTTAGCTGCGCGAACACGCTGACGCTGACCGTTGCATTCAATAACCGCGCCCAACACCGTATCCCCGTCTGCAATCAGCTCAACCATTTGCGTGTTGAACTCAAGCGGGATCTCGCGCTTTAAAACCGACAGGTAAAGCCTTGCGACACCGGCTGAACCGCATGCCAAGCGACGTGAAATAGGTGTTTTGAAGCGCCATGGTATGTCGCGCACGTAATCCCACATAAGTTTCGCTAACAAGGTCTTCCAACCTGGGAGCTGCACCATCAACAAATGAGCCTCCACTTGCGTAAAGTGGATACGATTAAACATGCGCATCATGAAGTGCGTCCATGTCATATTTTTCCAATTTTCGCCAAGCTCTGACGCCATGATGGGGGACGGTTCAAGCGACCGATGGCCTTCTCTCGCCCCTTCCACATTCGTGTAGTAGTCAGGGTATTCCGCCAGTGACTCATAGCGAACATCGGTTCGATCGTGGAGATATTTGAGCATCTCAGGTGCTTTTTGGAGGTAGACATCGATCATCTCCTCTGGGACGTCTTCACCAAAAAGCGTGTTCGTCAGGTAGGCCTTGGCATCTGCAGGATTGTCCTCAGCACCGACCTCTTTCGCATAGTGGTTGTTTGGAATCCAGATACCCCCGCCAGAGGTCGCGCTTGTACCGCCCACCTTGTCTTGCTTCTCGATGATGAGAATGTCTTTAGTGCCCATCTCCCAATTGCAGACAGCCGCCGTCAAACCACCGTTTCCCGTTCCAACAACGAGTACGTCAACCTCTCGGTCCCAATTCATCTCGCTCATCTCATCTGCCCTCTTAAACCTATTTTTTTGCCTTTTTGTTACTGCGCTTCTTATTGTTGTGCCCGCGCTATGCCCTATCGACCACGATGCACCTCACCCTAAGCATGCTGGCTCGAGACAGAAACCACCTCGCCCGTCATATAGCTCGAGTAATCCGAGGCCAAAAACATCATGACATTCGCTACTTCCCAAACTTCCGCCGCACGCCCAAAAGCCTCTCGAGACGCGAGGCGCTCTAACAGCTCGGGCGAAGACGTCTTTCTGAGAAAGTCATGCATCGCAATGCTGGGCGACACCGCATTAATGCGAACGCCTGACTGAGCGGCTTCCATGGCTGAACAGCGTGTTAGGGCCATTACACCGGCTTTTGCTGCCGCGTAATGGCACTGCTCTTCCTGTGCCCGCCAACCGAGCACCGAGGCATTATTGACAATGACGCCCTGCCCTCGAGGTTGCATCTCACGCAACATCGCGCGGGTCATCCGCATTGTGCCGGTTAGTGTGATGTCCAACACCCGAGACCATTCTTCATCGCTCATATCGACCAAGCGGCAAGAACCCCCTAGGCCCGCGTTGTTGATAAGCACGTCGACGCCGCTCATCTGGGACTCCGCATAGGCTATCAACGCTTGAACTTGGGTCTCGTCGGTAACGTCACACAGATGGGCACCGACCGAGCATTCATCCGATATCGCAGCCAACGTGTCCTTCGCCTGCATGAGACGCCCCTCGTGAACGTCGCTAATGACAACCGCACGCGCGCCCTCTTCCACAGCACGGGTCGCCGCAGAAAACCCAATACCTGCACCCGCAGCTGCCGTGATCAAGACAGACTTTCCTGCAAGGAGATTGTGCCCATCGACGTAGGCTGGAATCGTTCTACTCATAGTCAGTTCCCTGCATTATTTAGCTGATCCTCGAGGCTCTTTAGGCATCCCTAACGCGCGCTCTGCAATGAGGTTACGTTGAATCTGGTTGGTCCCACCGTAAATCGTGTCGGCCCGAGTAAATAGAAATAGCGACTGTAATTTGCTCAGTTCGTAGGGTGCGACGTCGATTAACTCTGACTCTGGTCCGAGCACATCCATCGCAAGCTTTCCAAGGTTTCGATGCCAGCTTGACCAGTACAGCTTATAGATCATCGCTTCTCGACTCAGAGTACCGTCCTCACCCCCTGATAGCATGCGCATGCTGTTATACCGCATGGTCCGCAACCCAATGTGAGCCTCAGCTATTCGCTGACGGATATCTGGGTCAGTTGCGGCGCCGTTTTCTTTGGCAATGCGAATGATTTCATCGAGCTCAGTCTGAAACAGCATTTGCTGGCCAAGCGTCGAAACACCGCGCTCGAAGCCCAAAAGCCCCATAGCGACTTTCCAACCCTCGCCCGGTGCGCCCACAATATCGTCCGGACCGCACTCAGCCTCATCGAAATACACCTCGTTAAATTCTGCGGTTCCCGTCAGCTGTGTGATGGGTCTTATGGTCACGCCGGGCTGGTCGAGCGCCACCAAAAAGAAGCCAAGCCCATGATGGCGCTGGCTATCGCGCTCAATCCGCGCAAGAACAAAGACAAAATCCGACTCATGGGCCAGAGACGTCCAGACTTTTTGTCCTGTGATTTGCCACTGACCTGAGGTTTCGTTGAAGACGGCGCGAGTTCTGATCGCAGCGAGGTCTGACCCGGCACCGGGCTCGGAGTAGCCCTGACTCCAAAATGCCTCACCGTTTCGAATCGCTGGCAAATATTTCGCTTGCTGAGCTTCGCTACCGAAAGCAAGCAACGTCGGCCCGGTGAGGGTGTCCCCAATGTGTCCCATTCGACCGGGCCCACCTGCTCTGGCGTATTCCTCGTGAAAAATGACCTGCTGCTCGATCGATGCAGCTCTCCCACCCCACACCTCGGGCCAGCCAATACAGGTCCAGCGACCCTCAGCAAGACGACGCTCCCAAGCCTTACGCTCGTTTACGAAGTGATGCTCGTCACCTGGACCACCGCGGTAGCGAACCTGTGCAAATTCACCCTGAAGGTTATCGTTCAACCAATCCGCGACTTCCTCGCGAAAGTGCTCATCGGCTGCGGTAAAACTCAGTTGCATGCCGCACCTCCGTCTAACAGCTGTCGAGCGATTGCCTCGCGCATCTCTGCGGGTCTCCCGAGGAAGCTCTCAGTGGCACGGGCTCGCTTGAAGTAAAGTTGTATGTCGTACTCCTCCGTAATGCCCACGCCACCGTGCATTTGAATACCCGTACCGGCATTAAAGAACGCCGCTTCACTCGCACAGGAGCTGGCCATAAACGCCGCCTCTTGGAGAGCCTCAATACTTGCTTCACCTGCAAACCACGCATCGGCGACGCAGGCCGCGTAGTAAAGCAATGAGCGTGCAGACTCGACTTTAAGCATCATGTCAGCCGCTTTGTGCTTGATAGCTTGAAACGATGCGATGGTGCGATCGAATTGCGACCGTTCTTTCGTGTAGTCAACGCTCATGTCGAGACTCGCCTGGGCTACCCCTACTTGGTCTGCGACCACTAAAATTCGGCTCAACGCCAATATCGGTTCGATCAACGCCTGTGCATCATCGGCGAGCAGCTGGTCCACACTGACTGCCGCATTTTCCAAGCTCACGCTCGCCATGGCACGGGTCTGATCCATAGTAGGCGTATGTGTCACAACGACACCTTCTTGCGACGGGTCAACAACCCACAATGAATGTGCACCCAAGGCATCGACAGCGACCACTAATAACTTTGAGGCTGCCGCACCAAAGGGAACAAAACGTGCTGAACCCGACAGCAACGTGGTGTTGCTTTTATCGGTTGCCACGACGCCGCACGAGGACCAGCCCTCGCGCTGATCACTCATTGCTAAGCTGATAACATCGCCCGTCACGATAGAGGACAACAGTGCATCTCTCATGGCGCTTTGCGGACACAACAAAAGCGCAGCTGTACTCTGGGTAGTGGAGAACAGCGGCGCGGTAAGCAATGCTTCGCCAGCGGCCTCGAGTACAATCGCCATTTCCACCCAGCCAAGACCCAGTCCCTCGCAGGCCTCGGGCGCTAGAATGCCCTGCCAATACATGTCTTCGCAGATCTTGCGCCAGAGTTGTGGGTCGTAAGTCTTCTCAGACGTAGAGGCAGTGCGAACGGCGGACGAGTTTGACTCGGCCGCTAAAAAGCTTTGGCTTGTGTCCTTGAGCATGCGCTGCTCATCGGTAAATGCGAACTTCAAAACAGCTCCTAACTGCCCCAGACTTGTTGGGGCGGTACGGCAGTAGACATAGCTTCGTCGAGCGCGTCACCGACATCAGCCGGTGCCCAACGTGCCCCTTTATCGCCCCCCCCGGTGCTTCGCCAGCCATCGGCGATAGCAATCCGACCCCCCTCTGCCTCAATTACCTGACCCGTAACGCGACTCGACGCCTCAGAACACAGCCAGGTAACGACGGAAGACACATTTTCTGGTGCAAAGTGATCGAAAGACCCATCCTCAGGGATGGCCATGCGCTCGGCCATAGCCGGCACAGCAGTGGTCATGCCGGTGCGAGCAACAGGGCATATCGCGTTCGCTGTAATTCCGTACCGGCCCAACTCAGCAGCTTGATTCAAAGTCAGCGCGGCAATGCCCGCCTTAGCAGCCGCATAATTCGACTGCCCTATAGACCCCTGTAGGCCCGCACCCGACGTTGTATTAACGATGCGCCCAGAAACCGCGTTGCCCAGCTTCGATTGATGACGCCAGTACTGAACTGCATGAGAGGCAATGCAAAAATGTCCTTTCAAATGGACGGCAATGACCTGATCCCAATCTGCCTCTGAAAGCGACGCAAACATTCGGTCACGGTTGTTACCGGCGTTGTTGACGACCCCCGTCAGGTCACCGAAGGTTTCAATGGCTTGCGCCACGGCCATCCCACTACTTTCGTAATGGGTAATGTCCGAGTCATTGACCACAGCCCGGCCGCCTGCCGAAATAATGTCGTCAACAACGGCTTGTGCCGCGTCAGTATTAATGTCGTTAACAAGTACCGAAGCCCCTTCACTGGCAAGGACACGGGCATGCGCTGCACCCAAACCACCCCCTGCACCGGTAACAATGACAACGCGTTGATCACAGATTCCCATAAAGCCTCCTAACTACACCTGCGCTTTACAAGCGCTCAAGAATAGTCACATTCGCTTGACCACCGCCTTCACACATCGTCTGGAGGCCATAACGAACCTGGCGACGCTCCATTTCGTGCAACAACGTCGTCATCAACTTGGTGCCTGTCGAACCTAACGGATGCCCCAAGGCAATCGCACCGCCGTTAACGTTCGTTTTCTCATGCGCGTAATCATGTTCCTTCAGCCACGCCATCGGCACCGAAGCAAAGGCCTCATTGATCTCAACAAGGTCAATATCGTCAAGGGAGAAGCCTGATTTCTTCAGGGCATGAGTCGTCGCCGGAATGGGTGCTGTCAGCATCCAGATCGGATCATCTGCGCGCACTGACATGTGCGCGATCCGCGCCCTTGGCGTCAAGTTATAACGTTTAAGAGCCTCTTCCGATACGATCAGTACCGCGGAGGAACCGTCGCAGGTCTGACTCGAGACAGCGGCCGTGATGGTGCCGCCTGGCGCTAAGGGCTCAAGCCCCGCCATGGCTTCCATCGATGTGTTTCGAATCGTCTCGTCAAAACCAAGCCCGTCAAAAGGGATGATTTCTCGCTCGAAGTAACCCGAGTCAGTCGCGGCACGCGCACGCCGGTGCGATTCAAGCGAGAACGCCTCCATTTCCTCGCGGGAAATGTCCCATTTATCAGCAATCATTTGCGCTGATTTGAACTGTGAGACCTCCTGTGTACCGTAACGCGCTACCCACCCTTCACTGCCCGTAAAGGGGCTATCAAAGCCGTAGGGTTGACCCGCGTACATGGCCGCGGAAATCGGTATCGACGACATAGTCTGCACACCGCCCGCTACCACCACATCCATCGTCCCAGACATAACGGCCTGGGCTGCGAAATGCACGGCCTGCTGAGAGGAGCCACATTGACGATCAACCGTTGTGCCAGGTACCACGTCACTCAACCCCGCTGCCAACCAACAGGTGCGTGCGATATCGCCGGCTAACGGACCAATGGTATCGAGACAACCAAATACGACATCGTCGTACTCGTCATCAGGAATTGTGTGCCGGTCTACGAGCGCCTTTAAAATGAAGCCGCCGAGGTCTGCACCATGAACTGTGGCGAGTGAGCCTCGACGCTTACCCGTGGGGGTCCTTATGGCATCAACAATGTAGGCTTCTGCACGCTGTCCCATTATTTTTCTCCGCTGTAAATGTGTTGCTACGCCTTATTGCGCAACGTCTGTGAGTGATCCGCGCCCGAATGTGAACTCAGGTCCTAGCAGCGCATTTTTGCGCAGTAACCACTCGTGTATCCGATTGTTGTGGAAACCTTCATCGCCCCACTCTCTGGCCAGTGCCCAAGCGCGCTTGGCCCAGATTTGGACGTCGCACTCCCAGGTGTACCCCATCGCCCCGTGCACTTGAATACAATGCCGGGATGCCATCAGTGCGGTTCTCGCTGCGGCTGACTTCGCGTGAGACACAGCAAAGTCGGCTCGCGTTGGCGACACACCAACGGTGTAAGCCGCTCGGTATGTCACTGGCTTTGCGTACTCAATTTGAACCGCCACATCGGCAAGCAAGTGCTTTACCGCTTGGTTGGCACCAATGGCTTTACCAAACTGCTCTCGATCACTGGTGTACTGAACGCTCTGCGCAATCATCCCTTTGGACAACCCAACAAGCTGGGCAGCAGTGGCGAGGGCGCCCCTATTGAGCGTCGCCCGCTGTAAATTCGCGCCGGCATCGCCGTCAGCCACCCGATACTGATTATCGGGTGTAAACGATACGGCGAAGAGTCGTCGTGAGGGGTCAACACTTCTCTTCTCGTTCAGTGTCACGGCCTCGCGCGGCATCAAATAGAGACTATTACCGTCAGGTAGTACGAACCAATCCGCACAGTCAGCGTAGTTGATGTAAGGGTTAATCGAGTGCCCCACTGCCACCCTCGACTCGCCCGCAAGCACACCGTCAATGACACGCTGAACGTCTGAATTACCTAAGCCTTGATCAAGAATATCCACCAATAACGGTGTCGTGGTCATGACAGACTCAACCAACGGCTCGGGCAGCGCCACCTCACCACAGGCCTCAGCCAGTAAGATGAAATCGGCAGCTTGCAATCCAAGGCCTCCGAGTGCCTCGGGAACAAGCATGCTGTTCAACCCCAGGTCGTGGGCCTGCTTCAAAAACGCATCATCTACACCGCCATCAGCGGACCACCGTGCGCGAATCGAGTCAGCAGTCACCTCGCTTTTCAGCATCGTGGCGATAGCCTCTTGAAAATCGAGTTGGTCCTGAGTGAAAGTAAAGTTCATATCCGCTTCCTTACTTTCTAGGCATGCCAAGCACCCGCTCGGCAATGATATTGCGTTGAATTTCATTAGTGCCCGCATAAATCGGGCCTGACTGCGCAAACATGAATCCGTCGAGCCATGTGCCGAGTTCCGCAAACTCGGCTGCAGTCTGAGGCTCTATCTCAGCACGAGCACCTAACAGATTCATCGCTGTTTCATGAATCAGTAAGTCCATCTCAGACCAGAATATTTTGTTGCAACTTGCCTCCGCGCCGATGGAACCACCGGAGCATAGCTTCGACGCTGTCTGATAGGTCGACAGCGCATAAGCTTCTGCATCCATGTAGCACCGAACAACGGCAGACTCGATCGACGGGTCGATAACATCGGAGCCATGCTCTCGGTACAGCTGAACCAGTCGCTTTGATGCCTGCTGAAATCTCGCCGGACTGCGCAACATCAAACCTCGCTCAAAACCCGCGGTTGCCATCGCAATCCGCCACCCTTCACCCTCGCCACCTAGCAAATTAAATGCGGGGACACGAACGTCATCGAAAAAGATTTCCGCAAATCCCGGCAGTCCATTGAGTTGTTGAATTGGACGAACGGTCACACCCTCAGAATTGAGGGGAACCAGAATTTTCGACAGTCCGTGGTGTCGCGATGATTCAGGGTCGGTGCGAAACAGACCAAACACCCAGTCAGCATAAACTGCGCGCGTCGACCAAATCTTTTGCCCATTGATCACAAACTCATCACCATCGCGATCAGCGCGACAGCGAATCGCAGCCATATCGGACCCGGCGTTTGGCTCAGACCATCCCTGTGCCCATATTTCATCACCACTCGCCATAGCAGGGATAAAACGCGCTTTTTGTTCTGGCGTGCCGTATTCCATTAGCGTGGGTCCGAGCAGAAAGATTCCGTTTTGATTAACCCGTAAAGGTGCCCCTGCTCGGTAATACTCTTCCTCGAAGATCAGCCACTCGATGAGGTCACAGCCGCGGCCCCCATACTCAGTTGGCCAGGTCACCATTCCCCAGTTCCCCTCGGCCAGCGTGCGCTCCCACTCTCGGTGCGCAGCAAAGCCCTCCGCCGTATCGAATGAGGGCAATCGCTCAGGGGGGACATTTTCCGAGAGCCACGTGCGGACCTCACTGCGGAACGCTTGTTGCTCCCGTGTATACATCAACTCCATGAGATCAACTGTCCTCTGACTTGTTAGCTTTGGCCATGGCTTTCGCGTCGAACCCCCCCAACTTGTCACCCGAAACGACATCGTTGTGAGCGTGCGCGAAGTGATGCCAAGCAAAGGCTGCCTCCATTCCCTGGCGCTTGCCTTGAAGTTCTTCGACGTTATTAATAGCCTGTTTGGTGAGCGCAAGACCTAAGCGCGGCATGCCGGCGATCTTGGTCGCCAAAGCCGTCACATCATCTGTCAGGGTGTCTCGTGAACTAATTTGATTCACCATGCCCATCTGATACGCCCGCTCGGCACCCATTTTATTGCCAGTGAAGAGAAACTCTTTTGCGATCCGGGGGTTCAATTCGTAAGGGTGAGCAAAATATTCAACACCGGGGATACCCATCCTCACCACTGGATCTGAGAAGTACGCATCGTCAGTCGCAACGATAAGGTCACAAACCCACGCCAACATGAGGCCACCGGCTATGCAGGCTCCTTGGACGGCAGCGATGGTCGGCTTGGGAATATCTCGCCACCGGCGACACATCCCCAGATACGCCTCCGCCTCGCGAACATATAAATATTCACCGCCGGGCTTATTCGCGTGGTCATACCAACTTGTTACGCGCTCTTGGCTCAAGTGCACATCGCGTCCGGGTGTTCCAATATCGTGCCCTGCCGAGAAGTGCTTTCCCTCGCCTTTGAGTACAATCACCTTGACGTCATCGTCGGCCACGGCGCGCATAAATGCGGCATCAAGCTCGTAAGTCATCCGCCCATTCTGCGCGTTGTTGTACTTTGGCCGATTCATTGCGATCCAGGCGATCCCATCGGCCGCCTCATAGGTCACAATATCGGTCTCTTCGACGTAGTCAGTGTTTGCGTCTGTCATAGTGCTCTCTCCCATCAGGCGCTTCGAACGCCGGGCGGATTGTCTTTGAGTTGCTTTGCACGGAAATTCAATGGATCCAGCTCTGAAATAATCGCCAGCTGCTCATGCGTCGGTGACACTGTTTCCGCCACGGTATCAGCTACGGCAAGCTCAAAGCCCGTATTTTCCTGCACTTCAGCTAACTGTACGCCTGGGTGTAGGCTAACAACGCGCATTTGTTTGTTGGGCCCATTGAAGTCCATCACGCACAAGTCGGTGATGACACGTCGAATATCGACATCGTCAAAACTATAGCCTCGTGGCAGGCGATCAGGGTTATAGCCCACTGAACAAACCACATCACACTCCCCCGCAACGAATACACGTGTTGAGTGCTTCGGGACGAAGAACGAGTTAGCGTGACTGATGGAGTTGCCGGGAAAACCCCGCACACCCAATAATTGCACCTTCGGCGCGTCGTACGTTCCGCCCAGTGCCGCGATGTTAGTCTGCCCAAAACGGTCGACCTGACTCGGGCCAACCAGTGCATGTCGCGCACCGCTCCATACGTTGTCGAAAATACGAGCAAACCCCATCCAATTTTCATTGGCTTGCCCCGCGTGAGAAGTCATACCACTCACGGGGTTGGGTCGCGACAGCATATATGACTGACTGTCGGTCATCATCATGTCGGGATTTGTTGTCCGCATTGCGAGGCTGGCAGCCAGCCGAGGCAATAAGCCAATTCCGGTTGCCAACACCTCTCCTTCATCATCGAAGCTTTGGCTCGCTGCACAGACCATGAGCTCTGCGAGAGAAAACGTCATAAGGCGCTCCTGTTAATAAACCGGTAACGGCAGTGATTGAATGGTATCTAGTCCGCCAACAGCCGCTTGATAATCTGCCTCGGAATCGCCCAAGAAGGCCTCTGACCAAGCATCGAAGCCGCCCTCGGCAATCAACGCCCCGTATTCCTTGTAATGTTTGATGTCAAAACCATACAGCGGGTCAGATGAGGACGGATGGGCACCACCCGGCATGTGGACAACTTTGCTGGTGCAATTGCGCTCCCAGTACACGCGACGAGCGACGTCGGGATCATGAAAATAATCCGTGGAGACCATCTCGTCGACCGAGACAATGGTCGTGTCAGATGCTCGTGCAAACCAATCATCCATGTAATGGTCGGGACTTGCGATTTCGCAAACACCTCGTTCATCTGCCTTGGTTGCATGGATCAGAGCCACATCGAGATTTAGCGCGGGCATCGCCACCCATTCTTTATCGTCGTAGGGACTGTCAACCAGCTTAAGGTCTGGATTGCGCGTCACGACATCGGTCCCAATGCCAATCCGAGTGGGAATGTAAGGACTCCCCCAGGCGGCAGCTCGCAAACCGAGCAGCATCATGCCCTCATCGACTTCGCGTACCTCTATGGCGCCTGACTCACGCGCTTTTCTGAAAGCGGGCTCCAGTGGCATAAAGTCCAATGACACGAAGGCAAAGATCACTTTCTTCACTTTACCCGCAGCACACAAGAGCCCAACGTCGGCCCCACCGTAAGCCACAACCGTTAGGTCGCGCACATCAGAACGCAACAATTCGCGCACAAGCCCCATTGGCTTTCGACGAGGCCCCCAACCACCGATACCGATGGTCATTCCGCTCTCAATAGCAGACACCGCCTCAGCAGCGCTGACGCACTTATTCATGCGCGAATTTCCTATATGACTGATCAGATGAATCCAGTATCAAAGTGCACCATCTGACCAGCATCCCCCATTGAGACTATGACAAGAAATGCTAAGCAACTTAGCGTGCACAAATAGACTAACGGTAAACACATTTATGACGACGGCATGTCCAACAGGCCACAACACAACCGCAGACCTTATCGAGGATGCAGCGCAGCGCTATGCAGCGAAAACCTTTATCCACGACAGCGGCAGAGACTTGTCGTTTGAAACGGTTTTTATGCAGGTACAGCATCTGGCTAATGCACTGGTGGCAAGAGACTTCAGGTCCGGTGACCGGGCGGCCATTTGGGCACCCAATTGCGCAGAATGGATTATTGCAGCGCTCGCGATCCAGTATGTCGGCGGTACATTGGTTACGGTTAACACCCGTTATAAGGCTGGCGAAGCGCGGGACATTATTGACGATAGCGGCAGCTCTGTAGCCTTCGTCGTCGATGAGTTTTTGGGCTCAAACTATGCTCAAGAACTTGAGAACGAAAATATTGAGGGCCTGGAACACATTGTTGCCCTACCTGCACCAAACTCCTTAAATGAAACGACTTACCATCGATGGATTCACGAGGGGGAGCGCGCGCCCGATAACCACTCTGCGCAACGCGATACACAACGCTTGGCCACAGGACCCAATACGGTCTCGGATATTTTGTTTACATCGGGCACAACTGGACGTGCCAAAGGTGTTGTCACCACGCACGGTCAAAACATTCACGCGTTCGACGTCTTTAGCGATATTTTAGGATTAGACGAGACCGACCACTACCTCATTATCAATCCGTTCTTTCACAGCTTCGGCTACAAGGCTGGCTGGCTCGCCGCCCTGCTTCGCGGTGCAACGGTCTACCCAATGGCCGTATTCGATGTTCCTGCGGTACTCAAGGCTATAAGTACACATCAAATCAGTGTGATGCCGGGGCCGCCCACCCTCTTTCAAAGTATCTTGATGCATCCAGATAGGGACGCCTTCGATATCTCGTCGCTCAAAAAAGCGACAACGGGTGCAGCGACCATACCGACCCAACTGATTGTCGCAATGAGAGAGACCCTCGGCATCGATACCGTCATCACCGCCTACGGTCTCTCCGAGACCTGCGGCTTGGTCACAATGTGCCGACGAGGCGATGCGCCTGACATCATTGCAAAAACATCGGGGCGCGCGATTCCCGAGGTCGAGGTTGGCATCATGCGACATGATGGAACCCTTGCCCCGCCTGATGAAACCGGAGAAATCGTGGTCAGAGGGTTTAATGTCATGCAGTGCTATTTCAACAACGAGCAAGCCACTTCCGAAACAATCGACAAACATGGCTGGCTGCATACAGGCGACATCGGGTCCCTTGATTGTGCTGGTAACATTTGCATAACAGACCGGCTCAAAGACATGTTTATCTCCGGGGGATTCAACTGTTACCCCGCAGAGATAGAGAATCAATTGTTAAACCATGACGAGGTCGCTCAAGCGGCGGTCGTTGGCATGTCCGATGAACGCATGGGGGAAGTCTCTGCCGCCTTTGTGGTGAGAACCCCCAAAAGCCAGTTACTAGAAGCTGACCTCATCGACTGGAGTCGTCAGAACATGGCGAACTACAAGGTTCCAAGAAGGATCATATTCACTGAGACGCTGCCGTTAAACGCATCGGGCAAGGTGCTAAAGACGGAGCTTAGAGCGATGCTCTGAGTTTCCACCGTTAGGATAAGCAGCCAAAAATGACATCGAGCCACTTAAAAGAGAGAAGAGATTAGCGCAATGAGTATTAAAAGCTTGGGATACATAGGGGTAAATGCAACAACGCTGAGTCAGTGGAAGGGCTTTGCCTGTGACGTCATGGGCCTTGAAGATGTGTCGTCAACGCTCGGTGACGATAAAACCCACTATTACAAAATGGATGATCACCCCTACAGGGTCTTCGTTCAGGCAGCCGAGGCAGATGGCTTGGCCGTCTGTGGCTGGGAGACCAATAATCAAAACGGTCTCGACGGTGTGGCAGCGGCCCTCTCCTCGGCAGGCGTCTCCTTTACTTGGGGTGACGACGCCGCTATTGCAAAGCGCCGCGTACAGAACCTTCTAAGCTTCACTGACCCCGCCGGCAATCATCACGAAGCCTATTGGGGCGTTGTCTCTGACTTCAAAGGCCTCAACTCCCCCCAAGGTGTTTCCGGCTTTGTAACGGGCGACCAAGGACTTGGACACATTGTGCTCCCCGCACCTAACTTTGATGAAACATCGCAATTTTTTATCGATGTCCTGGGCTTTGGTTTATCTGATTTGATGAAACTGCGGTTTACACCTGACCCAGACGAGCCCGTAAAACGGCTGTGGTTCATGCACTGCAATCGTCGCCATCACAGTCTGGGATTACTTGAACTGCCGCATCCAGCCGGTTGCATCCACGTGATGACCGAGGTGAACAATGTCGATGAGGTCGGTCTGTGCAACGATCGCCGCATTGCCGCCGACGTCAAACTCACAGGCACCTTAGGGCGTCACGCCAACGATCATATGGTCAGTTTTTACATGCAAAGTCCCGCTGGCTTCGATGTTGAGTACGGTGCAGAGGGTCGGACGATTGATGAATGGGATGCGTACGAAGTCTTCGAAAGCACGGTTGTCAGCTTCTGGGGTCATGATTTCTCTGTAGGCCACGCGGATTAGGTCGATATTCAAGGTTAGTACATACGAGGTATGTGACGAGCGCAACGCTTTGCAACGATGTGCTCAATGCCCTAAAACCGCAACCAGACGGAAATACCATTAGGAATTTGAAATGAGCACACACGAGCCAGTAGTCACACAGCAAATACTCGATTTGATTGCGAGTAAGTCAGACGAGCAGCGTGCGTCGCGGCGCATGTCTAAAGATGTGGTCGATGCGCTGAAAGAATGCGGCTTCTTCACCATGTTACTTCCAAAGCAATGGGGTGGGCTCGAGCGCAAGCCGCAGGAATTCTTTGCTGAGCAAGTGCGGATCGCAGAAGCCGACATGAGTACGGCGTGGGCTGGCGGCATTATAGCTGTCCACGCATTCCAACTCGCATTGATGTCCGAAGAAGCGCAGCGTGAGGTGTACGAAAATGACCCCAATACGCTCATCAGCAGCTCGTATAACCCGGTTGGTGCCCGCGCAGAGATGTGTGAAGGCGGATTTATGCTTCACGGACGCTGGGGCTGGAGTTCGGGCTCTGACCACTGCACTTGGGCGTTGTTAGGCGGGGTTATCCCCGGTGACGGCTACCGCACATTTCTTGTGCCCCGATCGCAATATGATATCGAAGACACCTGGGACGTTATGGGCCTCCAAGGGACCGGTTCTAATGATGTCGTCATCTCTGAGCCTATCTTTGTGCCAGAACATCGTACGCACAAGCAGATGGACGGCTTCAACTGCGTCAACGACCAAGAAAACCCCATGTACGACTTATCATGGGCGCAGACGTTTGTCCGTGTAGTGAACTCGGCGGCTATCGGCGCACTCAAGAAAGCAGTAAAAGTCTTTGTTGACGCCAAACAAGGCAATTCAACCACCGATATGACCAAGTTCGCGGGTGATGTAGAGACCCAAGAACGCCTTGCTAAAGTGTTGAATACCATCGGTGAGCTTGAAGCGGTGATGTTCCATAACTTCAACAAGATGGAGGCTGCTAACTGGAAGCCAACACTTGAAGAGCGAATCATGTACCGGTACCAAGCGTCGATCGTTATCGACAAAGCCATTGAGGCGATTGACACCTTATTTGACGTTGCCGGTGGGCGCTCTGTCTTCAATGGCCACCCACTGCAGCAACTTTGGCACGATATTCACATTGCACGGTGTCACGTCGCGAACAACCCTACTGCGTTTGCGCGAAATTTGGGTAGCGTCACCCTCGGGATGGAAAACAAGGACGTATTCATCTGATGGCTGCCAACCCCGAGACGTCGCAATACCATGAAGTTGAGCCAGAACGGGTCATCCACTACACCGACCATGCGCCCACTGGGGACTTACAAGGTGTTGCGGTCTTCATTCATGGTAGCGGCCCGGGGGCTAGCGGTTGGAGTAACTTCAAGCACAACGTTTCGGCGTTTCAAGGCGCGGGCTACCGCTGCATCGTTTTCGACCAGTGGGGCTATGGAAAGACCTCAAAACCACAGGATGTAGACCATACCCTCGACTTTTTCGTCGATGGACTTGTCTCACTCCTTGACCGTACGGGTATCGCCAAAGCGGTACTCGTAGGGAATTCACTGGGCGGCGCGGTGGCACTAGGTTTCGCGTTGCGCCATCCTGAGCGCGTGGAAAAACTCATTCTCATGGCGCCCGGTGGCATTGAATCACGCGAGAACTACTTTTCCATGCCCGGCATTCAAGCCATGGTGAAGTATCCCATGGGCTCTCCTGAATTCACCAAAGAGGTGTTGGCTCAACTGCTGACTCAACTCGTTCACGACCCGGCAAATGTTGACGATGAACTGGTCGACGAACGATGGGCGACACTGGAAACACAAAATGCTCACGTTCTTGCCACAATGCAGATACCTGATTTAAGCGATCAACTGGCCTCAATCGATATCAATACATTGGTATTTTGGGGTACAGAGGACCGTTTCTGTCCAGCGTCAGGCACATGGAAAATTCTGGGGATGAAGGGAAGTGTCCAAGCTGAACTGGTGAATTACTGTGGTCATTGGGTCATGTCGGAGTATCCAGATCTCTTCAACACACGCTGTCTGTCTTTTCTTTCTCACTAATGCCGGTCTAAATACGGCCTATTTAAACAACGAGAGCCACGCATGAGTCTTACGTCCGCCGATCACGAAACCCTTGGGCGTGCACTCTATGATGCCATGCGCACAGAAACCGCCATTAAGCCGCTGCGTGAGACGCATCCTTCAATCACGATCGAGGATGCCTATCAGATATCACGGATCATGCTCTCACACCGAACAGTTAACGATGGTGAAATCGTTGTGGGTAAAAAGATCGGAGTGACCTCCGCCGCCGTGCAAGAGATGCTCGGCGTCTTTCAGCCTGACTTTGGCTTTCTGACGGATGCGATGGCCTACGAAAATAACGCCGAGATTCCGATAGCAGGCAATATGATCTCACCTCGCGCGGAGGGTGAAATAGCGTTTCGCCTTAAATCCACATTGACCGGAACAGACAACACCGAAGCTGACGTCCTGGCTGCCACAAAGAGCATCATGCCCTGCTTTGAGATCGTCGACTCCCGAATCGAAAATTGGCAGATCGCCATCCAAGACACCATTGCTGACAACGCCAGTTGCGGTGTTTACGTATTAGGCGACAGTGAAATCGACCCAAACGACGTGGACCTACCCAGTATAAAAATCGACGTGAGTAAAAACGGTCAGCCATTGAGTTCAGGGCTCGGTAGCGCCGTTCAGGGCAACCCCCTCACCGCCGTCGCGTGGTTAGCCAATACCTTGGGCGCCTACGGTATCGCCCTCGAGGCCGGCGAGGTCATTCTATCGGGGTCGGTTGTCCCACTGGAACCCGTGCAAGCAGGAGACATCATGAGCTTGACGATGTCAGGTAACGGGTTTGAGACCTGCAGCGCTAGCTGTCGATTCATTTAACAATGGGTGATTTATGACAATAAAAGCCAAAGCCGCCATCATTGGCCCCGGTAATATCGGCACTGACTTACTAATGAAATGTCAGCGCAGCGATTTTATTGAGGCCACCTGGATGGTCGGTATCGAGGAATCAGCCGGCATTCAGCGGGCGAGAGAGTTCGGTTTGCGGACGAGCACAGAAGGTGTCGACGGACTTGTTGCAGGCTTCGATGAAGCGCCTGTCGATTTTGTTTTCGACGCGACCTCCGCTTACGTGCATGCAGAGAACAGTCGCAAAGTCACCGCTCTCGGCGCCACCATGATTGATCTTACCCCTGCCGCTATCGGACCTTTTTGCATACCCCCGGTCAACCTCGAAGCGCTGCTCAACACGGGACCTGCTCAGAACGTCAATATGGTGACCTGCGGTGGTCAGGCTACCATTCCCATGGTGTTCGCCGTTAGCCGTGTACAACGCGTGAAGTATGCCGAAATTGTCGCAACAGTTGCCTCTAAGTCGGTGGGTATGGGCACGCGCGATAATATCGATGAATTCACGCGCACCACCTCCTCAGCAATCGCCCAAATTGGTGGTGCGGATGAAGGCAAGGCCATCATCATTATAAACCCGGCCGAGCCACCATTGGTCATGAGGGACACCATTCACTGTCTGACGATAGATGATCCGAAAGAAGCCGAAATTCGTGCCTCGATAGACGCCATGGTTGGCGAGGTGCAACGGTATGTTCCGGGCTACAAGCTGAATAACGCACCGATCATCGACGGCAATCGCATCACGATCTCCGTCGAGGTCGAGGGACTGGGCGACTTCCTACCCAAATACGCGGGTAATCTCGACATCATGACAGCGGCCGGACTTCGAACGGCCGAAATGATTGCTCAGCGAAGACAGGCTTAAGGGGTTAGTTATGGATTTAACAGGACGTAAGGTCACCTTGCATGACATGTGTCTTCGCGATGGCATGCACCCAAAGCAACATCAAATTACCGTCGAGGAAATGGTCGATATTGCCGGTGCACTTGACGATGCAGGTGTTCCGCTTATTGAAGTCACACACGGTGATGGCCTCGGTGGTGCATCGGTTAATTACGGCTTTCCACATGCAAGTGATGAAACCTATTTGCGTGCCGTCGTTGAGCGGGTCACGAATTCTGCGATCTCTGCCCTCTTACTTCCCGGCATTGGCACTGTTGATCACCTGAGAATGGCGGCAGATTGCGGTGTTAAAACCATTCGAGTAGCGACACATTGCACCGAGGCGAACGTGTCGCGACAACACATTAATTTGAGCCGCGACCTGGGGCTCGACACGGTTGGGTTCCTCATGATGGCGCATATGATCTCGCCAGAGGAACTGCTCGAGCAGGCACTGCTTATGGAGTCCTACGGCGCCAATTGTATTTACTGTACGGACTCGGCAGGCTACATGCTCCCTCAGGACGTGACGGACCGTATTACCCTCCTCCGCCGCTCACTGAAACCGGAGACCGAGCTGGGCTTCCATGGGCACCACAACCTCGCCATGGGCGTCGCAAACTCCCTCGCAGCCATTGACGCTGGTGCTAACCGTATTGACGGGTCCGCCGCGGGGCTGGGTGCCGGCGCAGGTAACACGCCTCTTGAGGCCATGGCCGCGGTATTAGAGCGTATGGGAGCGGTGACCGGCGTTGATATTTTCAAACTAGCCGATGCCGCCGAAGACCATGTTCTACCGATAATGGATGAACCAGTCCGCCTGAGTCGCGATGCCCTGGTATTGGGTTACGCGGGTGCCTACTCATCCTTCCTCCTTTTCGCAAAACGTGCGCAAGAGAAGTATGGCGTCCCCTCGCACGAAATTTTGTTGGAGATGGCACGACGGCGAACGGTTGGCGGGCAAGAAGACCTCATAGCAGAGATAGCGATCGAAATGGCGTCTAAAAGCCACTAAGGCTGGACGCGTTTCGATGTTTCTGATAACTAAGTAACTCAAGAAAAAGGGGCGGGATGTCTGTAAGTAGCTCTATGAATCAGCCGAATATTGCAGAGCTCTCAAAACTGATTGGGTTCCTTTACGATGGCCACATCGAGGAAGACCCATACAGCGCCTTTTTGGGCGAGACGCGCCGTATTATCGATTCAAACTTCGCATCCATTACCATGCGCGAGCCACAAGGCGATGACGGCGGGCTGCTTTTCGTATCGTGCGAAGCACTTCCCAAAACCTTCGTTGACGATCACGACAACCCTTACACCGACCGATATTACACCTCAAACCTGATGACCAACCTGCCTTGGGGCAAGGTTGTGTCGCTGGACGAATGCGTTCCGTATCGGACCTTAGAGCGCACCGAGCTTTATAAATATTGCATGGCACCCATCGATATCTATCACATGATCGGTGTGGATCTGCGAAACGCCAACGGGCTTCGGTTCAGTGTACGCTTTTGTCGCCCAAAGACAGCGAGCAACTTTGGTGTGGCGGAGCGTGAATTCTTGGAGATGCTCGCAAGCCATATACAACGTGCGGTTGCCAATGGCATGCAACTCATTCAGCTCGACAAAGAACGTAAGCTCTACAGCTCAACGATTGCAAAGCAATCGGTAGGGGTTGTAACCCTCGATGAGCGTGGAAAAATCGTGTCGCGTAATGCGGTAGCTGATCAACTTATCCGAGAAAAAGACGGGCTATCGGTTATCAATGATCAACTTCATCTTGAGAGCCCTTCCTCGCGCAGTAAGCTCAACGGCTTCATCGAAGACATTGTGGTGGCGCAACGTAACCAAGAGCCGGCACCAACGAATGCGCTGTCCGTGGAGCGCCCTTCGGGTAAGGCGGACCTCGAGATTCTGCTCAAGCCCATGATGATCGATAAGACGGTGGAACCCGGTCACACGCCGCATATGATTGTCTTTATCAATGAGCCCGAGCGTAGCTTCCAGATCGAAACACGCATTCTGATGTCGCTCTATGGCCTCACAAAAGCTGAAGTTGCCCTCTCGAAATTACTGGCAGAAGGCGCCAACCTCGATCAGGCGGCAGCAGAACTCGGTATCGCCCGAAACACGGCGCGCGCGCAACTGCGGTCGATATTT
>NZIJ01000005.1 GCA_002689915.1 Halieaceae bacterium | reverse complement strand
TCAATGACTATGAATGGTGCAGTCTTGCCTGTACTAGCTGGATATATAGTTGCTGCGGAAGAGCAAGGCGTTAGCCTAGATAAATTAAGTGGAACAATCCAGAATGACATTCTAAAGGAATTCAGGGTCCGTAATTCCTATATTTCCCCGCCGTCACCGAGCATGCGCATCATCGGGGACATCATTGCTTATTGTTCTAAGAACATGCCGCGGTTTAATACGATCTCGATTTCTGGATACCACATGCAAGAGGCCGGTGCGAATGCGGCTCTCGAGTTGGCTTACACGTTAGCTGATGGAAAGGAATACATTCGAACCGCCATTGCGGCCGGTCTGAATATCGACGATTTTGCCCCCAGACTCTCTTTTTTCTGGGGAATTGGCATGAATTTCTACATGGAAATCGCCAAGATGCGCGCAGCGCGACTTTTATGGGCCGAGATTGTGGGCGAGTTCTCACCTGAGAATCCGAAAAGTTCAATGTTGCGCACGCACTGCCAAACTTCGGGATGGTCGCTGACCGAGCAAGACCCTTATAACAACATCGTGAGAACAACGATCGAGGCCATGGCGGCCGTATTTGGAGGCACCCAGAGTCTGCATACGAATGCGCTCGATGAGGCCATTGCGTTGCCGTCTGATTTCGCGGCGCGGATAGCCAGAAATACACAGCTCGTTCTGCAAGAAGAGACTGGCATAAGCCAGGTCGTCGATCCATGGGGCGGCTCGTACATGATGGAGTCGCTAACCAATGAGATAGCCGAAAAGGCTCGCGCGTTGATCGAAGAGGTAGAAGATGCCGGGGGCATGGCGCAGGCCATTGAAACGGGTCTTCCTAAACTGCGCATTGAGGAGGCGGCAGCCAAGAAACAAGCGCGGATTGATCGTGGCGAGGACGTCATTGTTGGTGTCAACAAGTATCAAATTGATGAACAAGATCCGGTCGATATTCTTGAAGTCGACAATGATGCAGTGCGCGACTCTCAGGTAGCGCGATTGAAGCACATTCGGGAAACGCGGGACGCTGCTGCGGTTTCTGCCTGTCTCGATGCACTGTCGGCGGCGGCTGAAACGGGTGATGGCAATCTGTTGGAGCTGGCGGTCAATGCGACGCGGCATCGTGCTACGGTAGGGGAGATTTCAGGAGCGCTCGAGAAGCATTTCGGTCGGTTTGTCGCCAGCGCGCAGACGGTATCGGGTGTTTATGGTGCGGCCTATGAACAGGATGAAGACTGGAAACAAATTTCCATGGATATAGAAGGCTTTGTTGCACAACACGGCAGACGACCCAGACTGTTGGTAGCAAAAATGGGGCAGGATGGTCACGATCGAGGTGCCAAGGTCGTCGCTACCGCATTCGCTGACGTCGGCTTCGACGTCGATTTGTCTCCGATGTTCTCCACGCCTGAGGAGGTTGCTCGTCAAGCCGTTGAGAATGATGTGCATATTGTAGGCGCATCGAGCTTGGCCGCTGGTCATAAAACACTCGTGCCGCAACTTATCGATGCGCTCAAAGCAGAGGGAGCGGAGGATATCGTTGTCATAGCCGGTGGGGTAATCCCCCAGCAAGATTATCAATATCTTTACGACGCAGGTGTAACACTCATCTTTGGTCCCGGAACGCCGATTCCTGAAGCAGCACGAAAGGTGCTAGATGCCGTCAACGCCAACCGCTGAAAGCATTCTTTCGGGTAACAGACGAGCCCTTGCTAAGGCCATAACCCTTATCGAGAGCTCACGTCCCGAAGACCGAGAGGCCTCACAGGTTCTTTTAAATCAACTACTCCCGCAGACCGGAAACAGTCTCAGAGTGGGTATCACGGGTGTCCCGGGTGTTGGGAAATCGACCTTTATTGAAGCGTTTGGGCAATATTTAATCTCGCAGGGGCACAAGGTCGCCGTCTTGGCAGTGGATCCCAGTTCCCCTATGGCTGGCGGCTCTATTCTGGGTGACAAGACTCGAATGGAGCGGTTGTCCCGTGAGGCCGATGCATTTATACGACCGTCTCCTGCAGGAAGAGCACTAGGCGGTGTCGCGCTGAAAACCCGAGAGTCCATGTTGCTTTGTGAGGCGGCGGGCTTTGACGTGGTTCTGGTTGAAACCGTTGGTGTGGGGCAGTCTGAGCATCAAGTTGGCAGCATGGTCGATTTCTTTCTCATGCTCCTACTTCCTGGAGGAGGAGACGAACTCCAAGGCATTAAGAAAGGTATTTTAGAGCTTGCCGATGCAATCATGATTAACAAAGCCGATGGCGAGAGTTCGAGTCTTGCGAGAAAAACCAAGCTTCATTACCAAAGCGCAATGTCGCTCCTTGCAAGTAATGATTTCTGGAAGCCCGAGGTTCACACGTGCTCTGCGTTAGAACAGGATGGGATCGCGGAATGCTGGGCAATGATGATGCGCTATCGGGAGCAGGGTACGCAAAGGGGCGCGTTGGAGCGTCGCCGCGCAGAACAAAATCTCCAGTGGATGTCGCAACTTACGGACGAGATGTTACGACAGCAACTGAGTGATAACGCTGAGATCCAGCAGGCTTTGCCCACGATAAAAGAAAAGGTAAGCACCGGAACGTTGACGCCGGTCAGTGCGGCGATCGACATCATCAATATGCTCGGTTCGAGGTCGTAGATCCATGCGTTTCCTGGCACTGGATAAGCTTATCAACCTTGAGGATGGCTACCGCAAGCGATTTAAGATCGATTCACTGGAGCTTATTTTGGCGAAAGAGGGCGACGAATTTTTCGCCTTTGGCGCGGTATGCCCGCATCAGGAGCAATCACTCGATGACGCCATGATCGAGAATCAGACAGTAATCTGCCCGCGGCACAACTTTGGATTTTCCTTGCAGTCCGGGGCTCACGTTGAGGGTTTTTGCTCGTCGCTTCCCGTTTATACCGTTCACTTCGAGGGAAACGAGGTCGGTATTATACTGGCGTCTTAGTGGGTATCGTTGAGAAAACGTTCCTCTAGAAAGCCCAAAGACCACCACTGTCTGAGAATATCAATTTGATAGCTGTCGGTCGCGGTTATATCAATGAATTCGCCCGCACAGAGCGAAGTGAGCATCGCCTCATCTTGTACTCGCAGCGTGTAGAGCTCGCCCCCTAAGAAAGTCGCTATGTGCTCGCTGGTCTCTTGCCAGACGAGACGCTGACTCGGATTGAGTTCAACAAAGCGCGCTATGGGTTCTTCACAGGGCTCAGGCGATGGTCCCAGATCAGAGAGCAATTCCCCATACCAAGCATCATCTGTATCAAGTGCAGTGAGTGTATTGAGGATAGCTCTTCGCGCATTGTCAGTGTGACTACGTGTGAGCTCACCCGGGCGAGGTTGCACCTTCATCGAGTCCCGGTCCTCTAATAACAAGTCGTCTTTGATCTGATCGATCAGGGTGTCGGAGAGACGCGCGATTAAATCTTTAATCCTGGGCGCCCTAAACCCCAGGGAGAAGGTCATACTTTCGCCAATAGCCTCGCCCCAATGCGCGTATCCGGGGGGAATGTACAGCACGTCTCCGGGTTTGAGCACGTGAGTCTCTATCGGCTCAAACTCATCGATTAATCTTAGATCGCTGGAACTGAGTATCGGGGTAGTGCTGTCGCATTTTGGGCCTATTTTCCAGCGCCTTTCCCCTGCACCTTGAAGCAAAAACACATCGTAGAGATCAAAGTGAGGCCCGACGCCGGCACCATCGGTTGCGTAACTCACCATGATGTCGTCAAACCGCCACTGAGGTAAGAAATCGACGCAGCCGCGAAGCGCCATAACCTCTGGGAACCATTCGTCAACGCGTTGAACTAAAAGACTCCATTGACCCTGTCGCTGAAAATCTTGTTCACTGAACGGGCCGTGCGCCAGTGTCCACTGCGATCCATCAAAAGAAACGATGCGCGCGTCAGCCTGTTCCTCCATGGCCAATCCACCGAGTTCCTCAGGCGTAATCGGTGATTGAAAGCCGGGTATCGCTGCGCGGATCAGTGTTGGCTTTTGTTGCCAGCAGTCGACAAGAAATGCCTGTGCGTCAAACTGAAAGCGGGGCGAAATCAACGCGTTAGTCCAACCACTTTTGCGTCAATGTATCAGCCATACCGATGTAGGTAGCGGGCGTCAGCGCCCTGAGCTCTTCTATGACTGGTGCTGGTAGCTCGAGGGTATCGATGAAGGCCTGGAGCAGCTCTTTGGTTATAGCTTGTCCTCTTGTGAGCGCTTTGAGCTTCTCATAGGGCTCTGGTATGCCGTATCGCCGCATGACGGTTTGGATTGGCTCAGCCAGCACTTCCCAGCTGTTATCAAGATCAGCGGCGAGTTTTGCTGCGTTGACCTCGAGCTTACTAATGCCTTTTAACGTTGATGCATACGCTAAGAGCGAGTAGCCGAATCCAACGCCCATGTTTCGCAGGACGGTGCTATCCGTGAGATCACGCTGCCACCGACTTAACGGTAGCTTCTCAGCGAGGTGGGCGAGTATGGCATTGGCAAGTCCGAGATTTCCCTCAGAATTTTCAAAGTCTATGGGGTTAACTTTGTGCGGCATTGTCGACGAACCAATTTCTCCGGCAATCGTTTTTTGCTTGAAGTACCCGAGTGAAATGTAGCTCCAAATATCGCGATCAAAATCAATGACAATCGTGTTAAAGCGCATGATCGCCTGAAACATCTCCGCCATGTAGTCATGGGGTTCAATCTGCGTCGTCATTGGGTTCCAAGTGAGATTCAGCGATTCAACGAACTCTCTCGATATGCGCTCCCAGTCGAGCGAGGGGTAGGCGCTCATGTGGGCATTAAAATTGCCGACAGCACCATTAAATTTCCCCAGCGGCTCGACCGATTCAACGGCCTCGAGTTGTCGTTTCAGTCTCACCGCAACATTGGCCATTTCTTTACCCAGGGTTGTGGGGCTGGCGGTTTGGCCATGGGTTCGACTGAGCATCGGTAGCGTCGCATGTTCTCTCGCGATCGCTTCGATTCCTGCGATTATCGCCCGCATTTCTCTCGCAATAACGGGAACACCATCCCTGAGCATTAGCGCATGAGACAGGTTATTGATGTCTTCGCTCGTGCACGCAAAGTGTACAAATTCGCTCGCCGCGGCAAGGCTGGGATCAGATGCAATCGCGTCCTTGAGATAATACTCAATCGCCTTCACGTCATGGTTCGTGGTCTTTTCAATATCCTTGACCTGCGCCGCACCGTCTACATCAAAGGCAGTCAGGACCGCTGATAACATGGATTCAGACTCAGCGCTGAACTGTGGAACTTCCGTGATTTCAGGGAGTGAAGACAGTGTTTGTAACCACTTAACCTCCACCTCCAATCGTCGAGCGATAAGTCCGTACTCGCTGAAAATACTCCGTAGTGGGTCAAGTTTGTTAGCGTACCGCCCATCGAGTGGTGATAGGGCAGTGGCGGTTTGATAAGTCATATTAGGGCTCCGAGCATGCCCTAATAGTTTAACACGCGAGCGCCTAGTGAAGGGAGTCATTCCCCTCGACGGGTGAAAGCTCTCGGCTCAATGATTCAGCAGCAGTGACGAGCTGGCGGGTACGTAGAATAAAGTGGCGTTGACGTCCTCCTAATTGATGCCAAAGGTGCGCTGAGCGCAAGCCAGCCAGTAAAAGTGTTCGCACTAAATCGGAATTTTTGGTTTCTTGCAGGTGCTGCACGCTACCTTTTACTTTGATTCGGTAGGGTAAGTGACTGATCGTGTCCTGATAAATTGAGCTTATGCTCGCCGCCAACTCAACCGCGTCATCGCTAAAGTGCTGCGCTTTGAAGTTTACGTGCCCTAGGCGTGTAGCAACGACCTCTTGAAGGTCAGCGCGTTTTCTAAACTGAGTCTCAAGCTTAAATAAGCCACGCAAATACAGGCCCATCGCGACATTATCTTCATTTGCCGCATCAGTGAGCATATCGACAATGCAGCGAAGCCCCAGTTTGACGCCTTGTATATTTCCAAAAACGGCCTCCGTCGAGGGCACATCGAATGCAAAAAGTGACCGCAACGAGGCTTCGAAAAAAGCGCTAGGGTAGGTGCCCGTTTTGGCAACTTGATCAACCATTCTCGCCGCCTGAGCAACGCCTGCTAAGGCGATGATTTGCTGTTCAATGTCCGACCGATCACTCACTGCCAACTCTCTCCCATGCGCGCGGAAACCTGTTCAATTACCCCTCCGCCAAGACAGACCTCTCCCTCGTAAAGGACGAGCGATTGTCCGGGTGTTATGGCCCGTTGCGGTGTCGCAAACACTACCTCATACCCATCACTGGCTTTACTGACAGTGCAGGCTTGATCGGCTTGACGGTATCTGACTTTAGCACTGCAGTTAAGCGGCATCTTAGGTTCCGACCCACTTACCCAAAAAAGCTCCGAGACGTGAAGACTGCAAGCGAATAGCGCCGGATTTTCGTTGCCCTGACAAACCCACAGCGTATTGCTTCGCACATCTTTATCAACGACGTACCAAGGGGCTTCTGTGGCGTTTTTTAATCCGCCAATACCCAGACCCTGACGCTGACCAATCGTGTGATACATCAGTCCTTGATGCTCTCCAATGACGTCGCCGTCGGTGCTTTTTATGGGGCCGGGGTTTTTCTTGAGGTATTGCGAGAGGAAGTCCGAAAAGCGGCGCTCGCCAATGAAACAAATACCCGTGCTGTCTTTTTTGGTGGCAGTACCAAATTCATGTTTTTTCGCTATTTCACGAACCTTTACCTTTTCCATTTCTCCGATTGGAAAGAGGGTGTCTGCCAGGGCTTCATGGTCTACCTGATGCAAGAAATAGCTTTGATCTTTGCTCTTGTCACGCCCTTTGATAAGCGTGGTTCTTTCTTCGCGTATCCCTGTCTGTACATAGTGACCGGTCGCGATTTTGTCTGCTCCGAGTGACTTGGCGAAGTCGAGAAAGGCTCTGAATTTGATCTCTTTATTACACAAAATGTCAGGGTTTGGTGTGCGGCCGGCGCTGTACTCCTTAAGGAAATGCTCAAAAACGTTGTCCCAGTACTCGGCGGCAAAATTTGCTGCGTGCAGACGTATTCCGAGGGCATCTGCCACGCTCTGAGCGTCAGCAAGGTCCTCTTTAGCCGTGCAGTATTCGGTTCCGTCGTCCTCGTCCCAGTTCTTCATGAACAGACCTTCGACCTGATAACCCTGCTCTTTAAGCAGCAAAGCGGAAACAGAGGAATCGACGCCGCCAGACATACCGACGATCACTTTGGTAGCGTTGTTGTAATTCATAGGCTGCGAACGAGATTCAAAGACACGGCCGTATTCTCTAAATACTGATCGATGATGTCGAGCACTACTGGATGCCGAAGCGCGATTGTGGATTCCTGAATCTCGTGGCGTGTCAGCCAATGTGTATCGATGATCTTTGCGTCTCGCTCGAAGCTCTCACTGTATTGAATGGGTGTGCCCACGAAGCTATGCCGTAGGTAGCAGACGCCATTTGCGCCATTCACAATGGTCACACCCAAATACCCAGTAAGCGCGATCTGCCAGCACGTCTCCTCAAGCGTTTCCCTCACGGCAGCCTCGAGCAGCGTTTCATTCGGCTCGAGATGTCCAGCAGGTTGATTAAGCACTCGCTTGCCCTGACTGTACTCTTCGACCAGAAGAAACTTGCCGTGGCGCTCTATTACGGTCGCAACGGTAGCGTGCGGGGTGAATCGGTCATCAGTCATCATGTGTGTTCTGCCTAGGCTTGCTATCACGGGTTGATCTTGTTCTTACCCGTTTTGAAAAGCTACTCGGTTGGCGCTTACTCGTGTTATTCCCGCTTTGAGCCGTGATGGGTTCCACGTAGGTGTACTGACCCGGCGCCAGGCCGTCGACGGAGTAGGGGCCTATGCTTTTTCGGATTAACCGCAACGTTGGAAAGCCCACCGCCGCGGTCATGCGTCGTACTTGACGGTTCCGCCCTTCACAAATGGAGAGTTCAATCCAGCTGTCGGGAACCGATGCACGGTAACGAATGGGTGGATTTCTATCCCAAATAGTCGGTATTTGCAAAAGTCTGCAGCGTGCCGGCAGGGTCGGCCCATCTTTGAGTAAGACGCCTTGCTCGAGCGCTCTGCACGCTTTAATGGTTGCCTTGCCCTCTACTTGCACCCAATAAGTTTTCCACTGTTTGTGTTTGGGATTGGCTAACTGATCCTGCAAAACCCCGTCATCAGTGAGGATCAGTAATCCCTCAGAGTCATAGTCAAGACGCCCAGCGGCTCTAAATTCAGGCGCAGTGAGGTAATCTGCAAGTGTTGCTCTGGGATTGTCAGGGCGATCACGGTCGGTGAACTGCGAGAGCACTTGAAAGGGTTTGTTTAACAATAACAGGCGATTCATCGCGTTAGTCTTTGGCAAAAAGTGGTAAACTTACGACATAAGAGGTGGATAACCGCCACACAATAAACGAATCGCTTGAGATGATTCAATCGGGGGCGAGCGACAGCTCAGCCAGCCAGTCAATCAAACAGAAAGGATCTGACTTTTATGGCCTATCAGCACATCAAGGTTCCTGCAGAGGGAACACCTATTACCGCGAATGAGGATCACAGCCTCAACGTACCGAATACACCGATTATCCCCTACATTGAAGGGGATGGTATTGGCATTGATATTAGCCCGGTCATGATCAAAGTGGTCGACGCGGCGGTTGAAAAAGCGTACGCCAAAGAGAAGAAAATCGCTTGGATGGAGATCTACACCGGTGAGAAAGCGGCTGAACTCTACGAGGGCGACTGGTTTCCACAAGAGACGTTAGACGCAATCAAGTCTTACCTTGTGGCGATTAAAGGCCCTCTGACCACACCGGTTGGTGGCGGCTTCAGATCGCTCAACGTGGCCTTACGACAAGAGCTCGATCTCTACACATGTTTGCGACCTGTTCGTTGGTTCGAGGGTGTTCCCTCACCCGTGAAAGCGCCTGGCGATACCAACATGGTTATCTTCAGGGAGAATTCGGAAGACATCTACGCGGGTATCGAATACCAAGCGGATTCCGATGAGGCTAAAAAGGTGGTCGACTTTCTGATCAACGAGATGGGCGCGACTAAGATCCGGTTCCCACAAAATGTCGGTATTGGTATCAAACCGGTATCTGCAGAGGGCACTAAGCGATTGGTCAGAAAGTCCATCCAGTACGCCATTGATCAAGATCTGCCTTCGGTAACATTGGTCCATAAAGGCAATATTATGAAGTTCACCGAGGGTTCGTTCCGCGATTGGGGATATGAACTGGCGATGGAAGAGTTCGGTGGAGAACTTCTTGATGGCGGCCCTTGGGTGAAGATCACCAATCCGAACACTGGCAAAGACATCATCATCAAAGACGTTATTGCTGACGCCATGTTGCAGCAGGTTTTGTTGCGTCCCCGAGAGTACAGTGTCATAGCGACCTTGAACCTCAATGGTGACTATCTCTCCGACGCATTGGCCGCGCAGGTAGGTGGTATTGGAATCGCGCCTGGCGCAAACTTGTCTGACGATATTGCCTTATTCGAGGCAACACACGGCACCGCGCCTAAGTACACAGGTCAGGACAAGGTGAATCCCGGATCTTTAATTCTGTCGGCAGAAATGATGTTGCGGCATCTGGGATGGAATGAGGCCGCGGACCTCGTGATCGACGGTATGAATGGTGCTATTCAAGCTAAAACAGTGACCTATGATTTCGCGCGTCTTACGGATAACGCGACAGAGGTTTCATGCTCTGCCTTTGGCGACGCCATTATTGACCACATGAACTGAGTTCAATGGCTAACGAGAGAGCCCGCAGTAGCGGGCTTTTTTTTGCCTCACGAAAAACCAGCTTTCACCCGTTTCTTCTTTGAGACACTCTGATGTTTCGATCAAAAATAACGCGGCCTTTCATACCTTGGGAGCGGCAGAAAATCACCGTCGAATTAGAATCTTGACCGCTAATCGCTGGGATACGGGTTGTCGATGGCCTGCTGACGATCAGACTTGTCCCATTTGATATCAGATTAGTAGTGACAAAGTATCGACCAGAACACAGCGATATACGTACTAGACTATACTGTGCAAACGCTGTTACACATGTGACCCATGATTTATCAAATGAACCGACTGTCTATTAATGCATCTAGGTCCTCTCCCGATCGTGATGATGAGGGCGATCTTGCGGTCGCGCCTGCCAAACCGAAAACCAAGCGGCCCCCGCTGTACAGAGTTGTGCTCCTCAACGATGACTACACGCCTATGGAGTTTGTCATTGAGGTGCTGGAGCACTTTTTTTCGATGAACCGGGAGAAGGCGACGCAGGTCATGCTGGCCGTGCACACACAAGGAAAAGGCGTGTGTGGTATTTACACACGCGATGTCGCCGAAACTAAGGCAGAGCTTGTCAATCAAGCAGCTAGAGACAACGGCCACCCGCTCTTATGCGAGGTAGAGCCCTCACAAGATGATGAAGGAGAATGAATAGTGCTGAGTAAAGATCTTGAGCGGGCTTTAAATGAGTCTTTTAAGCAGGCCAGGGCCCAGAGGCACGAATTCATAACGGTAGAGCACCTG
>NZIJ01000004.1 GCA_002689915.1 Halieaceae bacterium | reverse complement strand
GCTGTGGCATCAAGGCAACAATATGAGAGGTAGTTACCGTTTGCCTGACCGCTCTCAACGTTATCGCGCCACCAATAGGCGGTCATATTGATGGGCTCAAAGAGCTCAGCTTGGGCAAATAATCCCGGGTCTTGGCCTGTGGCTCGAAACAGGATTTCTCCCAGTACTTGAGTGTCACAGTTTGAATAGAGGAACTCGCCTTCTGTGTAGATACCATCAGCGTCCCAGGGGTAGGGAGCACCATCAACCGCAAGGCCTCGATTGATACAACCGGTCATTTGATCGGGGTAGAAAACAATATTCCCACCCGCCGCGGCATCCCCCTGGTTAGTGCACTCGCCGAGCGCACCCGAGTCGAGTAAAAAGCAAACCGGGACCAGGCCTGAACGCATATCCAATAATTGCTCGATCGTAATATTGATACGATCGTCCGCCTGCCACTCGGTAATGAAGTCAGATGCCAATTGGTTGGTAGAGGTTATAAATTCCTTTTCGATTGCCATACCGATCAACAGGCTTGTGAATGACTTAGCTGTAGACCACGAGGTCATGAGACTTGTGCTGTCACGCGCACCATAATTCTCCGTCCAAAACGCTGGATCTTGCGCGCCTGGATCTGAGGCTAGTGAGACCAGCGTGTCGATTTCCCCATCCGCAATTCCGCGGTATTGTTCTTCAATGAGCTTGCCGTCTCGTATAACAATGGCTGCCTGGGTAAACGAACCGTCTTGCATCGCGTAGTTAAAAGCATCTGATAATGCGGCTGCATTGAAGCCCGCGTCTGTGGGTGATTGTGTCTCCCACGTTTCCGGATGGGGAGATACAAAACTTGGGGGCGGCGTTATTGCCGCTTGAGACGATGGCGAGCTACCACCACCGCCACCGCAAGCCTGGACAGCAAGCGCGATACAACAAACTAGGAAAGTCCGTTTCTTCATGTGTTGCCGGTAGAAAGCTTACTGATGGGCTTCAGCCGTCGCTTTTGCCCACTTGTAGTCGGCTTTGCCGTTGGGTGCCCTCTGTACAACTCCGACCAAAATGCATTGTTTGGGTGCTTTATAGCCGGCTAATTGAGTTTTGACATGCATCCGTAGACCTTCTTCGCCGATCGGTGCGGTGCCTGGCTTTTGTGAATAAACAGCAATAACACGGTTGCCCAAGCGCTCGTCGGGCAGCCCGACGACGAGGCAATCTTCCACGTCAGTGTGGCGCTTAATCGACTCCTCAACCTCTTCTGTGAAGACCTTTTCACCGCCTGTATTGATGCATTGAGAGCCGCGGCCTAAGAGCGTAATGGAGCCGTCAGCCTCAACCGTTGCAAAGTCTCCGGGGAATGAATAGCGAACACCATTTACTTCCCGAAATGTGCGCGCCGACTTTTCTGGATCTTTGTAATAGCCTCGCGGAACAATGCCTGCGGTCGCCACCATACCCATTTCACCGGAACCAGGTGTCACCGGCTGATCATTCTCGTCGAAAACCTTGACGTATTCGGCGATGGTGAACTTTGCGGTTTTTGCTGCGTTTCCGCGTGTACTGATCGATCCGCCCATGGACCCTTCGGTGGAACCCATCAAGTCGTTCAGGACCATATCTTTATGTCGCAAAAGGCCTTGCTTAATCTCACTGGACCACATGACGCCTGATGACGCCATCTGGCCGAGTTTAGACAGATCATAAGGCTCGCCCGCTGTCTCAGCGGCGTCCAGCGCCCCCAAAATCGGCCGAGCGAAGGCATCGCCGACTATTGTAAGGTCGGTAATCTCGTTCTCTACAACACAGCGCAGAAGGGCATCTGGATCAAGCCTGGATGTACGCTGCGTGACGACAGTACCGCCGCAGTTTAGGGCGATCATCGTGCCGATCCACATGCCAGTACCGTGCATTTGGGGGCATGCGGGCAAACTTCGATGAACGGCCCCCATTTGTGTCAGCGTACGTGCCGCCTCCAAGGCTTCGTCAGTGGTAGTGGGAGGTGCCAAGCCGCGCGAGGTGAAGCCACCAACCACAAGCCAGTGCGCGAGGGCGCCGTTGTCGTACATGACACCTTTGGGCATTCCGGTGGTGCCGCCCGTGTACAGCATGTAACGATCGCCATATTCACTCGGGCTAAAGGGCAATGGCGTGGCTTCAGCCAGCGATGCTTCGTAATCCAGAGCACCCTCAAGGAGCCCCACATCTGAATCGTCTTCGACCTGTATGTAGAGCTTGATTTTTGGCAGGCTTCCCCGGATTTCTTGGATACGTGGCGCGTAGCTAGCGTGATAGATAACAACCTCAGAGTCGCTGTTATCGAGCAGGTAAATTAACTCCTCGGCACGGTAGCGGTAGTTCACATTTACTGGACAAACGGACTGTTTAAAGCAGCCGAAGTGCGCCTCCGTGTATTCGTTACAGTTGAGCATATATAAGCCCACTGAAGCGCCATTGGTAACACCGTGTGCGGCAAAAAGCCCAGCAAGCCGAGCGGCTCTATCGTTGAATTGGGACCATGTGACGGTCTTTCCTTCACAGATCAGCGCGGGGCGATCCGGAAACTCCTCAGAAAGTGCCGTCCAAACGTTATTGAAATGAAAATCCATTGCTTGCTCCGCTGACTTTATGTTTTTTTTACAGCGCGGCGCAGATCATGAATCAAACGCCGATCCATGAGGAAGAGACTCTCATGAGCAGGCGAAAATTTCTAGCCCGCGATTGGGGCGGGCGGGCGAGTTTAGGCGGAGTGGGAGTCCACAACTCGCACGATACCGAGGTTTGTACCCTTCACCCGAATTTTCTTAAGGTGTTTTAGGATGGGCTTGGGCATCCCCTCGGGCAAGTCGATTGTTGCGTAGTGTTCGAAAATATTAATGCTGCCGATAAACTGTCCTTCGATTCCCGCCTCGTTTGCAATGGCACCAACAATTTCGCGCGCTTTCACGCCTTGTTTGTTACCCACGGCCAACCAAAACCGCTCCATAAGTACATCGGGGTGCTCGTCTAGCGGTCGCGCTCTTCCGAGTTCCTTTACCGTATAGGTAAGTGGAACAACACGCTCTTTACCGTGCTTGTCCTTGATCGGGCTTGGCTCTCTTGAATTACCACGAGACGGCCGATTGTCTTGGTCATCGCTGACCTTCTTCGGGCGTCTTGATTCCTTCGCGGGTTCCGCTCCGTCGATCACAAGGCCAGCGAGGGCCATGGCGATATCCTGATGAGTATGGCCTTCATTAATGAGTTGCTCGATTGCCTCGCCAGCACGCGGATGGACGGGGTTCGTCATGGCTGTACGCAACTGGTCGATCAATCGCTCGCGCGCTTTCGCATCGATATCAGCAAAGCTTGGAAGCTCGATGGACTGGATTTTTTGCCTTGTAACGCGCTCAATATTTTGGAGCATACGACGCTCTCTTGGTGCGACAAACAAGATGGCTTTTCCGGCGCGACCCGCGCGGCCTGTTCGGCCGATTCGGTGCACATACGATTCTCTGTCGAAAGGGATATCGTAGTTGATAACGTGCGTTATTCGCTCAACGTCCAATCCACGTGCCGCGACATCGGTCGCCACGATGACATCGAGTCGACCATCTTTCAGCTGTTCTACGGTTTTGATTCGGGTTTTTTGATCGATATCACCGTTCAGTGGTGAGGCACTGAAGCCACGCTGCCTTAACTGATCGGCGATAGCGGACGTTGATTCTCGTGTACGCACGAAAACAATGACGCCTTGTGTGTCTTCCACACTGAGAAAACGTCCGAGGGCATCGAGTTTGTTGGTGCCTTTTACAAGCCAGTAGCATTGCTCAATATTGGTATTGGTCGTTGCCTGAGAGGTAATAGAAACCTCGACTGGGGCCTGCAGGTGCTCGCTTGCGATCTCGCGAATCCGCTGCGGCATGGTGGCTGAGAAAAGAGCAACGCGTCGACCAGTCGGCGTCTGAGAAAGAATTTTATCGACATCGTCGATGAAACCCATCCTGAGCATCTCATCGGCTTCATCGAGCACGACAGTCTTGATCCTGCTGAAATCAGCCGTTCTGCGATTGAGGTGATCGAGAAGCCTTCCCGGTGTTGCAACGATGACATGAACACCGTCTTTAAGTTGGCGCAATTGCTGCCGCATATCGTTGCCACCGCAAAGTGCGACGACCTTACAGCCCTTAGACCGTTTTGCGTAGCTCCTGAACGCATCAGCGACTTGCATTGACAGCTCGCGAGTAGGGCATAGCACCAATATTTGCGGTGTCGCTGTATCAAAGTCCAAGCTTGCCAAAGAGGGAAGCGCGAAGGCAGCTGTTTTGCCCGTCCCCGTTTGTGCAATACCCACGACATCTTGTCCGCTCAGCATCGCTGGAATCGTCTCAGCTTGAATAGGGGTAGCGGCTTCGTATCCCAATTCTTTGAGTGAATTGAGTAAAAAAGTCGGTAGCCCAAGGCTACTAAAAGCCGTGGGGGAAGGCGCAGATTCGGTCATGGGTAATATACGGGCTGGGAAAGCGCGCAGACTACGCTCAGTTGTATAACTGAGAAAGGTAAATCCTGCCTATATTTAGATTTAAGTCTCACGAGACTCTGTTGTGAAGTAATCAAAAGCGCGCAGGAGCCAGCTATCTCAACCGTCTTGCGACAAGCTCTTGGCCTTCTCGATATCACCGAGCAAGGCTTTTTGGGCTTTCCAAAAAAAGAACAGACCGGATGTACCCAGTGTGAGTGAGGTAATCATTGCGTAGCGCAAATTTTCATCGCCGAAGTGCGCACTGTAGGCATCGGACAAGGCTCCGACAAAGAGTGGCCCCAAGCCTAAGCCGATCATATTGATCACGAACAATAAGACAGCCGAGGCGCTTGCTCGCATCGCAGGCGACACTAACGTGTGGCAAATTGCGATGCAGGGACCCAGGTAGAGTGTGTTGAGAATGTGCCCGGGCGCATACGCCATGATGACATAAAGCGGCTCACTCCCAAGGAGCGTGAGATACGACAGCGGGAACGACAAGGCAAGACCGTACAGTGGGATTCTCACGTACCAGCGCTTATCGTGTTTGCCCCAACGATCGGCAAGGTATCCCCCCAAGAAAGTTCCCAGCATACCGGTGGTGCCACCGATCACCCCTAAAACGATACCGGCCTCTGTCACCGTTAGGCCGTAGTTTCGAATAAGCAGAGACGGGAAGAAGTTACCGTTTCCATAACCGACAAATGAGGCGGTAGAACACCCCAGTGCTATCCACCAAAACGCGGGACGCCTTAGTAGGACCGAAATGGTTTCCTTAAACCGGGGCTTTGACGACACGGTCGACGCAATGGGTTGAGTGCGTGGGGGTTCTCGCACCAAGAGTAAAAGTAGCAGTGCAAGTGCGATGCCAGGGATCCCGACGATAAAGAAGGCCTTGCGCCAACCAAAGCTTTCGGCAATCCAGCCACCTGCGAAATAGCCAAAAAAGATACCGAAATAAATCCCCGTGGTGTAAATGGATAGGGCAGTTCCACGTTTCTCCTCGGGAAAATAATCACTCAGCATTGAGTGTGAGGGTGGAGACCCACCAGCTTCCCCGAGACCTACGCCAAGCCGTGCGAGCAGTAATTGAGTGTAGTTTTGAACCAAGCCCGAGAGGGCAGTCATAACGCTGAAGATACCGAGCGATGCGGCCACGATGTTGCGACGATTACTGCGATCTGCGAGCCATGCGATGGGGATGCCGGCTGTCACGTACACAACGGCAAAACTGAACCCAGTCAGTAGCCCCAGTTGTGTATCGCTTAGGCCCAAATCAGCTTTAATGGGCTCCTGTAAAATGACCAGGATTTGGCGGTCTATAAAATTAAAGGTATAGACCAGTGTGAGAATTCCCAATACAAACCACTTATAGTTCGATGATTCTCGGTTCACTTCGCAATCCACTCCATTCCCGCGTTTCCCATCTTTGACGTTATTGAGGACGCCGATATCACAGCATGCCACAGTTGAGTTAAGCTTCCAGCTTCTTACAGTGCGATGGGCTGCGCCATGAATAACGAGCAACAGTTAAGCCATCTCGACAGGCGAGGAGAGGCTCACATGGTCGATGTGGGCGACAAGCAGGTTACTCAGCGAGTGGCGGTTGCCCGCTCCAAAATACGCATGGCGTCTCAGACCTTAATTGCCCTCGAAGCAAGCGAATTAAAAAAAGGCGACGCGCTGGCAACCGCAAGAATCGCAGCGATTCAAGCCGCAAAAAAGACGAGTGACCTCATCCCACTTTGCCATCCGCTCCCTATCACAAAGGTGTCGGTCGACTTGCAGGTGGATCATGATCTGCCCGGTATCATTACGCACGTAACGTGCAAGGTGCTGGGCCAGACGGGCATCGAGATGGAGGCGTTGACGGCGGCATCAGTTGCAGCCTTGACCATTTATGACATGGCGAAGGCGCTCGATCGCGGGATGGTGATAGAGGAGGTGGTTTTGCTGGAAAAAATGGGTGGTAAATCGGGAGAGTGGCGGCATGACGATCACAGTTAAATTTTTTTCGCTTATCCGAGAAGCGGTAGAGACCGAGCAACTTTCGCTCGAGCTCGACGCCAGTATGTCAACCGTTGCCGGCTTGAAAGAAACTCTGGGCGCGCGAGGTGAGGCGTGGGTAGAAGCTTTGTCACACCCAAACCTCATCCAAGCAGTGAATCAACGCGTTGTATTTCAGGAGGAGGCGATTAACGACGGCGATGAGATCGCTTTCTTCCCACCCATGACCGGTGGCTGAAGTGTCGGTTATTGTCACCGATAGCGACATAGATCCGGGCCGTCTTGCTACTGCCTTCTACGCGCATAATCCGCATGGAGCCGTAACCACATTCACTGGGTTTGTTCGCGACTTCAACGCGCAGGGTTCTGTTCATACTCTCTACCTTGAGTGCTACGTGGAAATGGCGGAGCGTGTACTACATGACCTCGGAGTAGAGGCAGAGCAGCGTTTCGGTCTGAAGTCTTGGCAAATCGTCCATCGTTTCGGCAGTCTCTCCGGTGAAATGCCCATCGTCTTCGTCGCCACGAGCGCGGATCACCGTGCCGAGGCCTTCAGTGCCTGCGAGTTTGTTATGGACACACTCAAAACAGAAGCGCCTTTTTGGAAGCGAGAAGATTTCGAGGGCGAGGGGCAATGGGTTACAGTGGCGACACGAGATATTGACCGTAAAAAGCGGTGGGAAACAAAGGACCCGAGTTCATGAAGTTTTGTTCCAACTGCGGCGCAGAAGTCGAGCGAAGAATTCCCGAGGGAGAGGATCGCGAGCGCGATGTGTGTCCCGCTTGCCACACCATCCATTATGTCAATCCCAAAATTATCTGTGGCTGCATTCCCACGGTTGGTGACAAGGTGCTTCTTTGCAAGCGCGCAATAGAGCCTCGATACGGTAAATGGACATTGCCAGCGGGTTTCATGGAAAACCGCGAAACAACCGAAGAGGGTGCAGCGAGGGAGATGTGGGAAGAGGCCGAGGCGAGAGCCGTGGATATGAGCCTCTATCGCATTTTCGACGTGCCTCATATCAGTCAGGTATACGTTTTCTATCGCTGCGAGGTGCTTGATGGGAAGTTTGGTGCCGGTTCTGAAAGTCTAGAGAGCAAGCTTTACGCAGAGGACGAGATTCCCTGGGATGAGCTCGCTTTTCCTGTTGTCATTGAGATGCTGCGAGAATTCTTTGAAGATCGAAAGACGCAAGACTTCCCGATTCGCAATAGCACAATCCGATACCAGCATCGCCGCTCGGGCTAACGCTTACTGACGCGGCGTTTTACGAATAATCACCTATACGAGGTTTCGAAAATGGCTTTACCAACTACCGGTGCACCCGCACCTGCGTTCACACTCCAAGATCACACTGGCACTGAGATTTCACTCTCTGATTATCAGGGCGAAAAGAACGTGCTTGTGTATTTTTATCCAAAAGCAATGACCCCCGGGTGTACGGTTCAGGCGCAAGGTCTTCGTGACATTGCTGAACAACTTGCAGCGCACGACGTGGTTGTCTTCGGTGTCAGCCCCGACCCAGTGAAGCGTTTGGCTAAATTTGTCGAGCGGGATGCGCTCAACTTTCAGCTATTGAGCGATGAGGACCATTCGGTCGCCGATGCTTACGGCGCATGGGGCCCCAAGAAGTTCATGGGGAAGGAGTTCGATGGCATTTTGCGGACCAGTTATCTGGTCGATAAAGCCGGCAACCTCTGTGAGATCATCAATAAGTTTAAGACTAAAGACCACCATGAGGTTGTGCTGAACACCTTGCAAGAACTCGGACTATGATCGATCTGTTTACATCGCCAACCCCCAACGGGCACAAAGTGTCGATAGCTTTGGAAGAGATGGGCCTCGATTACGAAGTTCATACGATCGATCTCAGGTCAGGAGAACAGAAAGAGGAGCCGTTTCTGGCGCACTCGCCCAATGGACGGATTCCAGCAATTTATGACCGAGAGCATCATCTTTCTATTTTCGAATCGGGCGCGATCATGATTCACTTGGCGGAGAAGAGCGGCAAATTCATGCCCAGCGATGTGGTGGGTCGTTCGCGCGTTATTCAATGGTTAATGTTTCAAATGGGGGGAGTAGGACCCATGATGGGACAAGCGAATGTGTTCTTTCGCTACTTTCCCGAGAAAATCCAGCCAGCAATAGACCGTTACCAGAGCGAAGGGCGTCGATTATTTGAGGTTTTGAATACGCAGCTGGGCAAGACCGAATATTTGGCCGGCGAATACAGTATCGCGGATATGGCTAATTGGGCTTGGGTCCGTTCTTATCGCTGGAGCGGCATCGAAATCGATGGCTTAGAGCACTTGCAGCGCTGGCACAAGGCAATCAAAGTGCGACCCGCGGCGGAAAAAGGCATAACCGTTCCAGTCGATATGCGATTGTTGCGAGATGGAAACGAGAACTCGAAAGAGACGGAGGATTTCATCAAGGGTGCGCAAACAATGGTGCAGGGTTTAAAAAAGGACTGACAGCGTGTTTAGAGTAATTACCTGTAATACCAACGGAATTAGGGCTGCGCAGCGAAAGGGCTTCTTTGAGTGGCTTGCGAAGCAAGATGCCGATGTGGTGTGCATTCAGGAAACCAAAGCGCAGGAGCATCAGCTGGTTGATGAAGCGTTTCGCCCTGATGGCTACCACTGTTATTACAACGACGCGGAAAAAAAGGGCTACAGTGGTACCGCCGTATACGCTAAGCGAGAGCCCTCTCGGATTGAAACCAAAGTAGGATGGGACCCTGTCGACTCGGAAGGCCGCTATCTGAGGGCTGATTTTGAGGGCCTGAGCGTCATTTCGCTCTATGTCCCATCGGGCTCGAGCAATGAGGCGGCCCAGGCGCGCAAAGACCTATTTATGAAAAAGTTTACGCCGCACATGAAAGCCCTCCTAGATGAAGACCGCGAATTCATTATTTGTGCCGACTGGAATACCTGCCACCAAAACATTGATATTAAGAACTGGCGCAGCAATCAAAAGAATTCTGGATTCATGCCGCATGAGCGAGAGTGGCTTACCGAGCTTTACGATGAGCAAGGCTGGGTTGATGTGTTTCGCCAAATGACCACAGAGCCCGATCTCTACACTTGGTGGTCGAATCGTGGTCAGGCGTGGGCGAATAATACGGGTTGGCGACTTGATTATATGCTTGTGACGCCCGGATTATCCGGAACCGGTAAGGCTTTCTCGATACTCCGAGATGAGCGTTTTTCTGACCACGCACCGGTTACCATTGATTTTGAGTTCTAAATTTTTCTAGAAAAGCACCCTTACCAACTGATTTAAAAGAGGTAAATTTATATGTTTATTAGCCAGGCACATGCGCAAGCAGGTACACCGCCACCGGCAGGCGGGGAGTGGTTCCTTCCGGTCATGATGATCGGCTTGTTGGTTTTTATGTATTTCACGACCATCAGACCGCAGCGCAAGCGCCAAAAGGAACATGCGGAATTGGTGAGCTCATTGGGTAAGGGCGACGAAGTCCTCATGAGTTCTGGGATGATGGGTAAAATTGTTGGCTTATCTGAGCTCTACGTGGTTGTTAACGTGTCCGACAAAGTTGATCTCAAGTTTCAGCGAACGCATGTCACTGCCACACTACCCAAGGGCACGATTAAGAATTTAGGGGCGTAAACCTATTATTAGCTATCCACCTAGAGAGCCCCTCGCGGTTCTGCCGTCACCCTTTCAGTTCTTGCATAGAGCCTCAGAGCGGTGGGGGAATGGGCGACGTATTTGGTGTAAGCGTGATGATCTCACGGGGTCTCTGCTCACCGGCAATAAGGTTAGGAAGCTGGAATTCCTTGCTGCGGACGCGATTAATCGAGGTTGTACTGTTTTAGTCACTGCAGGCGCACTGCAAAGCAACCATTGTCGCGCAACAGCTGCGGTTGCGGCACAGCTAGGACTTAAGTGTGAACTGATATTGCGAGGACATGAGCAGGAGCTTAGCGGCAATTATTTGCTCAGCCGACTGCTTGATGCGGAGATAACCTATGTCTCTCGGGGGACCACGGGTGACGAGATGACGTCGTATTTGGCGGACGCTCAAGACAGGTGGGCTGCGAGAGGTGAGAAAGCACTGACAATACCGATCGGCGGCAGTGATGCGATGGGCATCTGGGGTTATATCTCAGCGGTAGAGGAGCTGATGTCCGATATGCAGAGGCATAGCTTACAGCGGGCCGCAATCGTTCATGCGACGGGTTCAGGCGGCACACAGGCAGGGTTGAACGCGGGTGTGCTGTTACATGGTGTAGACGCCGATGTGATCAGCTATGCGGTCTGCGATGACGAAGCCTATTTCAATGACAAGGCGCAGGCGGATTGGGATAATTTACGTGCCAACCGAACCGACCTGCCTAATAAGCCAATTAAGACGCTCACAAATGATCAATATATCGGTCCAGGCTATGGCAAGGCAGGTGAGGAAGTATTCGATACGCTCGCCGAGCTTGCGAGGCTCGAAGGCATAGCACTTGACCCGGTCTACACAGGGAAAGCGTTTTATGGTCTGGTCACCGATTTGGCGAAGCAGTCTTTCGCATCAGAGTCCCCAGACATCATTTTTATGCATACGGGAGGGGTATTCGGTATCTTTCCTCATGCATCGGGAGTTGAGGCCGCACTGGGGCGAGCCTGAGCTTCTTTCCAAAAGACAATAACGACGAGGCAGAGTGATGCTTGAGACAATTATCCGTGACGTGAACGCAGTGGCTTGGGGGCTTCCCATGCTGATTTTACTATTGGGCACGGGTATTTATTTAACCCTTGGGCTGGGTTTCATGACCTTGCGCAAAGTGCCGCGCGCCGTCTCTCTTTTGTTCTCAGGTGTGTCCGGTCGAGGTGAGGGCGATATTGTCCCGTTTAAGGCGCTAATGACATCACTGTCGGCGACCATCGGTACCGGTAACATTGCCGGTGTTGCCACGGCGATTACATTGGGTGGTCCTGGGGCATTGTTTTGGATGTGGATTACGGCGCTCTTCGGCATGGCAACCAAGTACGCTGAGGGTGTTTTGGCCGTCCGCTACCGGGAGCAAGACGATCAGGGTAGTTACTCCGGTGGCCCTATGTACTACATACGAAATGGCCTAGGAGAGCGCTACGGGTCATTTGCAACGGGCCTCGCCTTCGCGTTTGCCCTGTTTGGTGCCACGGCAGGTTTCGGCCTCGCCAACACGGTGCAGTCTAACTCCGTCGCGCAGGTCCTTACGGACAACGCAGGTATTCCCTGGTGGATTACCGGTGTCGTCCTTATGTTGTTAGTAGGAGCCGTTATTTTGGGCGGTATCAAGCGAATTGCTGATACGGCCGGAGCTGTTGTCCCGGCCATGGCCATTTCGTACATCCTTATGAGCCTTATCGTCATTTTGATGAATATTTCTGATGTCCCCGCTGCCTTCAGCACGATCATTGATAGCGCCTTTAATGGTGCTTCAGCCGCAGGTGGTTTTGCTGGCGCTACTGTGTGGGCAGCCATCCGTTTTGGGGTGGCACGCGGAATTTTCTCTAATGAGGCGGGCCTTGGAAGCGCCCCGATAGCCCATGCGGCGGCCAAAACAGATGAGCCAGTCGAGCAGGGACTCGTGGCTATGCTGGGGACGCTAATTGATACCTTGATCGTCTGCACGATGACGGGTCTCGTCATTGTCCTAACAGGCGTGCTCGATTCAGGTGTGTCAGGTGCTAGCCTGACATCGATGGCCTTTGGAGCCGTTTTGCCGGGCGGAGAGTGGGTCGTCACCGTTGGTGTCGTCGTGTTCGCCACGACAACCATGATGGGATGGGCATTTTATGGTGAGCGCTGCGTTGTCTATCTCTTTGGTACCCGAGGAATTATGCCTTTTCGTGTGCTTTGGGTTCTGGCGATCCCGGTTGGGGCCGGCGCTGACTTAGGTTTGATTTGGTTGGTCGCTGACACGCTCAATGCATTCATGGCCATACCCAACCTGGTGGGTCTCTTACTCCTGTCACCGGTGGTCTTCGCCTTAACGCGCGAGTATTTCGGACGAAAGCCATCGGGCGACACAGTGAAGGGTTGAGGTCTGCAAGCCTGCAAAGAGAGGGTTAGACTGGCGTCATGGTAAATCTCGCACCCGAAAAACTCGTCATCGCCATTTCTTCGCGCGCCTTGTTTGACTTGGACGCAGAGCACCTCGTTTTCGAGAAACAGGGGCTTGAGGCCTATGCTAGCTATCAAATAGAGCATGAGGACAAACCGCTTGAGCGTGGCCAGGCGTTTACCCTTGCCAAAAAACTCCTGGCACTCAATGAGACCCTAGAGGCTCCCCTTGGTGTAGAAATCGTTCTACTTTCGCGAAATTCAGCTGATACAGGTCTGAGAATATTCAATTCGATTGAACACTATAATCTACCCATTACCCGCGCGGCCTTTTGTGGTGGCGAGTCGCCTTGGCGGTATATACAGGCGTTTGGCTGCCATCTTTTTCTATCATCTGAGCCCGATGATGTGCGAAAGGCGCTAGAAAATAATGTTGCCGCTGCCACCTTGGTCTCTAAGCCTGTGACAGAGTCCGATGATGCGGTTATTCGATTTGCCTTCGATGGCGATGCGGTGCTTTTTTCGGATGAGGCAGAGAAGGTTTACAAAGCTGAGGGGTTAGAGGCGTTCACGAAAAGTGAGCGGGAGCAGAGAAACCAACCCCTTACCGGCGGACCTTTTAAAAGCTTTTTAAGTGCGCTTCACCTCCTTCAAAAATCCTTGCCGGAGGAATCACCATTGATTCGAACGGCGCTTGTCACGGCCAGGTCGGCTCCTGCACATGAGCGGGTAATACGAACCCTACGCGCGTGGGACGTGCGACTCGACGAATCGATTTTTCTCGGTGGATTACCAAAAGTTGAGTTTCTTAAAGCCTACGACGCCGACGTCTTTTTTGATGATCAAGAGACGCACTGCCATTTAGCGGCGGACCATGTGGCCACGGGTCATGTACCTCACGGTGTTGCCAACGAGCCTTAACCTAGGCTGTACAGCTGCTTAGAACTTAAGTATCTTTTAGACGTCATTTTAATGCCTTTCAATTATTATGAAGCTACAGCAGCTGAAGTACATTTGGGAAGTCGCGCATCACGACCTAAACGTTTCCGCAACCGCTCAGAGCTTATTTACCTCTCAACCGGGAATCAGTAAGCAAATTCGATTGCTCGAGGGTGAACTGGGCGTAGAAATTTTTTCGCGCAGTGGAAAACACCTCACGCACATTACGCCGGCGGGAGAGGCGATCATCGAGATGGCGGGCGAGATCCTTCGTCAGACCGAGTCCATAAGACGGATCGCACAAGATCACTCTGATAATGTTTCAGGCAGTATGTCACTCGCCACAACCCACGGTCAGGCGCGTTATGTCTTGCCCGATTCGATTTCCCGATTCTCCGTTGAGCACCCCGATGTCTCGCTCGAAATGCGCCAAGGGAGCCCGCAGCAGATCGCCGAAATGGCTGCGAAAGGGAGCGTAGACTTTGCTATTGCAACCGAGGCATTGCAGCAATACGCGTCTTTGGTGACCTTACCCTTCTTTCGCTGGTCGCACTGCGTCGTGGTGCCCAGTGGCCATCCGCTTGCAGAGGTTGATTCGCCGACGCTCGAGCAAATTGCGCGCTATCCGTTAATTACCTACACAGAGGGTTTTACTGGGCGGTTCAGAATCGATGAGGGGTTCCAAGCGCGTGGCCTGACACCTAACTATGTTGTGACCGCGGCTGATGCAGATGTCATTAAAACGTACGTCCGCAGAGGGCTTGGTGTAGGCATTATTTCGACTATGGCTTATGAGCAACACAGTGATGCCGATCTTATAAAGATAGGCTCCCCCAATTACTTCGCCTCTTTGTTGTCTTGCATTGCGTTTCGCCGTGGGACCTTCCTAAGAGGATTTATGTACGCGTTTATCGAGCAGCTCGCGCCTCACTTAACGGCCGATATTGTCAAACACGCAATGGCTATCGCCGACCCCGAGGAGCGCAATGAGTTTTGCGCAAGACTCGAAGTTCCACGCATTTAGACGATATAAAGGATAAAAATACGACCATTTGAAGGGGTTTTTTCACGCGGCTTTGTGCGACTATTGCGCAGGTCATCGGATATCGCTGGCCTGCGTATGAACCCCTAGCGACTAATCTATAGCGATTGACCACGCCGACGTGCGATTTTTAACATTCAAGGATAAGAATGGACACTACTCACACCAATGACGTGACGCCCACGCTCACGAATCCCTTTGCTGAGAGGGACCAAGACCTCTCTCCCTCTACTGACTACCAAGCCGCCATAAAGCGCGGTGTTGAGCTGCAAGCGCTACCCCGCACTGCCGCGACGGCGAAAAACATTCAACGCCAACACAGTAAGAATCGAATGACGGTTTGGGAGCGCATCGAGTTCTTAGTCGATGAGGCGCCCACCATTTTGTATCAGAACTGGGGTCCCAATTTAGACGGTGCGTCTCTGGTGACCGCAGTAGGGCGAATTGGTGGTCGTGACGTTGCTATTTATGGACATGACTTTACCGTTCGGGCCGGCTCTATGGACGCAACGAACGGCGAAAAGCTGGCACGGTTGTTCGAGCTGGCTGGAGAGCGAGGCATTCCACTGATTGGACTTAATGACTCAGCAGGCGCTTACATTCCCGCAGGTGTCGGGGGCTTAGATGGCTACGCTGAGGCCTTTACGGGGCTGCGTAAAATTTCCGGCGTTGTACCGAGCATTATGTGCATGTTTGGCTTTAATGCCGGCGGTGGTAGTTATCTGCCACGCCAGGGTAGCTTCCTTATTCAACCCAAAGATACCTTCTTTGGCCTGACGGGCCCGGGCGTTGTTAAGTCGGTGCTCGGAGAGGACATAACCCCTGATGAACTGGGGGGGCCTGGCGTTCATAGTCAGACGGGTGTGACCGATTTTGTCGTTGAGGACGAAGTGGCCGCGCTACGAAAGGTTCGAGAGATCCTTCGCTACTTGCCCGATAACAACGGCCAAGCACCGAGTGTTCAGGTGTGTTCTGACCCGATCGATCGAAGCACCAGTGATATTGACACCTTGCTTAAGACAGCCTTCGAATCGGCAACCGGTTTCAATACGCCGGTCGATAGCTCGATAGTGATTCAGCAGCTGTGCGATCACGGCGACTTTCTGGAGATTCAGGAGGAGCGGGCTAAAAATACAATTACTTGTCTAGGGCGAATCGGTGGACACGTAGTGGGCTTTGTCGCCAACAACTCTGCCGTGGCATCTGGTCAGATTGATGTTGATGCGGCGTTAAAAAATGCGCGGTTTATCCGATTTTGCAACCTTTACAATATTCCCGTCATGTTTCTTGAGGACACAACCGGATTCCTACCGGGAAGGGAGCAGGAGCACCGGGGCATTGTTCAAGCTGGGCGGGCAATGCTGGATGCAATCGTTGATCTGCGCACTCCACGCTTTCTTATTCTTATTCGCAATGCCTTTGGCGGCGCTTATGCGTCGTACAACAATTACCCAACAGGTGCAGACTTCGTCGTCGCACTCCCCACAACACGCGTGGCTGTGATGGGTCCAGCAGGTGTTGAGTACGTTTATAAAGATGAGCTAAAAGCGATTCGCGCATCCATTCCTCAACGCCTAGAAGCGATGAAAGCGGAGTTGCTCTCACAAGGTGTTTCGGATGAGGACGCGCAGTCTCAAGCACAGAGCGCAGCGGCCGATTGGGCAAAAGTGGCCGAGGCCGATCTGGCGAAACGCTATGAGAGAGAAATCATGAATCCGGAAGAGGCATTAAGCCTCGGATCTGTCTCACAGATTGTGATGCCGCAAGAGCTCCGTTCGGTCATTGCGAAACATCTTATGTTTTGTCTCCGCCATTACACACCTGAGCCAATGTCTGGCGTTCAGCGTGAATTCCATTAAAAATCAGCGAGTTAGATTGGAGTTTTACTGTGTCAAACGAACACTATTTGCATAATTCGCTGATTCATCAGGACCGACGTCTTGGTGCCGGCGATAACGATTGGGTTAAGCAATTTGATTGCACCCACATAAAACCTCTCATCATTTGTCGTGGCCCTATCCGAAAAGAAGCCATGGACGTGTTTGATGAGATGGGTATCGATAATTACGGGATCTTGCTCTCCGAAAAGGATTCGATTGTCTATCCGAGAGCTATTGCACCTGAATTGAGAACGATCACAGATCCCAGTCGGGTTCATCGAGTAAGTGATTATTCAGGTGTTGATAAGGCCGATCGTGAAGCGCGCATTCAGGAGATCATTCAGATCGCGCACGACAAGGGTTACAACGCCATCTTTGCTGGTTATGGGTTCATGGCCGAAGATGAGGCGATGGTTGCATCGATGGAAAATGCGGGCCTTAACTTTATCGGACCGTGCTCGCGAACGGTGCGTCAAGCCGGTCTAAAAGACGAAGCCAAGCGGACAGCGCTAAAGGCCGGTGTATCGGTTACGCCGGGTGTCGATAACGCAACAGCACTAACGCTGCTAAAGAAATACCCAACAGCCCAAGCACTCACGGAGCTGTGCGCCGATCGAGGCCTCAGTGAGGTTGATTTAGATACAGACGATGTCGAGGAGCTTGCGGACAGGGTGCTGACTGGCTCGTACAAAGCGGGGATCGACATCTACTCAATTGACGAGCTCATTGCTACGCTGAAAGAGGCGGTTGAGGGCATGAACAAAAAGTACCCGAATAATCGGGTACGTCTAAAAGCCATTGGTGGCGGCGGTGGTAAGGGCCAGCGCATTGTTGAGCGGGGCGAGTCGGCACGAACAGGCGAGCTCGTTAAAGAGATACTGCAAGAGGTAAAGGCCTCCGGTGTTGGCGACAATAAAAACGTTCTAGTAGAGCTCAACATCGAATCGACCCGTCACCAAGAGATTCAAGTTATCGGTAATGGCGACTGGTGCATGACCCTGGGTGGCCGTGACTGTTCGCTGCAGATGCACGAGCAAAAATTACTAGAGGTTTCCGTAACGCGGGAGTCTCTGCTCGAAGCGGCGGAAGAGGTCACGGCTGCAGGTCTCAGCGAAGAGGCGGCGGTTTTGAAGGCAGATGTCGTCACGCTCGACACAATGGAAGAAGAGGCCTCGCGATTCGGCGCGGCCGTCGGTCTTGATTCGGTATCCACGTTTGAATGCATTGTCGACACCGACAGTCACTTTTTTATGGAGATGAATACGCGGATTCAGGTGGAGCATCGCGTGTCTGAGCTTTGTTACGCGCTGGAGTTCAGCAACCCCGACGACCCCACCCAGAGCTTCATCGTTAACTCGTTAGTGGAAGCCATGGTGCTGCTGGCAGCTCACGGGCGGGCGCTACCAAAGCCCAATCGCGTACTGCGGAATAACGACAGCTTAGAAGCCCGGATGAACGCCACAAACGACGCCCTCCAGCCGCACGCTGGCGGTCAAATTGAGCATTGGTCGGACGCAGTAGCGGGCGGAAACCGCGACGATCAAGGGATTTGTGTCCACAATCCAGACACTGATGTCTTCATGAAATACACCTTGGCGGGTGCTTACGACTCAAATATCGCATTGATTCTGAGTGTTGGAGATTCACGGCTCACGTCTTACGAGAAAATGGCGGAGATACTGCGAGTCACCACTTTGCGTGGTCGAGATCTGAGTACTAACCTCAATTTCCATTACGGTCTGGTGCATTGGTTCTTGAATCGAACAGTTCACGCGCGTCCTACAACGAAGTTCATCGTCCCTTACCTGACAGCGGTGGGCGAGTTAGCTCAGGATGCGAAGAAGATCGACCTCGAGGCGGCCTGGAAAGTTTACAGCCAGCGCAATGGCGATACAGCAGGGTCCGTCTTGGAGGCTAAGAAAACGCTTATCTTGCGGCCGCTGCAGAAGCTGCTTGACTGCCCGCATACGCTTTCGGGGTGGCTAAGCGCCAATAAAGATGCGTTTAGTGTGGATGGCGACAAAATCACGTTCGCTGAAAACCCAGTCGACATCTTGGTTGATACCTACCACTTCCTCAATCTTGATGATGAGGGTAGGGCTGCCGCCTCAGAGCAAATTTGGTCCCACGATGCTGAAATACTCGACACGGCGGACGCCTTTTATCTCGATGCGATAAATGAGCTCGACGTCGATACCTGGGACGAGTTGTGTGGCGCCTTTGGTTCTGAAGCGCCCGAAGGCGTTGACGCCGATACCTGGACGTCCATTCAAGGTGCTCATAAAGGTCATCAGGCGGGACTTTCGCTCTTACTCTTGTTGCCGGCATTGGCCCACAAGACGGGGTTCTATGACCTTTGTGTTAATAGGGACCTCAGCATCTTTATTCCAGAGCGCTTGCTCGATGATGACCACCAAGAGGCGATGGCCAAAGCACTGGCTCCACCACCTGTGGCAAATGCCGATGAGATCGTCGCAACCAGCGGCGGGATGTTCTACGGTCGTGAGGCGCCGGGTGAGCCGCTTTATGCGGAGGCAGGCACAACGTTCAAAGCGGGCGATCCCTTATTCATCGTTGAAGTCATGAAGATGTTTAACAAGGTCAACGCACCGTTTGATGGGGTAGTGGATGAGGTGCTGGTCGAGGGTGATGGCGTAATCATCAAAAAAGGTCAGCCGATCTTCAAGGTCACACCCAGTGAACGCCCAGAAGTCCTTTCCGAGGCAGAAATTCGCGCCCGCCGCGAGGCCAGTACCGCAGTATTAATGGACGCTATTGCCTAAACAGCGGAGAAAAATATGATTACAGGTTTAGACCACATAGCCATAGCCGTCCCTGATTTAGAGGCCGCTATCGAGCGTTTCATGACTGACTTTGAACTCGATTATCAGGGAACGGAGCCGGTAGAGGCAGCCAAAACGACGACCGCCTTTTTCCCTTTACCGCCGTCGAGCATCGAGTTGGTTCATCCCTTGGGCGGCGAAGGTCCTACCGCAAAAT
>NZIJ01000003.1 GCA_002689915.1 Halieaceae bacterium | reverse complement strand
CACCGCCATTTAATGCCTTGGCAGCCTTCAAGGCCTCTGTAATTCCCGCTAAGGGCCCCCCATCATCGACCTCGTCTGACACATAATGAATACCGTGAGACAAAAGCTCCGGGTAACGCCGAGAGCCCGCACAAACAAAGACCGGGAGAGCTGGCAATACACGGCGAAGGTCGAGAACTTGACGTGAAATAAGCGATTGATGCGCCTCTACTAGGGCCGCCTTATCTTCACCCATACGGCGGCTATTTCCTCCGGCGAGGATGGCCACGGCAATGACGGAGCGAAGATCGCTCACAGATCCTCTGCCCACGGAAAGACGGAAACTGAAACCCTGGAACCCGCGCAGATGTGTTCGATATCTGCATCGATCTTGATGGTGCAGTTGGCGCGAGCCAGGCCAAAAACGCGATGAGAATCTTGACTACCTAAGGCTGCGACACGCATCACTTGATTCCCGGCGTCATCAATATCGCCTCGTAAGATGCCGCGTTGAAACTCCAAGCGACCACCACGTCGAGTGAGGTCAGCATCCAGCACAGCTTCTCGTTGGACATTGGATACAACAACCTTTCGGTTTGAAAGGAGCTTAATCACAGGCAGATAAAGCTCAGTCAGGACAACAAAAGAGGAGACGGCATTTCCGGGCAGGCCAAAAAACAGCGCCTTACTGCCCTGCCCTCGATCAAGATGGCCGAAACAGACAGGTTTGCCAGGCTTCATGGCGACTTTGTAGTCGGAAATGACACCCATGGACTCTACGCACTGTCGGACGTAGTCGTAGTCTCCAACGGACACGCCTCCACTGCTGATGACGACATCTGCCTCGGTGCTGGCTCTTGTTAAACACGCCTTTATGGCTTCGGGCGTATCCTCGATGACGCCCATATTTATGAGCTCAACTGGATACTGCTGAAGCACGGCATCGATAGACGCGAGATTACTTTCGTAGATATCCCCCTCATCTAAGACCTCACCCGCGGCTTTCAATTCGTCTCCCGTGGCGAAAAATGCGACACGGAGTTTTCGTCGGACCTCCACCTGCGCTATACCTTGACTCGCGAGCAGCGGAATCATGTTGGGTCTTATCAATTGGCCATATCTTGCAATAACGGTATCCCTGGCTATCTCCTCGCCTCGACGACGAATATTCGAACCAGTTGGCGTGTCATGGCGCATGTGAATCAGGTCATGGTCGCGCTCAACATTTTCCTGGATGACCACCGTATCCGCGGATGCGGGGACCACTGCCCCTGTGAAAATACGAATGCACTCACCCGGCGCCAATGCTCCACCTTCAAAGGGTTCACCAGCGCGAGACTCTCCCTTTAGCGTAAAGGTCTGGGAGGATTTGGCACCCACTGCGTCGGGGGAGCAGATAGCGTAGCCATCCATCGCTGAAACATCTGACCTCGGTAATTCTAGCGCGGCAACAATGTCTGCCGTCAGGTAACGGCCAAGTGCCTCACCCAAGCGCAGCGTCTCACTCACCTCAGGATTTGACGCCAACCATGACCGGCATAAACGCTCTAAATTTTCCTGTGCTTGTGCAAAGCTAATCATAGGTGAGCCTCGAAGATCGAGCCGCTATTGTGCTGTCGCGCCGCTTAGGGGGCAACAGAGCCAGTGCATTCTTATCAGGAAGGTGTCAGTGCGCTCTTCGCGAAAAAACCTCTCTGACCATGGGCTCGAAATGGTCAAGCGAGTGCGTGGGGTACGTCGGGTCGAAGGATGCCTGATCCCATGCCTCACAAAAGTGAACGCATTGATCATAAAACGGATGATCTTTGTATTGGTCTCGCGCGTGACGATCGCCACCGACATGATGGGCGTAATAGTACGCCTGAAATAAGCCGTGCTTTTCTACCACCCATACGACCTCATCGCTGACAAACGGCTTCAAAAGTGCCGCCGCAAACTCAGCGTGACTCAATGGAGCAAGCTCATCGCCTATGTCGTGCACCAAGGCCGCGACTATCCAATCAATACTCGCGCCTTCATCCTCCGCACGCGTTGCGGTCTGCAGAGAGTGCTGCAGCCGATCAATCTTGTACCCGGCTAGCCCATCCGATAAGCCAGCTAAGGCTTTCATAATGCGACCCGGCAGCCCCTTAATATGGTCGTCCTCCAGCTGCTCCAAAAATACATAGTCGGCTTGGGTGCCATCTTTCATTTGGGTAAATGAAACTTCAGTCATGCGACCTCGCTAATACCGTAAGCATGTTGCGCACATTATCGTGCTCGAAATACGCATCCTGTAGATGCCGATAACCCGCATCGTCGATGACCTCGCGTCCGTGAAGGACACGGTGACTTGCGACAATCAGTATCTGCCCACCTTCCAACCGAAAGCGCCTCACCTTGTCACTACTGAACAAGCGGCGGCTTAGTTTGTAATAGGCATCGTAAACCCCAGCCGTATCAGGATCAGCAGGGTTCATTACCTGCATCAACTGATTCGAATAACGGAAAATAACAATTTCGCCCTTAGTATTTAGCCGGATGATGGGTTCACAAGCGTACGTCTCGTTGCTCTCATCAAACTCTCTAAAGGGTACTTCCACTCGGCATAGGACATCGAAAGCCTCGGGCTCCGCTGATCGAAACTCCTCCAAGAGTGCCCAGCCATCAAAAATCGTCGATCGCCCGCCGCTCGCCTCGTTGGCTAGCATATGAAGCGCCTGCACACTTGGCGGCCATGAATAGCTCGCAAAATCGTTATGCGGCGGCAGACCTAAGTTGGTGTGGGCGACGTTGTAGCCCCTAGGGTCTACTTTCACATTGTGAATGCGCTCAAACAGTACTTCACGGATCGGACCAAGCCGCTTGGCCAGTAATTCCAGTGTCGCCTCTTCAGTTGGTGCGTTTGAAAGTATGAGTACACCGGACCTCAAAAATTCTTCGATAGCCAGCAAGGCCATTCGGTCATTCGCTTGAAACGCCTGAAAGTCGAAATAAGCAGGCGTGTAGTCATCGCTCCAAGGCTGCCACTGAGGCATCACACGAGCATGATCTTTGGCGAGAAAGCTTCTAGGGTATTGACTCGAATGCCCACCTGTCCACGCAACCCAAAGCGCCTCATCGCTGACCGCCAGCGTCTCGATACTCACGGTTTCAAGGGTTGCGAGATGAAAGCGTTTCTCCTGTGTCTGAGCAATCCGACACGCCTCGCAGGGACAAACATCACGAAGCCACAAGATGGGCAAACTCATTCGCTCGCCATCGGGCCAGTTGACCTGGACGTTACCGAGTGCCTCGGCATTCATTGAGTGGCATCCCGCATGGTTTTCCTCTGCGACTACGAGCACCTATCTCGCGCTATAGAAAACCAAAATAAAGGCGAAATCAAGACAAAAACCGACGGCATCTCGTCGCACAATGAGGGGCCCTAAACGAGCTACACGCAGCCGCTATTGCCACGATTCTCCTCTTCAAAAAAACCCGCTTTTAGCGGACATTACAGGAGCGTAATACCAAGGGAATTCACCCCTTGAGTCTGACCTCAAAGCTACTTACGTTCAGTTATTGCGCCAGCTGCCGTGGAAGCCGTAGGGTATGCGATGGTCTAGCTTAGCGACTGCGACAGGCCCATCGCCGACCGCTTGCGCGTTAAGAATCACCAGCGAGGATGTGCTTTTCTGGCTGTCATACACCGTCGCAAGTAGCCAGCCCTCCCCCTCTTTTGCGCCACTATTCTTTTCAACAAATACAGGCTCCGAAACACCGTTACCAAAACCCGCGTCCCACGTGCTGACGTCACCCGTATCGCAGTCAATGTGCGTGATCTCATGGAACAACCCACCATCCCCCTTGGCGCGCTGTGAAGCGGCGGCGATATAGCCATGACGGTGACGGGAAGCACCAAACCGATCATCGATGCGCGGGAACTCTGAGGCCACATCCAGCGTCTGATATCGATCTATCGCCCCTGTGTCGACATCCAAGGTCCACCGCGTCAACTTACCCTGTGCATCCGCATGAGCTGGAATACTGCCATCGGCATTAGGGAAATTGGGCGCAACGGGAAAATCGACCGAATCAAAGGTCACCTTTGACCCCTCATTCCATGCATTTAGGTAATGGAAGACGTAACAGACGGGGGCCTCTAGCCAACGAATGCTCGAGACCGGTGCGCCGCGCTTTAAGACGCCAATGTAGGCGCCGGCGCTTCGATCAAATGCAAAAGGGAAACCAAACTTGGCAACGCGATCCAAATCACACGTCAGAGGAAACAGAGGGAAAATCACGTAATCACGAGTGATCATAAAGTCGTGGACCATCGCGGCGTACGGTGCTTCGAAAACATCTGAGCGTAGCATCTGACCGTTTCGATCAATGACATGATAGGTCATCGTCTTACTACCAAAATGGTCAGTCATGTAGCCGAAGCCGTGAAGTTCACCCGTTTCAGGGTCAATTTTAGGGTGCGCGGTCATAGCGCCTTTTATACCGTCGGCATAGTGACCATAACCCTCTGACTCAAGTGATTGTGGAGCCACGCTAAAGGGATGACTGCCCTCTTCCAAGGCCACCAAATGGTCGCCGTGCGCCATAATATGAGTATTAGCAACACCATTACGGCGGTTACTTTCAATTTGCCCTGTTTCTTTGTTGATATTGATTTCGAGGTTAAGCCCCCTTCCCAGCTCAATCTCTTTCTCAAACTTCGGCGTTCTTACCCAGCGGTTCACGTAACCCACTTTTCCCTGGTCGACATGGAATGCGTGAATCATGCCGGTACCAAAAAACCAGTGGTAGGTTCCCTCGACAAATTTTGGATTAGGCCCTATTCGATATAGCGAGCCCGATAAATCACTGGGTATTGTGCCCTCAATGACTATGTCGTCGTATGAAGCCTCAAAGTTGATGGGGCCGTAATTGCCGCGCAATTGGGGGTGATTAGGTAGAGGGTTAGCCATGTGCTGTACATCTCACTGTAAAAGTCGATATCGACCATACGCAAGTTAACGACATTCGGATAGGCGATCGACTCAAGGTAGCGAAACAAGAAACCGATCATTGCCTTGGCTGGCTATATTTTTGGATGGTGTTAGCCTCATCTCACCAAGCAATAACAAAAGTATACAGGTGGACCATGGCAACGCATCCGTTTGACTGGGCGACTTGGGGCCGCATCGATGCCACAGAATTGGCTGCAAAACTCCGAGCTAAAGACGTCACAATGTCTGAAGTTATGCATCAGTTTGCCGATGCGATTTCCATCCAGAACCCCCGCCTTAACGCTGTTATTGAGGTCTTCGACGATGTCTTAGATGACCCGGATTCAAGTGGTGCCAATACCGATGGGCCGTTTTATGGCGTACCCATATTGATCAAGGACATGGGTTCACGGATTAAAGGGAGAGATCAGCAAATTGGGCTCGGCTTCAAAGCGCCTGACCTAGCTACCGAGGACGACCCTCTCATTAAGAATTTTAGAGCGGCCGGTTTTATTGTCTGCGGGCGTACCGCAGTGCCTGAGGATGGAATGACCCTCATCACGCACAGCATCCCCCAAGGCACAACTCACAGCCCGTTTAACTTGCAACATACCCCCGGTGGCTCATCTGGCGGTTCCTCAGCCGCGGTCGCAGGTGGAATAACCCCCATTTGCTCGGCATCTGATGGGGCCGGGTCCATTCGTTTTCCCGCTGCCTGGACTGGCCTTGTAGGCCTCAAGGCTACGCGAGGGATGAATCCACTTCCCAAAGGACTGAATGAGTCCATTCTTGCAGGCGCTGTCGAAGGCGCGCTTGTCCGCAGTATTAGAGATTGCGCCGCAGTAACTGAAGTGCTGGCCATACATCGGCAGTTGGGCCGAAGCTTCATGCCTCCGCACCCGCCGCCACAGCTCATCAAAGAATTAACGGTGCCACATCGAAAGTTGCGCGTTGGGGTGAGTGCTGAGGCATGGGGAAGTTCCGTTTTGGTCGATGCAGACGTACTGAAGTCCATCGAGGAGGCCGCGGGACGCTTGGAAGCGCTTGGTCACACCATTGTACCGTTGCAACCCCGAGAGATTTGCGACTTTCACGCCTTACGTTCCTCATTCTCGGTCGGAGAATGGCTGCTCCCTATCAGTCGCGAGCTGATGTACTTGGTTGACGAGGCTAACGTGCCTTTGACTGACGAGAACGCATCGATCCAACTTAGACATCACTTGGAGCTCGCTGATCGTTACAGCATTGATGATTTATTCGAAGCGCAAATGGTGACAGAGGCACTTATGCGTCGTTGGGGTGATTTTTGGCAAAGCGGGGTGTGCGATGTCTTAATGTCCCCGGTAACACCTATTGCGTGCCCAGAGATTAACTCCAATTATCGAATGGACTCGCCTCAAAGCTTTGATGAGTGGTCGGAAAACCTCTTTGACGCTGCGTGCTACACCATACCCGCCAACCACATGGGCTTACCCGCCTTGTCACTGCCGTCAGGGAGTGATCGTAACGGCTGTCCTATTGGTATTCAGCTTATGGCCCCGTGGCGTCATGAGCACGATTTGATTCACCTCGCATCGCACTACGAGGCTGCGCACCCAGCGCTGTTCAATCTAGCACGTGCTCACGGAATTGCCGGCTAGTAACGGTGTCAGCCCTTCATAACCAAGTACCGCTCAGTGACCGAAGACACCTTATAGGTTGCTGGGTGATGGCGATGCTGGGCGCCATGCCGTTTGCTGTTCAACCTTTTTTCCTTGGCGTGATGACCGAGACATTAATGCTCGCCCCAGACCAAGTGGGTTTGATGGCATCCGCTGACATCTTGGGTGTAGTTCTGGCAAGTTTCTCAGGGGTTTGGTGGGCAAAACGTTTTTCGCAGCGTGGTCTCATCAGACTTGCGTCACTAAGCATGGTGCTTGGCTATCTCGGCCTGTTATTCGCCAACACCTTCGAAGCCGTCCTATCCCTCAGGTTTTTAGCTGGTGCTCTGGGTCATGGCATTGCCTTTTCGTTGGGAACCGCACTCTTGTGTCGTGCCCCACATCCAGATCGCGCGATCGCCATCAGCGTTGTTACCCAAATTGGCTTCAGTGCCATTTTGTTGCTCGCGTTACCCAAGGCCTTATCAACCAGCGACATCAGGACGGTTTACTTGTCACTGGTTGCCATCGTGCTGGTTCTACTGCCGCTCCTGACGTTCGCAAACGCCTCATTTACTCATGACACCGAGTCGGCCAAGCGAAACACTGTGAAACCGCTACTTATCTGGTTACTTATTGCACTGGTGTGCTATCAACTTGGACTTTCCGCCATTTGGGCGTTTATTGAGTCGATCGGTCGCGAACGGGAAATATCCCTAGAGCAAATGGGATTCATGCTGGCGGTCATCCTACCGGTCAGTATGGTTGGGTCTATCCTGGCCAGCATACTTGATGTCCGTCTGGGCAGATTTACCCCAGTACTCCTTGCGACAGTCGTGGGCGCCATGGGATTACTCATACTGGTCAACACAACTTCTGTTACCGCGCTTGCAGCGGGCTTTTTGCTCCATCAAATTGCGTGGAACTTCGGTATCGCCTTCGTTTATGGCGCCATAGCGGAGGTGAGCGATCAAAGCGGTTCAGAGATACTGGCTCCCGGCAGCCAATCGCTTGGCACGGCACTCGGACCCATTTTGGCAGGCATACTGGCAAGCAGCATCAAACTCGAAGCGGTTATTTGGGTGTCGATCCTAGGAATGATCGCTGGGTCATTGATTTTGTTCCTAACGCGAGAAGCTCACTCTCCGCGGAGTTGAGCGAATGCATAGGCGCGCTCGTTTGGCACCTGCTGTATTTCAATGACATTACCAAAAGGGTCTCGTCCATAGGTCATCAGGTACCCGTCACCCGCATCAATAGGGTCTGAGTGCCACTGAACACCGTGCGCCCTTAATGCCTCATGAGACCTGTAAACGTCCTCAACTTCAAAGGAGAAGTGCGTGACTCCGTAGTCACACATTCGACGGGTATTTTCACCTGGTTGTGGACTGTGAAATTCGAAGAGTTCAATAAAAATATTACCCGCGTGCAGCATCGCCAAGGTCGTGTCGGTGTTTTTCATTTGCGTGACGCGATCACCCTCCTCGCTTTGCCCTAGGTGCTCGTGATCAACCAATTCAAAGCCAAATGCGTCGCGATAGAACGCGATCGCAGACTCAAGACTGGGCACGGACATCGCGAAATGATGCACGCCCCTGATCTTTATAGGTGGTGGCTTAGTCATCTGCTTGTCGCTCCAACAGGACTTAGAATCCATCGATTATGTCACGGGCAAAGACATCATCCACAGTTTCATGACGTTTAATTAATCGCGCACCGCCCTGATCTAACAGCACCGACCCGGGTCTCGGCAGCGCATTAAAGTTTGCCGCCATAGGCTCTAAATAGGCACCGGTAGGGTAAATGGCTAACACATCACCCACGGACAACTCAGGTAGTTCCGCATCGAGGGATAACATTTCCGCGTTACAAGTAAGACCTACAACGTCATAGACGTGATTGGGAGCCTCGGTAGAACTGACGGACGTGAACTGCAACGGACAGTCATCGGAAACACCGTGTAGGTCAAGAAACACCTCTGACGTATCCACTTCAGCCCAGCGCCTCTGCTGACCCACTGTTTCATATTTTAGGTTCTTGACGGTTGTAAGATGGACACCCGTGTCGCTGTGCAAACCCCGACCTGGCTCGATTTCAAGGGTCCAGTTTGACCAGGTTATGGCTGAGTCAGCCAATCCTTGTCGTAGTGCACAACAAATGGCGGCTGCAAACTCTGACAAAGACGGCGTGTGTCCGCTGCGATCCACCACATCGAGGTCTGCGTCTAGCTCGCTCGCGAAACCACCACCAATGTTGATTACAGGGTTATCAGAAAGAGCGAGCAAAGCTTCTATCTCGACTGCTTTTAATGCCACAGCAGTAGCCCAAGCGCTCCAAACCTCGAGCTCTTTGCTGTGCCTGCCAACATGCGCGTGAAAACCGACAAGCTCAAGTTGAGTGAACGACGACCATGCATCGACCAACGATGCCAGCTCACTGTTTGGAATACCGTATTTGATACGCTGACTTAGCTCAGAAATTAATAAATCAGGCGCAAAGTCAGACGTTACTGAAAGATCAGCCATGTCCGGCTTCAAACGCAGCATCACTCTGGCTGTCACGGATAAGCTTCCGGCAATGTCATTAATGAGTGTTGCTTCTCTAGGGCTGTCTATAACGATGCGAACACCCAGGGTTATTGCTCGGCGAATGATACCCTCGTCTTTTATGGAACCATTGACCGAGATCTGCGACGGGGGCACATTACCCCGCAATGCTCCCTCGAACTCGCCGGGACCAAATACGTCACAGCCGCACCCAAGCTGGGACAACAGTGCTCGAACACCTAGTATCGGACAGGCTTTAAGCGACGGCATAAGTTCAAATCGCGGCCACTCCTCACCAAAAGCAGACCGGAATTCAGCTACTCGCTGGCGAATCGCATCGCCGGAAAACACAAAGAGCGGTGTTCCAAATTGGCGCGCAACCCTTTCAAGCTCGCGCTCGCTGATATTGGGAAGATTCATGACTTCAGCTTTCACACTTTGTGCCACCCTGCGTCAACGCTACTTACTTTGGACTGGCCGGGAGAAGAATCCAAGCTGTGAGCGCGATCGCTATCAGTCTGTGCATCATCGCGTCAGTCCTCCGCGCAGACCAGTTTCGCATTGACCTCGCCGACAACGGCAAGATTCATTTTAGCCCGTCCTTCCATACCTCCTCGGACCTCGCAAGCCTGAAGCGTATCTTGAACGATCGACTTAACGACCTCGGCAAATTCGTCTGTATCGAGATCAACGAGCTGAGCTGACGGCAGATCAGTCAATTTCGCACCCGGTTCTTTGTACTGAGTTGCCCAGGACGAGATCCACCATCGATCCGACATAAAGAGCAATGAAATACTGTTAAAGCCTCCGCCATAGGCTTCGCCCTCTGGCGCCGTTTTCATCTCAAACTCACTCCAGACATGAGCCACGTTGCCAAACCGCTTTACCTGCCTGTCGACTTCAACCTCGAAAAACGCAGACTCGTAAGGACTGACAACCAAGGCTTGCTCCGTCTCAAACGGGTGTTGCTGCATTGATCCGTCCAGTGAGAACTTGGTTATCAACGCCTCTTTGGCATGAATATTCGCATCTCGGTCGGCGTCGTAAACAAACCCCTCTGGACCTGATATCACGTCGTAATAAGCGTCAATAATGGCATCAACCGATGCGGTATCGTCAGCGAAACAGGGTACGGCAAGAAACGCGCAAGCCAACAGTAATCGTCCCATAACTACCCATCCTGTAACTCGATTTGATTAAAAGGCGGCGATCCCCGTTTGCGCGCGGCCCAGTATCAGCGCGTGAATGTCATGCGTACCCTCATAGGTATTGACGACTTCAAGGTTAACCATGTGTCTCATAACCGGGTACTCGTCGGAAATACCATTGCCCCCCAACATGTCCCGCGCGGTACGCGCTATCTCCAGCGCTTTGCCGCAAGAATTGCGCTTTATCAAACTGATGAGATCTGGAGAGATTGCCCCATCACTTAACATCTGGCCAGCTCGCAAGCAGGACTGTAATCCGATCGCGATTTCCGACTGCATGTCGGCCAACTTTTTCTGAACAAGCTGTGTTGCCGCAAGTGGCTTACCGAACTGCTTTCGATCTAGCGTGTAATTACGCGCCGTGTGCCAACAGGTTTCTGCTGCACCCAGCGTTCCCCAAGCGATACCGAAGCGGGCGTTATTCAAACAACCGAATGGTCCCTTAAGACCTGACACATTGGGGAGTAAGTTTTCTTCAGGGACAAAGACATCATCCATAACGATTTCACCGGTAACCGATGCACGTAGCGCCAATTTCCCCTCAATTTTTGGCGCAGAGAGCCCGGGCATACCTTTGTCGAGAATGAAACCGCGGATAATGTCATCGTCGGTCTTCGCCCAGACGACAAAGACATCAGCAATAGGGCTATTGGAAATCCACATCTTAGCGCCTGTCAGACGGTAGCCACCATCAGTTGTGCGAGCCCGTGTAATCATTCCACCCGGATCAGACCCGTGATCAGGTTCAGTCAAACCGAAACAACCTATCCACTCACCGGTGGCGAGCTTGGGGAGGTATTTCTCTCGTTGCGTATCATTGCCGTAGGCAAATATGGGATACATTACGAGCGACGACTGGACGCTTAACATTGACCGATAACCCGAATCAACGCGCTCTATCTCGCGGGCTATGAGACCGTAGCTCACGTAATCGACACCGGGACAGCCATAACCTTCAATGGTTGGACCCAACAAGCCGACCTCCCCCATCTCTCGGAAAATAGCGGGGTCCGTGCTCTCGCTCCTAAAAGCGTCGGTCACGCGAGGAGCAAGCCTATCTTGAGCGTACTGCCGCGCAGACTCTCGCACCATCCGCTGCTCTTCGGTCAACTGCGCGTCGAGTTCGAACGGGTCTTCCCAATTGAGCTTTGTCCAATTTGTGGCTGATCCCATCGACTTTACCTACTCGCAAAAGACATAGGTTAAATTATTGATGTCCCTGCGCCAACGCCACAAATGAAGACCTAACCCGCAGTGGGTGTGGGTCGACCTGCGAGTAAACCCAAGAGTGCGCAAGGCAATTCGTATTTCCACTAAATTAAGGACTTTGGATCGCGCTCGCGCCAATAAGCCTACGTGTAGGGGTACACTCAGCGTTTTGTAGCGTTAATGCGGTCCCTGTGTCTGTGACCGAATGTGAGGTGGCTATGCTGGCAAACAAACGAATTCTTCTCAGTCAATTACCGACGGGCAAACTGAGTCTCGATTGCTTTGACACCGATGAGGTCCCTGTACCGGATCTTGAGGTAGGTCAGGTCTGCATTAAAACTCTGTTGCTGTCTCAAGACGCCGCGAATCGAGCTTGGATGCAGGGTGCCACCTATCGCAGTGCGCTTGTTGGCGGTGATGTCATGGCAGGCTACGGGATTGGAGAAGTCATTGAGTCCAAAGATGCCGCGTGGAAACCCGGTGATCTGGTGATGGCGGATGTCGGCTGGCAAGAATACGCCGTGATCGACGGCGGACAGGTGACCGAAGCGCCGGATCACAAAGGCCCAACAAGCCACGGATTATCGCTCCTTGGCGTCGCGGGATTAACGGCCTATCACGGTTTAATTAACGTAGCGGGGATTCACGCAGGCGAGACTTTACTCGTCTCCGCTGCGGCAGGCTCAGTGGGGTCGATTGTTGGCCAGATCGGCCGCATAAAAGGTGCGCGTATTATTGGTGTCGCAGGCGGTGAAGCTAAATGTCGGTGGGTTGAGCGCGAGCTGGGGTTTGACGTCTGCATAAACTACAAAAGTGAGGACCGGTCATTGCGCGACCAACTGCAAGCCGCCGCACCCAATGGTGTTGATGTTTACTTTGATAATACAGGCGGCGATATTCTTCAAACCGCGTTGTTTGCCATGAATTTAAAGGGCCGTATAGCCTGTTGTGGCGCCGTATCGATGTATGACACAAAGCCTAAGCCGGGGCCTTTTGGCGTGCCCGGTCTGCTCGTAACCAAACGGCTCCGAATGGAGGGCTTTATTGTTAGCGACTATGCGCACCTCGACGCAGACGCCCTTCATGACCTCTCAAGGTGGGAGCACCAAGGTGATCTCACCCTTTTCGAGGACATCATCGAAGGGCTCGAAAATGCGCCGGCCGGATTGATTGGCCTGTTGGCCGGTGAAAATCGCGGGAAGCGCATGATTCGTGTCGCGTAATATTCGGCATGCACCTATAATCTGGCCATAAAAACGATAAGGGGATTTTCATGGCTACACCTGAAACAGTGGCGCTGCCCGAAGAAGTAGCAGAGGTCGAAGCGCTCATTAAGCGTGCGCAAGCCGCTCAAGCAGCCATTGCTAATTACACGCAAGACCAAGTCGACCAGCTTCTAAAGGCCATGGTTTGGTCGTGTGCACAACCAGGCGTAGCCGAGGAGCTTGCGCAGCAAACACTCGACGAGACCCAACTCGGTGACTACAACGGTAAATTTGCGAAAATTTCGGTGAAAACCCGCGCATCGCTGATGGATATCCTTCCCGATAAGTCGGTTGGTGTGATCGAGGAAGACGTCGAGCGCAACATCATCAAGATTTGCAAGCCAGTTGGTGTTATCGGTGCGCTATCACCCTCCACGAACCCCGAAGCGACACCCGTCATAAAGAGCATTAATGCTGTGAAAGGTCGCAACGCCATCGTCATCGCCCCACACCCCCGTGCAAAGTTCATCAATATGACCATCGTTAACAAGATGCGCGATGCCCTTGTAAAAATGGGTGCGCCAGCGGACCTCGTCCAAACTATGGCGCAACCATCGATCGGAAAAACTGAGGAATTGATGCGTCAGTGCGACCTTATTCTTGCCACGGGTGGACCTGGAATGGTTACTGCAGCTTACTCAAGTGGTACACCCGCGCTCGGCGTTGGAGCCGGCAATGCCGTTATTACGGTCGATGACACCGCCGACCTCATTGATACTGCTGAAAAAATTCGTATCTCCAAAACACTCGACCTCGCCGCATCTTGCTCATCAGACAACTCGGTCATTGTTCTTGAGAGCGTCTATGACGCACTTCTTGGAAATCTGATCGCCGAAGGCGGTTATGTTGCTTCACCAGAAGAGGCTGACAAGATTGCAACGGTCCTCTGGCACAACGGCGCGCTCAACACGGCAGCAGTCGTCAAGCAGCCGCAGGTACTCGCTGAGATGTCAGGATTCTCCATTCCAGAGGACCGGAAATTTATTATCGTGCCGTATGAGGGCGTGGGACCGGACCATCCCTTCTCT
>NZIJ01000001.1 GCA_002689915.1 Halieaceae bacterium | reverse complement strand
GCCCTTTTCCGCGTTTTTGATCCCGCTAGATAACATCCGATAACCCAGGTAAAAAAGAAACAGCGCGCCACCTATTCGTAAGCCTATATTTAAGGAACTAGAGCTCTGAATTGCGGTGGCCAAACCTAAGACCACAGCAAGGGCGTAAACGGTTATTCCCACACCGTGGGCAAGCGCAACGAGTACGCCGCTTCTGCGTCCGTGGACAATGGTGGTGCGCATGACAAGCGCTACGCTAGGACCTGGTGACATGGCCCCCGCGAGCAAGGTAATAATAAGGAGTAGCCAAAGTTCAAGTGTCACGGGAAGTCGCCAGAAGGTCTCGCATTTGTCAGACCCCGTTGTGCTCAACGACGGCCGAGTAGAATTCAAGTTGACAAATTGGAGCGGGAAACGAGGTTCGAACTCGCGACCTCAACCTTGGCAAGGTTGCGCTCTACCAGCTGAGCTATTCCCGCATAGTACCGAGTGTATTCGCTAGGACTTAGCGGTCAAGCAGTTTCGTTGTCGGTAGCCTTTCCCAACATAACTTGCAGATAGTTCCACATCGACCAAAGCGTCAAGAAAACCGCAATTGCCATGGCGACATAACCTGCCATCAGCCAGATATCGTTATTGGGTTTAAAGGCCCGCCAAAGCAACAAGGTAATCGCTGTCATCTGGAGGGTGGTTTTGAACTTTGCAACGATGGTCACAGCTACCGATTCACTTCGTCCGCTTCGAGCCATCCACTCACGCAGAGCACTGACCAGGATCTCTCGGCCGATAATGACCATGGCAGCCAGTGTTATCCAAATATTATCGTAATGAGCCACAAGTAAGACAAGCGCGGTGGCCACGATCAGCTTATCAGCCACGGGGTCCATAAAAGCCCCAAATTCACTCTCCTGGTTCAGTGTTCTGGCAAGCCAGCCATCAAGCCAGTCCGTAATCGCTGCAATAAGGAAAATAAGTGCCGATAGGAAGCCTGCATAGGGCCCAGCTAAATAGAAGGCGACCACCAGAAAGGGAATGCAGCCAACGCGCAATAAGGTCAAAATGTTAGGAAGCGTCCAACGCACATAGGCTCCAAAAATTACTGTTCAACAGTGTGTAGGTGATCATAAATACTCTGGGCGAGAGTTGCACTGACCCCGTCAACTTTACAAATCTCATCGACGGATGCGTTCTCCACCCCTCTTATACTGCCAAAGTGACGAAGCAAGTCCCGTCGGCGTTTAGCACCCACCCCCGATATACCTTCTAGGGTTGACTGCTTGCGCGCTTTTGATCTCCGCCCCCTGTGTCCACCGATCGCGAAGCGGTGAGCCTCATCACGAATCTGCTGGATCAAATGTAATGCGGGGTTATCGCCACGCAATTGTGTCTCGGCCCCGGTATCACCATCAATAAGCGTCTCAAAACCTGCCTTTCGGGTCGTACCCTTGGCGACACCCACAACTTTAACAGTCGTCAACTCAAACTGCTCGAGAACCTGTTGTGCCTGCGAGACCTGTCCCTTGCCGCCGTCGATAAACAACACGTCGGGTAGTACGCCTTCACCCTTTGAGAGGCGCCGGTAACGACGCTCAAGCGCCTGCTGCATGGCAGCGTAATCGTCCCCACCCGTTATACCGTCAATGTTAAACTTCCGATAATCCGCCTTGCGCGCGCCGTTACTGTCAAAAACAACGCAAGAAGCCACTGTTGCCTCGCCGGAACTGTGACTGATATCGAAACATTCCATACGGGTCGGTGACATTTCCAAATCCAGTTCTCTACGCAGTGCCTCTAAGCGCCCCGCCATCGTTTGCTTGCCGCTGAGAAATGAGTCTAGGTTGCTCTCGGCTGTCTGTTTTGCCAGCTGCAGCCAACGCGCTCGCGCATCACGAACCGAGGTTTTTAAAACCACTTTCCGTTTACTCTGCTCCATGAGGGTATCGGCTAACAAATCTGCGAAGTTGGGCTTGTGACTTACAACAATCTCCTGCGGAATTGTTTGACGGCCTGACAGGTAAAACTGGGGAATGAATGCATCGAGAACCGAGCTTTCGTCTTCCTCAAGCTGAGTTGCCGGATAATAGGTACGAGACCCAAGAACTCGGCCCTCTCGAACGAACAGCACTTGAACACAGGCTTGCCCATGGGCTTGCTTTACCGCCAACAGGTCGAGCTCACCGCGCGAGCCTTCTATTCCCTGACTTGCCTGCACATCCTGTAACCGCTGCAGTTGATCGCGATAATCAGCCGCTTTTTCAAACTCAAGCTTCTCTGCGGCACGTTCCATATCATCAGCAAGGCGCTTCATTACCTTCTGGGACTTTCCGCTTAAGAACAATGCGGAGTTCTCAACTTGCTTCTGATAGTCCTCATCGCTGACTAGACCGACACAGGGACCCGAGCAGCGACCAATCTGGTACTGAAGGCAAGGTCGAGAGCGGTTACGAAAATACGATTCCTCACATTGGCGAACTTTGAAAACTTTTTGCATCAGATGCAGTGTTGATCGAACAGCACCCGCACTCGGGTAGGGACCGAAGTACTCACCCTTGCGTCGTTTCGGTCCTCGGTGAAAACCGAGTTTCGGCCATTTGTCCTCAGACGAAAGATAGATGTAGGGGTATGACTTATCGTCTTTAAGTAAAATGTTGTAAGGCGGGTGATACTCCTTGATCAAATTGTGCTCAAGGAGCAGCGCGTCGCGTTCCGTTGTTGTGACCGTAACCTGTATGTCCTGAATTCTAGCCACGAGGGCCATGGTCTTTGCTGACAGACCACTTGCGCGGAAATAGCTCGTCACACGGTTTTTAAGGTTTTTCGCCTTGCCAACGTAAAGCAGCCCACCGGACCTATCGTACATTTGATAAACGCCTGGACGCGTCGTGAGTTGCTTGAGAAAGGGCTCCGCCTCAAATACGCCGCTTGCCATAGCTAGCACCCCGAGCCAATCAGTTGAGGTTCCACCTCGAGGGTCACATCAAAAGTCGCCTTAACAGACGCCGAAATCTTGCCTGCAAACTGGGTTATCTGTGAAGCATAGAGGGCTGACTTGTTGATCAACACCAGCGCGTGATTAACCGACACGATAACCCCGTTCTCCTCGACACCCCGCCACCCTAGGTAATCGATCATCCACGCAGCCGATAGTTTGGTCTGGTTGTCATGCGTTGTGAATTGCGGCATGTCACGATACGTTGCCTTTAACTGTTTAGCGAAAGATTGACTCACTATAGGGTTTTTAAAAAAGCTACCAACATTTGGGTCAACAAGTGGATCTGGCAATTTCGCTTTTCTTAAGGCTATGACAGCTTGGAGCACGCTTTCAGGGCTCATAGGATCGTCCGACATATGATCGCGTAAACCCGGATATTCGATGCAACAGACGGCTTGCTTCGAGAGACGGACATCCACACTCACGATCAGCCAATGCCGACCAACTTCGTGCTTAAAAACACTGTCGCGATAGCCAAACGCACAATCGTCCTTCGTCAGCGTTTTCGTTTCACCACAATGCCCATCAACGACCTCTACGCCCGCTATTAAATCCTGAATCTCAACGCCATAGGCGCCAATATTTTGCACAGGGGCCGCACCTACACTACCGGGTATCAGTGCCAGATTCTCGAGTCCGTAATAGCCTTTTGCGTGTGCCCAGAGAACGCATTCGTGCCAAGACTCTCCAGCACCTAAGCGAACCACAATATGATCTGTTCCTTCTTCGACAACTTCGCGCCCTTTTATATTGAGATGGAGGGTCAGACCTTCTATGACAGGGCTCAAAATGACGTTGCTCCCACCTCCCAGCGCAGTAATGTGAAGGTCATGTTTCTTTGCCTCCATGACCCCTAGCCGAACCTCTTCAACTGAGGACGCAGATAAAAAGTACGTCGCTTGTGACTCAAGCTTTAACGTATTGAGCTCACGAAGTGGGACACCTTCTCGGACTTTGCTCATCGGTCAGCCATGATGGCTCTTACCGCCTCTAAGTCAGCAAGCGTATCGACACCCGCGGGAACCGTCTCACAGCCATCCGCTATGCGTATCTCATGCCCGTAGTGCAGCGCTCGCAACTGTTCAAGCGACTCGAGTTGTTCATAAGGTGCCACTGAGCGCGAGCTAAACTCACGCAAAAAGCTCACCCTGTAGGCATACAAACCAATGTGTCGCCGGGCCTCCGTTGGAACGGTGTTATTGGTATCGCCTCTCAAGTGCGGGATTGGAGCGCGTGAAAAGTATTGCGCACGCCCAACATGGTCCGAAACAACCTTCACCACGGCGGGATCTGTAAAGGCAGAATACGAACTGATAGGTTCAGATAACGTCGAGATCGACGCCTCAGGGTGAGTCAACAGGAGTTCAGCGACCTGCTCGAGGTTGGCGACGGGCATTAACGGCTCATCACCTTGCAAGTTGACCACCACACTGCCATCGTCCCAGCCCTTTAACCGCCCCACCTCCGCTAGCCGATCTGTGCCTGATGGGTGGGCGGGGTCAGTCATAACAACCTCCGCGCCGTGAACGCTCAAGGCGGAACGTATACGCTCATCGTCCGTCGCAACCGTTACGGAGACGGCGCTACTCTGAAGCGCCTGCCGCCACACCCAATAAACCATAGGTTTACCGTTTATTTCAGCCAACGCTTTAGCGGGCAAGCGTGTAGAGCTATATCGCGCAGGAATCACAATGTGGTACATGAAAGACCTCGTTAATTAGCGACCTGTGCCAGTCGTTGCTCGATCGCCGAGTACAGTGAATCAGGCAATATTGCCTCGATCTCCAGTACCCAAACATTATCGCATGGCTCCTGCTCAAGTTTTACCGCGTCCTTGGCGGTAACAACGATGATATCGGGCTCGTACTCCCTCTGTATCAAAGCAAGATCGAGCTTGCTGTGGTCAGCAACACTGACAGTCTCACACTCAATTTTGAGATCATGAAGCGTCTTAAAAAATTGAGCGGGCTGCCCAAGGCCAGTTGCTGCTACAACCTTTTTCCCTCGCCACTCTTTTAGCGCGTCTTCTACTTCGATGTACAGGGAGCTATTGAGGCTTAAGAGACGTCGCGAGCGATAGGTAAGCGAGCGCATCGGATCTGACCCGTTACGCTCCAGCACGAAATCCACGGATCGTAAACGGCTGGTAGGCTCCCGTAAGGGCCCTACGGGCATCAACCTGCCATTCCCAACGCCTCGCTCAGCGTCAAGGACAGCAATTTCAAAATCTCTTGGGAGTGCGTAGTGCTGTAGACCATCGTCCGACAAAATAACACTCACTCCTTGCTCCCGACACAGACTCGTGGCCGCGTCACGCCGGGAATTTCCTACAATCACTGCTGCTTTTTCTACCGAGCGCTTGATGAGCAGTGGCTCATCCCCCGCCTTCTCGGCAGTGTGGTCCGATTGGATCAGTAACGCACTTTGTCCTGGCTCACGACCATATCCTCGGCTCACAACACCTACTTTAAACCCGCGACCCGACAAATACCGCGCTATCGCAATCAGCGTGGGCGTCTTACCCGTACCGCCTGCTGTGAGCCCCCCCACCACAATGACCGGAGCACCAAGCACCGCAAACTTTGATCTGGGGCGAAAAATGCGTTTCAACCCAACGAAAACGGCAACAAAAGGAAGGAGCGGAAGAAACAGGTAGGTCCAACGGGCACTGCCATACCAGGCATCGTTTAGTGCTCTCTCAAGCCCATCTCGACGATTTGTCATGCGTCGGTGAATCCCTGCTGGTGAAGTCCGCGGTATAGAGGCTCTGTATCCAATAAATGCGTGTGAGAGCCATGCGCTATCACCCGCCCCTCATCCATAAGCAGCACGGTGTCTGCCGATTCAATAGTGGAAAGTCGATGAGCAACGACAAACGTCGTTCTGCCCTCTCGACTCGCATCAAGTGCTGACTGAATAAGCGCCTCTGATTCCGTGTCGAGCGCAGATGTTGCCTCATCCAGAATCAACACTGGCGCCTGCTTTAGCAGCGCCCGAGCGATCGCAATACGTTGCTGCTGCCCGCCCGATAGCCCCAGGCCTTGGTCGCCAATGAGTGTGTCGTAGCCGTGCTCTAGATCATTGACGAACTTATCGGCCTGCGCCCGCTCTGTAGCGACGATAATTTCCTCAGGACTTCGTCCTTCCATTGACCCTAGCGCGATATTCGCTGCGACTGAATCACTGAACAACGTTATATTTTGGGGAACAAAGCCGAGCTGCTCACGGTAATGTCCAAGGTCGATGTCCTGAATGTTGCAACCATCCAGCAGGATTTCACCCGAGGTCGGCACGTAAAAACGCGCTAACAATTTTACGAGGGTACTTTTTCCACTTCCAGAACGCCCAACGACAGCGACTGTTTGACCCGCATCGACCTTGAAACCGACATTAGACAGCGAATCAATTTGGGCACCTGGGTATCTGAAGTCAATGTCCCGAAATTCCACAGCCCCTGTCACATCAGTAGGCTGAAATTCTCCGTCATCAACTTCAGCAGGCACATCAAGCTGCTCAAAAATATCCTCAGCGGCTGCTAGTCCCCGCTGTACAATGCTTTGAATGCTACTCAATGTCCTGATGGGCTTGCCGAGTTGCGCAGCGGCGGTGATAAAGGCAACCAGCGAGCCCGCGCTGAATTCCCTGAGGACCGTCGGGTCCAATGCAAACCAAAAAAGCGCACCCAGCGCCAGTGCAAGAAGCGTCTGCATGATGGGTGTCGAGGCCGCTTGCACAAATGCTAGCTTCAAGCTCTGTTGTTTATTAAAAGCACTAGCCGATTCAAATCGTGCATTAACCTGCTCGGTCGCACCGTAAATGCGAACATCATCCAGCCCGGCCAAGCTCTCAGCGGTCACCTCGGTCACAGACCCCATCGATTCCTGAATACGACGGCTATAGCGGCGAAAATGCTTCCCAACAATGTGCACGACGAGACCAATTGCAGGCGCGACCATAAAGAAGACGGCGGTAAGCTCCCAATTGAGATAAAGCATGTAAGCAACGAGAGCAATGATCGTTAGCCCTTCACGAAGCAGCGTTTTTAACGCGTCGGAGGCGGCGCCACTGACTTGCTCAACGTTGAACGTCACTTTTGATAACAGCTCACCCGTTGAAAATTGATCGAGGTGAGCTTTCGGTGCACGAACCAATGCGCTAAACAGCTCGGTTCTGACGGTGTGGACAACGGACCGTGCGACCTTGTTCATGAAATAGCTGCCGGCAAAAAAACCGAGCGCACGCCCCAATGACAACACGACGGCCGCAATAGGGACAGCTACGCGTGCGTAGTCCGTTGCAGATTTATCCCCCGCGGGCCAAACCCACTGCGATGCTTGAGCCACAAACCCTAAGCTCAGCATTTGTTCGCCGCCGAGGGAGTCGAGCAGAAATTGCGTTAAATCCGCAAGCAGCACATTACCCAGTGAGTAAACAACGAAGCCAAAAAAGCTTAGGATAAGTGACCCTTTGTACTGAAACGCGTAGGTCAACAGTCGCCCATAAAGCTGTGAATCACTTGGTGCGTTTTTTGTCTTATTTGACAACGTTAATCACCCAATAGTGGTTTTTGTGTAACGATAGACAGCTGTTTAAAGCCCAACTGGCTCACTGCATCCATCGACATAACAACCTTTGCATGACGCGTATCAGCATCGGCGACGATTGATATGGGAATATCGCGACGAGAACCTGCTTTGTCAACGCCGCAATTGTCGGCTCCGAATAACCGAACTGCCAAATCAAATGTCAGATAAGGTCCTTTACTGACACCTCGGTGATGCTCAACAAATGATACCACCGTGCCAGACGCCTTCATCCGGTGGTCAAAACAAGAGGAAGGGAGTTGTGAATGCTTGTAGGGATGAGCGTGAGCTCCGCTAACCAATAAGCCCATGCAACCCGCGATGGTGATTTGTGTCGGTATTCGCCTCCTCGTCATACACAGTGCAATTCGCCGTAAAAGGCATTCGACAGGGTTAACAGCGCCACAACGCTTACCAACCCATACACCAATAACGTGTCATTTTCCCGGATGAATGTTCGCAATTTTCCCTGACAGCAGCTGGTAGAACCTAAGCGGGAGCCTCATACTAGACGCGCG
>NZIJ01000002.1 GCA_002689915.1 Halieaceae bacterium | reverse complement strand
TTTTTTCAACTACATCCTCGGGTAGTAAGCCGGTGCCGAGAAGGGTCGCGGCCGCCGCGGCTACGTCAACGTCATTCATCACCAGCGCCCACTCGTCATCGAAAAGGCCCAGATGAAGGTTATCAAGCGATAACTGCGTTTCATCCAATGCAAGCGAGAGCGCATCGAAATTGAGCCAGGCACCTGAGCCCTCAGACTCGGCAACGCCAAGTACCGACAACGCAATCTCATTTGACGAATTGGCTCCGGTCTCTACAGAGACGTTACCGTCAGCCTGAAACGTAGAGGTAAATACACCGTTGGCGGCATCAGTCCAAAAGAGAATATCGCCGCGGCCGGATATTGGCATATCAAAAAACGAAGCCATCGCAGCGATATTAGCTGCCGTGATTCGACCGTTTATGCCACCCACGAAGCCTCTTAGATCAAACGGATCACCCACACCCGATCCGCTGGCATTGATTCTTAGATCACCATCCCCTCTCGCGCTGAGCTGCAATTCGCGCGAGCTTCCGTCTCGCCTTAGGTCCAGATCCACCTCGAGTAAAAGCCTGTCCTCCTCCTCACCTTGATCCCGCAGCAGGAGGACTTTTGTGTTTTGTAAGGTAAGCCTCTCGATTTCACTGGCGAAAACACCCGGATCGATAGGGATCACAATACTCCCCGCCGAGTTTTCTAACCTTGCAGGAATATCAACGTCTCGCGCTTTCCACTCGGACAAAATCAACTGACGCTGCAGTAGGCTTCGCCATGGGTTTACCGTGATCTGAAGCTCATCAGCCTGAAAGACGGGCGCGTTTTGGGTGGCGTCTTGGTAAATAAATACATCAGTGACTTTCAGCTTGGGCCGAAAGCCTGACATCTCGCCTTCCAAAGACCCAATATCAGCGCGAAAGCCCGTTCGGGCTTCTATCGCCTCGGTCACGGCATCGTTTACCGAGGGCAGCATCGATAGGAGAACTGTTGTCGTACTGACTGCAATCGCGAGGCCCACCAGAAGCGTCAGCAGCGTGCGCCAAAGAAGCCCACTGATAAAATGATAGATCCGCTCAATCATCCCAAATACTCAGACGTGTCTGAACACCTGCGACATCCAAAAGCTCTTTTGTTTCGGATAGCGGTAAACCCACTACGGCGCTGTAGCTCCCCTCGAGACGCCGAACAAAAGCACCGGCGAGTCCTTGAATAGCGTAGGCGCCGGCTTTGTCCCAGGGCTCATCAGTCGCAAGGTAGGCCTCAATAAGGGAATGCTCGAGCTCGGTAAAGGTTACTCGCGTATTGGACAGTCTCGTTTCCAGATTCCCATCAACCATGATCGCTACCGCTGTCATCACATTATGAGTTTGACCGCTCAACGCTCGTAACATTCCCCGTGCATCGTCAATGGATACCGGTTTTTGCAAAATTTTGTCCGACGAAACCACAATCGTGTCAGATCCAATTACTGCGCTCTCGTGCGCAGTTACTGCGCGCGCTTTTTCTATCGCCATCCGTAAAACATAGTCTTCAGGCCCTTCACCTGAAAAAGGGGTTTCATCAATATCGGCGGCAAGACAATCAAAATCTTGGACAAGCACCGAGAGTAGCTCCCGTCGCCTTGGACTCGCGCTTGCAAGTATGAGTCTCACAAAAGACGCCCAAGTCTAAATCTAATGAGGTCTAGACCATTGCAAAACGGTCTCCAAAGCAGTGCCGAGACACCCGCTGAAATCAGATAAGACAGCCCACTGGACGACACCCCTATGAGCGATAAGGTCAACCGGTGAAGCGCCAAATAAATCCCCATGAGAAGGAAAATCAGTAGTGACTGGGATATCCCATCGAGCTGTCTAATCGTATGGATATTTCCCAACAACACGTATGCAACAAGTGACATGCCGATCGATGCACTTCCAATAAAACTGCCCTCTACCAAGCTCACAAGCGCACCGACGAAGAAAGCAAACACCATCCCAAATCTTGCGGGTGAGGCCACAATCCAATAACAGGCACAAAGCTCAATAATGCGGGGGAGCCATGCGCCAACTGCTGGATAATAAAACGCTTGTAACAGCACAACGACAACAACGAGGGAGCAAACCATCGAGCCATAGACGTTCCGCTGGTCCATCATGCTAACGCTCCCTTACTCTGACTCGAGATCCGTAAGAATAAGGACATGACTTTCAACATCCAACTTGGCTAGCGGCTCTATCGACACAGTAAGGTAAGCCGCGTCCGCTGAGGTCGTTGTCTCTGCGGTTAAACCCACGGGATAGCCGGCGGGGAACCGCCCACCCAAACCCGAGGTTACCCACAAGTCGCCCTCGCTGACCTCAGACGTGCTGGCCAAATTTCTCACCAATAAGCGATTGAACTGACCTACACCCTCAGCTATTCCGCGCTGACCTGTACGATTGTTAAGAACCGGCAAACCGTGTTGACTATCGGTGACGAGAAGCGCTCGACTCGCAGACACACCAACCTGCACTAGCTGGCCCATGACGCCCTCCGCATTCAACAAAGGTGCCCCTTCCGAAATACCGTGCCGCTCACCCCGATCAATGGTCAATAAATGACGGTTGGGATCAGGAGACACAGCAATAACTCGCGCTACCGTCATCGTTGCATCGTCAGCCACCGGCGAGTTAAGCAGCGCACGATAACGCATGTTCTCGGCTGCCAACGCCTCCATGCGCTGTGCCCTCGCACTTAGGATGAGGTTGCGGTCCTCGAGCTCTTGAATGCGTGCGCGCATCTGGGCACGCGATTCGGTGTAATTACTCACGGACTGAACAAGACTTTTAGGGACTTCAACAACGGAAAGAGAGAGCGCGTTCACGTCAGCGCCCCAGCCGTTCACGCGTTTCATAACGCCTGTATCGCGAAACAACGCGACGAGGCACCAGCCTATCAAGACCAGTGTGAGCAATCTCAGCGTCAGGTATTTAGGGCGTGAAAAAAGAGTGGCGATGGCAAGCTCCTAAGGTGGCGTCGACCTCGGAGTTCTACTCGGTCGACATGAGGTCCAATGAGTAGTTGTCCATCAACTCGAGCGCCATACCACCGCCCCTTACCACGCAGGTAAGAGGGTCTTCGGCGATGAGTACGGGCAACCCCGTTTCCTCTGCGATCCGCGCATCGAGATCTCGCAGCAACGCACCACCGCCCGTCAATACGATCCCTTGTTCGGCAATATCAGCCGCTAGCTCCGGTGGTGATTGCTCAAGAGCCATTCTCACGGCGCGGATGATCGCGTCAACGGGTTCTTCGAGCGCCGTCATGACATCTGTACTGTTGAGGGTAAACGTGCGTGGAACGCCCTCAGCAAGATGGCGACCTCTGACATCGATCTCGCGCTGCTCGCTGTTCACCCACACGCAACCCACTTCCTGCTTTATGCGCTCGGCAGTCGCATCACCAATGAGGCAGCCGAATCGACGACGTACATGCGCAACAATCGCTTCATCAAAGCGGTCACCACCCACCCGGATCGAGTCTCTGTAAACCACACCACTAAGCGAAATCAGGGCTATTTCTGTCGTGCCACCACCTATATCAACAACCATGCACCCGATGGCTTCTTCCACCTTAAGGCCTGCGCCAATCGCGGCCGCCATAGGCTCTTCAATTAATCTAACGTCTCGCGCTCCTGCACCCTCCGCGGAACGACGAATCGCCTCCCGCTCAACCTGGGTGGAGAGGCAAGGGACACAAATGAGCACTCGAGGGCTGGGTCTCAACCACGAAGAGTGCGTGTCATGCACCTTGAGAATAAAGTGTTGAAGCATCTTTTCAGTGACCTGAAAATCAGCGATAACCCCGTCTTTAAGAGGGCGAATCGCCGTAATATTGCCGGGTGTTCGTCCCAGCATACGTTTCGCTTCGGTACCCACTGCCTCAATCGACTTTTGGCCGTTGTGCACGCGAATCGCAACAACAGAAGGCTCATCTAAAATGATACCTCTGTCCTTGACGTAAATAAGTGTGTTAGCCGTACCGAGGTCGATCGATAGATCGGTTGAGAACATCCCTCGTAAGCGCTTTAGCATTGTTTTTTGCCCATGGATTGGTGCGTTATAAACATCGTAGTCAATGAGCCCCCTCATCGACTACCCGGGTGTGACCTCTCCCGAAAACTGACCTTCGCCAGCGTAATGCGATCTCCTTATGAAATGTAACAATCGGACAGTTTTTGAGCAAGCTGGATTGTGGTAGTTTCTACGTTTAACCCACATCAAGTAAGGTATCACCGTGACTCAGACAACGACAGTCAGAGACGTGGCCGAATTAGCACGTCTCACTATCGCTGACGACGACGTAGACAAGGTCACTCAGGAATTCAATCAGACGTTAGCATTATTTGACGCCCTCACCACCGTAGACACAGACGGGATCGCTCCCATGGTGAATCCCTGTGCTGAATCGCAACCCCTGCGGTCCGATGAGGTGAAGACCCTCGTGAATCGAGAGGCGCTCATGCAAAATGCGCCGGCCTCAGAGCAACATTACTTTCTTGTTCCGAGGGTAATCGACTGATGACATTTTGCCACGAAACAATTGAGGGTATGCGCGGTAAACTCGCCTCGGGAGCCATCTCCAGTGTCGAACTGACCCGGGAGTCGATAAACCGCATCACCGACCTCAACCCCTCTCTCAATGCCGTGATCACTGTGAATGAGGAGCGCGCCCTGGACGCGGCGGCCAAGGCAGACGCGGCACGACGTGAGGGTAATAGCAGCCCACTTTTGGGCATACCTATGCTGCACAAAGACATCTTTTGTACTCAGAACATGCCGACAACTTGCGCTTCAAAGATGCTTGAGGGCTTCGTCGCGCCTTACGATGCAACCGTTGTTAAACACCTTAACGCTGCAGGCATGGTCACGTTGGGCAAATGCAATATGGATGAATTTGCCATGGGCTCTTCCAACGAAACCAGCCATTTTGGCGCCTGTAAAAATCCGTGGGATACCGCCAAGGTGCCCGGTGGCTCCTCCGGTGGATCGGCATCAGCCGTAGCGGCCGGGCTAGTGCCACTTGCGACAGGCACCGATACGGGAGGCTCGATAAGGCAACCTGCAGCCTTGTGCGGCATCACGGGCTTAAAACCGACCTATGGACGGGTTTCACGATACGGGATGATCGCTTTCGCGTCGTCGATGGACCAAGCGGGCCCCATGGCCAGAACCGCCGAGGATTGCGCATTGGTGCTAGAGGCCATGGCTGGTGCAGACCCACTTGACTCGACGTGTTCTGACCAAGTGGTGCCCGCCTATTCAGCGCACCTAGAAGATTGCGTCCAAGGAATGCGGGTGGGTGTACCAAAAGAATTTTTCGCCAACGACTTGAACAGCGCCGTTGCTGAAACGATCGAAGCAAGCTTGAAGGAACTTGAAAAACTGGGCGCCAAATTGGTTGATGTGTCCTTGCCCTCGACGTCTCTGGGCGTCTCTACTTATTACATTATTGCACCTGCCGAAGCTTCAGCCAATCTATCGCGCTACGACGGTGTCCGGTACGGATACCGCTGCGACAACCCCACCGATCTTCAAGACTTATACCTTCGATCTCGAACAGAAGGGTTTGGTGAGGAGGTAAAGCGGCGCATTCTAATAGGCGCTTTCACCCTGTCGGCCGCATCCTACGACCAATATTTTATGAAAGCCCAACAAGTCCGACGGTTAATTTCTCAGGAGTACGAGGACGTACTCTCAAAGGTAGATGTGATTGCAGGTCCGTCCGCACCCAACACAGCGTTTGCGCTCAATGACTCGTCAAAGTCGATTACGGATATGTACATGGAGGACGTCTTTACCATCGGCGCCAATCTAGCAGGCTTACCCGCGATGAGTGTTCCTGCGGGTATCGTAGAGGGCCTCCCCGTAGGTATGCAGCTCATTGGACGGCGATTTGGCGAAGTTGATCTTTTGCGGCTTTCACACCAATTTCAGCAACGGACAACGTGGCATACCCTGACGCCAAAGATGGAGGAGCGTCACTGATGCGCTGGGAAAAAGTGATGGGTCTGGAGGTTCACCTTCAGCTTGCGACACAGTCGAAAATCTTCTCGTCATCATCCACTGTGTTTGGCGCAGAGCCCAACAGCCACACTAATCCGCTGGATATGGCCTTACCCGGGACGCTCCCGGTTCTCAATCATGAGGCGGTGACCAAGGCTATTGTCTTTGGTTTAGGCATTGGCGCTGAGATTGGCAAGGTCTCGCGTTTCGACCGAAAAAACTATTTCTACCCTGACCTTCCCAAGGGGTATCAAATTTCGCAGTTTTTCGAGCCCATCGTAAAAGAAGGCGTGTTTGACGTACCCATGCCCGATGGTTCCATCTTCCCTGTTCGAATACTGCGAGCACATCTTGAGGAGGATGCGGGAAAATCAGTCCACGACGCGATTCCCTGCCAAACTGCTATCGACCTCAATCGCGCGGGGACACCGCTACTAGAGGTCGTTACCGAACCCGACTTTCGAACGGCGGACCAAGTCGTTGCCTACTTAAAAGCCCTGCACGCCCTAGTCACCTATCTCGGTATATCAGACGGCAACATGGCCGAAGGTTCCATGCGGTGCGACGTTAATTTATCGCTTCGACTGGAGGGGGAGCAGGAATACGGGACCCGCACCGAGCTCAAAAACATCAATTCATTTCGTTTCATAGAACGCGCCATTTATGTCGAAGCAGAGCGTCAGCAAGATATTCTAGAAAGCGGGCGAGCCGTTACTCAAGAAACACGGTTGTTTGACCCCGATGCCGATGAGACTCGCTCGATGCGTTCGAAAGAAGTGGCTAATGACTATCGCTATTTCCCTGACCCTGACCTCCTGCCAGTCGTTGTAGACGATGAAACTATCGAGAGGATCCGGGCAGAGCTACCAGAACTTCCCACCACAAAGCGAGCCCGTTTTGCAGAGCAGCTGGGGTTGAGCCAATATGACGCATCACTGCTCACCCAAGATCGCCCTACGGCCGAGTTTTTTGAAGCGGTGGCAACGAAATGCAATAACCCTAAGTCTGCGGCAAACTGGCTACTTGGTGACGTAAACGCCAGCCTTAACAAGGCGGGTATTCAGCTTACGGAAAGCAAATTAGTCGCGGTCGAACTGGCTGACCTCATTCTTCGGATCGATGACGGCACACTCTCAAGCAAAATGGCTAAAACCGTCTTTGATGCCTTGTGGGATGGTGAAACCAATGTAGACCAGATCATCGAGAAAAACGGTCTTAAGCAAGTGAGCGATACCGGCGCTCTGGAATCTATTGTGAGTGATCTCATTGCGGCAAACCCGGCACAAGTTGAGCAATATCGCGCTGCCGATGAGGGAAAACAAAAAAAGCTGATCGGATTCTTCGTGGGCCAGGCCATGAAAGCCTCAAAAGGTCAGGCCAACCCGCAAATGCTCAATCAGCTGTTGAAGGAAAAACTCGGCTAGACGTCCTGGACCCGACCCTTTAGAAACCGCTCTCGATTTTCGCGCTTTTTCTCCTCGCTTTTACGTAGCAGCACGTACACCGCTCCGGTGCCTCCGTGCTGTGGGAGCGCCGAATGAAAAGCTTGGACGTCGTCGATGTCCTTTAACCAATGGTTGACGTAGCCCTTTAGAACGCCCGAACCGGACTTTTCTTTATTGCCCAAGCCCTTGCCATGCGTAATCAAAAGCGTCCTCAAACCCAGACGCCGCGCCTCTTTAAAGAAGGACCATACTTCGCTTCTCGCTTGGGCCACAGTCATTCTATGCAGGTCGAGGCGCGCCTCTATGTCATAGTGTCCGAGCCGCAATTTCCGGTATACGCCATTCTGAATGCCGGGTCGCTTAAACTCGAGTGCATACCAAGCATCTAGAGGTGCGATGCCATCGTCTGTCAGACGATTGTCGGAACGAGCATGTGCAGTCACAGCGGCCTGTCGTCTGACAGCGCTGTCAGTTCGGTCAGTTTTTACCAGGCGCTCCCTCGGATCACGCTTGAGTGGCTCAACGCCACTCATTTCACTGGTAAATAAATCATCGTCCTGCACGTCTGAGATTCCTTTCAGCACGGCCAACCGCATACCGCATTAATATCCAAAGCCATTCCACTCGCACTCCTTCGTAGTATAGTCACACCTCTGACGAGCGGCGCGTTCTCGCGCCCAAAAAATGTGGTCGAGACTAAAACTAATGGCGAATACACTTTC
>NZIJ01000018.1 GCA_002689915.1 Halieaceae bacterium | reverse complement strand
TTTATTGGTGGCGGAGAAGGAGGGATTCGAACCCTCGATACGCGATTAACGTATACTCCCTTAGCAGGGGAGCGCCTTCAGCCACTCGGCCACTTCTCCGTATTCTGGCGCTTGTCGTCGTTAAAATAACGCTGCGAAACCCCCGATTGAGGGCATCGCTCAACAAGCGCGCGAGAATATCACAATCGATACGAATTGCGATATCTCGAGCCCACAAAATGCCGAGTAACGAATCTCTTAAGGTGAACGCCAAAAGGGCCGATCACCAGCGATCGTTACGCGCTCCATCTTTCTCACTTGCGGAAAATAATCTGAACTTGCAAAGTGCTGCGAGGCTCTATTATCCCAAAAAGCCAAAGAGCCCTCTTTCCATCGGAATCGACACTGTATTTCGGGATTAGCGGCCGTTAGATACAGGGTGCGCAGCAACTGTGAACTCTCGTCCCTGTCCATGCCTTTAATATGACTGGTAAAGGCCGTATTCACGTACAAAACAGACTCGCCCGTTTCAGGGTGTGTCCTCACAATTGGGTGCTCCACCGGGGGATAACGCTCGCGCAACTCCTCAGCAGACTTATTGAGTCTTTGAGCAAAGACCCGCGCAATATCGTGAACGGCAACTCGCCCCGTTATCGTCTCTTTTATATTTTCGGGCAAAAGTTCGTAAGCCAAAACCATATTGGCGAACAGGGTGTCTCCCCCCACCGCGGGCACCTCTACCGCCTTTAGAATTGAGCCCAGTGACGGTTTTTCACGCCAAGTCACGTCGGAGTGCCAAAAGTTTTCTTGCCCTTTAGATTCGGGGCCATGAGCGATATGCAGGACCTCGGGGTTGGACTGAGAGCGAGGTGTTGCCGGGTGGATTTCGAGTTCACCAAACCATCTTGCGAGGCTAATGTGCTGTGCTTGCGACAGCGTTTGTTCTCTAAAAAACACCACTTTGTGCTTGAGTAACGCAGCGCGGATATCAGCTATTTCTTGGTCCGTCACCTGCCCCAAGTCGACATTGCCAATCTCCGCCCCAATTGCGGGTGTCAGGGGTGAAACATTGATAGTTGAAGTCGTCATCATTTTTTATTCTCAGTCATCCCGACCCAGAATAACCAAGCATGCAGAGTACGTAAACGACACGCATAGGGAATGGAAAGGTTGCAGACTGAAACGACCCCAGTGTGGCTGTTCAGGGCACTTGAATTAGGTGAACAGCGCCTCTTTTGGAGATGCCATTACCCGATATACCAGCTTAAGCTAGGACCTCAGTCGCTTGGATCCTGTGACTGTGACTCTTCACCGCGACCTTGCTTTTGGGCAAGTTCCTCACGATGAACAGCGACGTCACGGGGCGCATCGACGCCTATGCGCACCTGGTTGCCCTTAACACCTAATATGGTCACGGTGACGTTGTCACCGATGACAAGCGACTCATCGACTCTGCGGGTCAATATCAGCATCACTAACGTCCTTGTTTGTCAGTCCCAGAGTCACCCTACACCTCAGGCGTCGGTATCTCCAGCCTCGTCGGCGTCCAAACCGAACGCAGAGTGCAGCGCTCGTACAGCCAGCTCGAGAAACTTTTCCTCGATGATGACCGAGATTTTAATTTCGGAGGTGCTGATCATTTGCATGTTTACGCCCACCTCAGATAGAGCTCGGAACATGGTGGCCGCAACACCCGCGTGTGAGCGCATTCCTACGCCCACGACTGAAACCTTGGCAATCTTGCTGTCTGACCGCCATTCCATAGCACCCAGCTCAGAAATATGGGTCTCTAATATCGCTTCTGCCCGCGACAAATCGTTACGGGAAACCGTAAACGTAAAGTCTGTTTTTCCTTCATCACCGACGTTTTGAAGAATGACATCAACCTCAATATTTGCTTCACCGATTGGCCCGAGTATCTGATAGGCGATGCCTGGCGTGTCAGGAACGCCGACCATGGTCAACTTTGCCTCGTCGCGATTGAATGCTATGCCTGCAATAGTGGGCGCTTCCATGAGATTGTCCTCGTCAACGGAGATGAGCGTTCCCGGCCCATCTTTGAAACTACTTAGTACCCTCACCGGTATACCGTACTTCCCGGCAAACTCGACCGATCGAAGATGCAACACCTTAGACCCCATGCTCGCCATTTCGAGCATCTCTTCAAATGTGATGCTATCCAAGCGCTTCGCGCCGTCAACGACACGTGGATCAGTTGTGTAAACCCCATCTACATCAGTATAAATCTGGCCCTCAGCTGCGTTACCCGCCGCTGCCAACGCCACAGCGGAGGTATCTGAGCCGCCACGTCCCAGTGTCGTGGTCTCACCTTGATCATCGACTCCCTGAAAACCTGCGACAATGACAACCTTACCTGCTGATAGCTCGGCGTGTAGCCGCGTGCTGTCGATATCTTTGATTCTGGCCTTGCTGTGAAAGCTATCGGTCTTTATCGCGACCTGACTGCCTTTGAGAGAAATGGCATCAACCCCACGCTTTTGAAGCGACATGGCAAGTAATGCCATCGAAACTTGCTCTCCGGTTGAAACCAGCATGTCGAGTTCTCTGGGACAGGGCTCGTCTGAGATCTCACCCGCCAAACCGATTAACCGATTGGTCTCTCCCGACATCGCAGAAACAACGACAATGAGCTGATCACCACTCGCGTGATGTTTGGCAATACGATCGGCTACGGCTTCAATACGCTCTATCGAGCCGACCGACGTGCCACCAAATTTTTGGACAATAAGTGCCATGAGAAGAAAAAGGGCCGTCGAAAAGTCGCGTATTAAACACGGTTTACGCCATCACTTAAAGGCGATATGACCGTGCAAAGTGCTCATATCGTATTGTACGACTAACCGCCAAGCCGTTCAGAAACCCACTCGGGCAGGTCAGCGAGCGCTGGTTTCAGGGCGCTCACATCGGTGCCTCCACCCTGTGCCATATCGGGTCTACCGCCCCCTTTTCCACCGACGCGACCTGCAAATTCCTTCATCACATCGCCTGCTCGAACCCTGTCGGTCAGATCTTTGGTAACACCGGCAACCAGTGAAATCTTGTCACCCTCGACAGCGGCGAGAAGCACAACGCCCGAGCTGAGTTTATTCTTACAATGATCGAGTGTTTGCCGGAGTGTGGACGCATCTGCACCGTCAACAACGGTGGCTAAGACTTTGGTATCACCGACCTGCACAGCCTCTTCCGTAAGATCTGAGCCAGCACCGGTCGCCAGTTTCTGCTTGAGCTGGGTTATTTGCTTCTCGAGGTCCCTGACTTCTTTTCGGAGATTAGAAACCTTCTCAGCGGCTGATGCGGGCGACGCTTTTACAACGTCACACACGTCGGCGAGCGCTTGATCAGCTTTTGCAATATCCGCGAGCGCCCCGACACCCGTGACCGCTTCGATACGACGAACACCTGAGGCAACGCCCGCTTCGGTCAGAATTCGGAAAATGCCTATATCGCCCGTCCTACTGACGTGAGTACCCCCACAAAGCTCTACCGAAAATCGATCCGTACCCATGGTGAGCACACGGACTTCATCGCCGTATTTCTCTCCAAATAATGCCGTCGCACCAGCAGCAACCGCCGACTCCATATCCATCTCTTGCGTAAGGACCTCGCCATTACTCTGCACTTGCTGGTTCACGATCGAAGCGACCTGCTGCAGCTCTTGTGCAGTCAGTCCCTCAGAGTGCGAAAAATCAAATCGTAATTTATCGGCATCTACCAATGAGCCTTTTTGCTGGACGTGCTCACCTAGGACTTGCCGCAATGCTTCGTGCATTAAATGTGTCGCGGAGTGGTTGGCTTTGATTCGCGTTCGCAACGAAGCATCGATTGCTGCTTTTACCTCATCACCCGAGGCAAGCTCTCCCTCTATCACAACGACATGGTGTAAATGATGGCCTTGTGCTTTGGTGGTGTCGCGAACTTCGAGCTTCGCACTGTCAGAGACGATATACCCCGTATCGCCCACCTGACCGCCGCTTTCGCCGTAGAACGGTGTCCTATCAAGGATGACAACCGCGCTGTCACCGGCGGAAATAGCCGTTCGCGCATCCCCGTCGACAAACAACCCTCGAACCTTCGCCGTCGACTCAACGTCGCCATACCCTAAGAACTCAGTTTCACCCGCCACGTTGATAACGTTGTTGTAATCGACCTGAAACGAGCCGCTTTCCTGTGAACGCTTGCGCTGCGCCTGCATCTCCGCTTCGTATCCCTCGATATCCAACTCAAGACCTCGCTCTCGCGCAATGTCATTGGTCAGGTCGACTGGAAAACCAAATGTATCGTAGAGGCGGAAGACAACATCACCCGGGATTTGATTGCCATCGAGCGACGCAAGTGCCTGCTCCAAAATATCCATACCCTTATCGAGGGTCCGCGCAAACTGTTCTTCCTCTGACGCAAGGGCTTTCATAATTGCACCCTCCTGCCTCACCAATTCAGGGTAAGCGGTGCCCATTTCGCTAACCAGGGCGGGAACGAGACTCGCAAAAAACGGTTCAGTGGCACCCAGTTTGTTACCGTGGCGAATCGCGCGTCGTAAAATGCGGCGCAGTACATAGCCTCGACCTTCATTACTTGGCAGTACGCCATCGGTGATAAGGAAGGCGCAAGAACGCAAGTGATCAGCCACGACACGCAGCGACGTGTGACTGTGGTCCTCAACATCTAATTTCTCAGCCGCTGCGGCAATCAGGGCTTTGAAGAGATCAATATCGTAGTTGTTGTGTTCGCCTTGCAGTACCGCAGAAATCCGCTCCAGCCCCATACCGGTGTCGACAGAGGGCGCCGGCAGAGGGTTCAACACCCCCGCGCTATCGCGGTTGTACTGCATGAACACGAGATTCCAGATTTCGATGTATCGATCGAGATCATCGTCAGGCGATCCTGGTGGGCCGCCAGGCACATCCGGACCATGGTCGTAAAAAATTTCCGACGAAGGTCCGCAAGGGCCTGTGTCGCCCATCTGCCAGAAGTTGTCTTCGTCAAGGCGCGACAGACGGTTGGGATCCACACCAATCTCATCGACCCATATCTGTGCCGCTTCATCATCGGAAATATGGACCGTTACCCAAAGCTTATCTTTCGGAAGCTGAAGTTCCTCCGTCAAAAAGGTCCATGCAAAATTAATGGCTTCGCGCTTGAAGTAATCACCAAAGCTGAAATTTCCCAGCATTTCGAAAAAAGTATGGTGTCGCGCGGTGTAACCAACATTCTCAAGATCGTTGTGCTTACCGCCTGCACGAACGCAGCGCTGACTTGATACTGCGCGGTTGTAGTCACGCACCTCCAACCCAAGAAACGTATCCTTAAACTGGTTCATTCCCGCGTTAGTGAATAGCAACGTGGGGTCGTCGTGAGGAACCAGTGAACTGGAGTCCACACGGGTATGCCCTTGGCGCTCAAAGTAGGAAAGGAAAGCCTCTCTGATATCAGCGGTTTTCATGGTCAAATCTCTAAATATGTTTTTTGGATGACGTCGACTATTAGCTCAAGCCCTGGGCAAGCTCACCTTCTTTCATGTCGCGTCCCGCTAAAATATGCAAGTGAAGATGGAAGACGGTCTGACCCCCTCCCTCTCCGTTATTAATAACTAGCCGAAAAGCATCCTCGACTCCCAGCTGATTTGCGACTTTACCCGCCACCACTAAGAGGTGTCCGAGAAGTGCTTGATCTTCTTCATCCGCCACAGACAACATCGGTATGGGTTTCCGCGGGATAATCAGAACGTGTGTTGGCGCTTGGGGATAGATATCTTTGATGACAACACATTGCTCGTCTTGGTAGAGAAAATCCGTCGGAATTTCACCCCGGGTGATTTTTCCAAATATCGTGTCTTCCATAGCGACTACCGAAGCTTTTCATCTGCGGTAAGTGCCCTCGCCTCACCCTCGAGTAACACGGGAATGCCGTCTCTCACCGGATAAGCAAGTCCACTCGCTTTGCAGACGAGCTCTTGAGCTGCCTCGTCAAAATCGAGCGGGGCCTTCGTCACAGGGCAAACCAAAATTTGCAGTAATTTTTTATCGAGCACGTCTTTCTCCTTTGGCGCGCGATGAGTATACGCTCTAATCAGCGTCAGGGCATGGCCGGTACAAGTAATTGCGGGTCAACCCTTTGGTTGAACCAACTCATTCGCCAGTCTAAATGAGGGCCCGTAGCGCGACCCGTTGCACCAATCGCCCCTATGGGATCACCTGTACGCACTTCCTCCCCCACTTGCACGTCAATGCGACTCATGTGAAGAAACGAAGAACTGAGGCCAAAACCATGATCGAGGATGACGGTACCCCCTGAGTAAAAAAGATCGGGCTCTGCCAGTGTGATAACGCCCGGCCCGGGCGACAGAACAGGTGTTCCGGTAGGTCGAGCGACATCGACACCATAATGAGGATTACCCGGTTTTCCGTTATAGAACCGCTGGCTGCCATAGACACCGCTGATTCGCCCTGTCACGGGCCACGCTAACCCCGACTTAACCGCGAAGAGGAATTCCTCACGTTTTACCCGCTTTGCTTTGGCGGACCGAACGCGCCGTCGCTCCTCACGAATCCGCACGAGCTGCTCCTCAGGCGGTGTTACGGTTCTTTGCGGAACGCCCTCAACACGCGAAATACGATACTGCCTTGTCTGAAGCTCGATAGGGCACAGGCTCGTCTCATTTACCCGCAGCTCAAGCTTGGTTGGCGCATCACGCCCGAGACCTAACAGGAATGTGCCATCTTCTAGTACGGGCACTTGGACATCATTGAATTCCAGCCGAGCATTGGGTTCTGTCTTACCCCAAAGCAAACCACCCGGTTGAAAATCCCCCTCCAACACCGGGCACCCATCGCTCGCCGACACAAAGGGGTTCACGCCAAAGACGAGGCAAAATATAAAGGTCAGCTTTGGACGCATGTGACTCCCTAATTTTCTTTGAATCTGCTTTACTCGCTCATGAGAGATGATGGCGCAGCATGGCATTCAAATCTACAAGGACACTCACGAAAACACACAAGGAGCATTCATGTCGCGGTATCGCCCGCCCCGTGCGAAAGGCTCACCCTACATTACACCGGAGGGAGCCCAGCGACTGCGCGACGAACTCAAAATGCTCTGGAAAGATGAGCGACCCAAAGTCACGGCCGTCGTGCATGCAGCGGCGCTCAATGGCGATCGCTCAGAGAATGGCGATTATATTTACGGAAAAAAACGGCTCCGAGAGATCGACTCCCGCGTGCGTTTCCTCCAAAAACGTCTAGACGAGCTCACTGTGGTGGATACTTTCCCAACCGACCCCTCTAAAGTCTATTTTGGTGCTCGAGTCACTCTCGAGGGTGTCGATGGGCGTTTACAAGAATTTAAAATTGTTGGTCCTGACGAATTTGACCTAAGTCAGGGCCTTCTGAGCTGCGATTCCCCCCTTGGACGGTCTCTTCTTGGAAAGGCCGCAGGCGATACAGTCGTTGTGCAAACACCTGAGCAGGAAACTGAGTGGTTTATTGACGCGATCGCGTATCAATAGCCCTAAAAGATTAGCTTAAGTGACGACAATTCCCACGTCGCCAACTCCGGATTTACGAGCCAAGTGTTATCATTGTCACAACACGAAACTTGTCGTTAATTCTTGGGAGATAGAGCATTGAATCAGGGCGTCACGGACCATTTTCAGCAGCGTCACATTGGAACGACCAAAGCCCAACAGCAAGAAATGGCGTCAAGCGTCGGCTTTGAAAGTGTTGAGCAGCTGATCGAGACCGCGATTCCTGACAATATCAAAGCCAAGGCGTCACTCTGTTTGCCCCCAGCCCTAAGCGAGGCTCAAGCACTGAAGCGACTTCGTAAGTACGCAGACCAAAATACCGTCATGCGCAGTTGTATCGGGATGGGGTATTACGACACGCTAACGCCAGCTGTGCTGCTTCGAAATGTTTTCGAAAACCCCGGTTGGTACACGGCATACACACCTTACCAGCCCGAGATATCACAAGGGCGTCTAGAGACCCTGCTGACATTTCAGCAAGTCATTATTGATCTTACAGGCATGCCGCTTGCCAATGCCTCGCTCCTTGATGAAGCCACCGCTGCTGCTGAAGCCATGACACTCATGCATCGGATGAATCGAAAATCCAAGTCATCGACCTTTGTCGTCGCTGAGGACTGTCATCCACAAACCATCTCGCTCATTCAAACACGAGCAGAGCCGCTGGGCATTGAAGTTCGACTTGTTGACCCTCAATCCCTCGAGAATGTCGACGACGCCTTTGGGCTTCTAGCGCAGTATCCGGGTACATTTGGCGATGTGCGAGACTTGAGCGACGTCATCAAAAAGTCTCATGAAAAAAATATCCTAGTCGGCGTCGCAAGTGACCTTCTCGCACTTACGTTACTCAAGTCGCCAGGCTCCATGGGGGCAGACGTTGTCGTGGGTAGCTCGCAACGCTTTGGCGTTCCAATGGGGTTCGGTGGTCCCCACGCCGCATTCTTCGCGACCCGCGACGAGTACAAGAGATCGATGCCGGGGCGGGTTATTGGTGTGTCGATTGATAGCCGCGGACGTCAAGCCCTTCGCATGGCAATGCAGACACGCGAACAACACATTCGACGAGAAAAAGCGACGAGCAACATCTGCACAGCACAGGCCCTGCTTGCGATTATGGCCGGCCTGTACGCCATGCATCATGGCCCCGAGGGCCTACGAGCCATTGCAACACGGGTGCATCACTTAACAACACAACTGGCTAGCGCCCTAGGCGGCACAGCGCACACGGTCGTAAATAACAGCTGGTTCGACACACTCACGATACAAACCGAGTCAGCTGATGCCATCCACACCCTTGCCGAATCGCGCGGCTTTAACCTGCGTCGTATTAATGACACCCATGTTGGTATCTCACTTGATGAGACCACCACGGCCGAGGAACTCGAGTCACTCGTTGAACTCTTCGGCGGCGTCTATTCGGCGGAGGGCACCGAAGAAAAAAGTGACGAGCCATCGTCAGTGAGTCCGCCACTCATTCGTGAGATGGATTATCTTCAGCACCCGCTGTTTCACGATTATCGAACAGAAACGGAAATGCTGAGGTACCTAAAGCGCCTGGAAAACAAAGATATCTCGCTGACTCGCGCGATGATTCCACTGGGTAGCTGCACGATGAAACTCAACGCGGCGGCAGAGATGATCCCTGTCTCCTGGCCTGAGTTTTCTCGAATGCATCCGTTTGCTCCCGCCCATCAGACTGTCGGTTATCTGGCGATGCTGGAAGAGCTGTCTCAATGGTTAACAGAGTGCACCGGCTACGACGCGATGTCGCTGCAGCCAAACTCGGGTGCACAGGGAGAATATGCTGGGCTCATGGCAATTCGGCGATACCACCGTGCACGCGGTGAATCGCATCGAAATATTTGTCTAATACCCACATCCGCACACGGTACCAATCCGGCCAGTGCCGTGATGGCGGGAATGAAAGTCGTGCTCGTTAGCTGCGATGACAGCGGCAACGTCGACATGCAAGACCTCAAAGCGAAGGTCGATGCACATTCCGCTGACCTTGCGGCGATCATGGTCACCTACCCATCTACACACGGCGTATTTGAAGCCTCTATTGTCGAACTCTGTGAGCTAATCCACGAACACGGTGGCCAAGTCTACGTCGACGGCGCAAATCTAAACGCGCTGGTTGGCTTGGCAGGACCCGGTAAATTTGGAGCCGATGTCTCTCATCTGAATCTACACAAAACATTCTGTATTCCTCATGGTGGCGGAGGGCCAGGCATGGGACCGATAGGCGTTGGTGAGCATCTTGCACCCTATCTGGCCTCGTCGGTTGTTGTGCCACAAGACGGTCTCGACGCCACAAACAATGTCATCAGCGCGACGCCGTTTGGTAGCGCCTCAATCCTCCCCATTTCGTGGATGTACATCGCCATGATGGGTCCGGATGGCGTGACAGACGCAAGTCGTATTGCGATCGTTCATGCCAACTACATTGCCAAGCGCCTGCGAGGACACTTTGACGTGCTTTACACGGGACGCAATGACACGGTGGCGCACGAATGCATCATCGATATTAGACCCCTCAAAGAGCGCTGTGGCATTTCAGAAGAAGACGTAGCAAAACGATTGATCGATTACGGTTTTCACGCCCCCACGATGTCATTTCCAGTTGCCGGCACGCTAATGATCGAGCCAACTGAATCAGAGTCCCTCGCCGAAATTGATCGCTTTTGTGACGCAATGCTGTGTATTCGAGATGAAATCAGGGCGGTGGAAGACGGTCGTCTCGACCCCATTAATAACCCGCTCAAAAATGCGCCACACACCTTGGACGAGGTGACCGCGACAAACTGGGACAGGCCTTACTCGCGCGAGCAAGCCGTTTGGCCGGTTGACTCGTTAAGGTCCGACAAATACTGGCCACCGGTTAACCGAGTGGATAACGTTTACGGAGATCGAAACCTCATTTGCTCGTGTCCGAGTATCGAGTCTTACCTAGAAACGGCCTGACGTAAGGTGGCTAAGTGAACAATTTCCTGTGATATCGCTTGGGATACTTATTCAGCGATGGGGGTTTGGTAACGGGTTTTCCATTCCTCGTAAGGCATACCGTAGATGAGCTCGCGAGCAGCATCTTTAGTCATTGAGTCACCTGCCTCGCTGGCTGCTTCTGCGTACCATTTAGAGAGACAATTTCGGCAGAAGCCGGCGAGCTCCATGAGATCGATGTTCTGAACGTCCGTGCGCTCTTGCAAATGACCGACGAGGCGCCTAAACGCCGCCGCCTGCAACTCAACCTCTGTCATGATTCGCTACCCTGAACTAATTGCTGGATAATACTACCCTGCTCTGGGTATCGCCAACGCAACTGGCTGAGCTGCTCATCCGAGAACCAATCTGCGTCTTTAATTTCTAGCGGCCTCGTTATCGTGATGTCTCTGCCGGAGACTGACTCACACGCATAAAGTTGGAACCCGTTCTCAAACGTTATCGCCAACTCCCCAGCACGGACTTCTACCCCCGTTTCTTCCCAGGTTTCTCGCTCCGCCGCACACTGTGCCGATTCGCGTTTATTGACTGAACCGCCCGGAGGGCCGTAACTGCCGCCCATGATCTTTACGAGCAGAACGTCTCCCTGATCAACGACAAGACAACCCGAACTGGGTGCCAACTTATTTCCGCCAACAGTAACACTGCACTCGGGCTGCTTGGAGCACGCGCAGACTAACGCCACTAAGAATAAGACCGTTAAATGTTTCATTTGTCATATTTATTATGGAACTTATGCCGCATCGTGTCATAAATTGCCATTTTTAGGCAATTGGTAATACTAACGCTCGTAGACGAGCTCGACGGCATCCTGTCCAACCAACTCTTTAAGCTGATCAAGCAATGTATCGGTAGGTGTGACACGCCATCGCTCGCCAAATCTCAGCATTGCTGACCCCGCAGGCTGCTTGTACTCGACAACAATTGGACAGTCACCCGAGTGTGCTGAGAAGGCACGCTTCAGTTCAGACGAAACCCCACGTTTAACTGCATCAGTGCTCAACCCGACTTTAAGTTCACGAACGCGCGAGCTACGCGCCGCTTCGAGCGTTGTGAATGATTTCGCGCGCAGAGAAAGCTGCCCTCTAAAGTCATCCATTTGCAGTCGGCCATCTGCGAGCACAATTTGATCTTTTACCAGTAAGTCACGATTCTGCTCAAAAACCTCACTGTAAGCCGTCGCTTCAATTTGACCTGTCCCGTCATCCAGCTGCAGCACAGCCATTGTCCCGCGCTGGGTTTTCACGAGTCGAACGTCCACAATCAAACCTGCCACCCACTGTTTACTGCCTGCCGTCAGCTCACGTATCGAACGGGGTGAAAACTTACGCACTTCTTGTTGAAACTCATCCATTGGGTGACCGCTGAGGAAGCTCCCTAAGCTTTCTTTTTCACCGGCGAGAATATCTCGGAGTGTCCACGCGCGCGCACGTCGATGATCACGATAGGGGTCGCCATTTTCTGCAGAGGGAACAACCTCACCAAATAAATCACCCATGCCGGCTGCCTCATTAGCCGCCGACTGCTC
>NZIJ01000017.1 GCA_002689915.1 Halieaceae bacterium | reverse complement strand
GGAGAAAAGTGTCTCGCGCGCCGCGGAACGCCTGCACGTAACACAACCGGCGATGTCAAAAACGCTGAACCGGCTCAGAGATACATTTGACGACCCGCTCTTTGCACGGAGTAAACGCGGTATTCAACCGACACCTCGTGCAGAAGCACTCGCCAGTCAGCTTGTGAACGTGCTCACTGATATAGAGTCACTTTTGGACGCAGGCGAATTCAGCCCTAATGCCTTTCGTGGGGAGATTGTCATTGCCATCTCCGAGTATGTGGGCTTTACCTTACTACCGTCATTGACGTCGCGACTTGAAACTCGCGCGCCAAAACTCAAATTAAGAACCATTACACGCGCTGAACACCAGCTCGACTTGCTGGCTGACGGGTCGCTAGACTTCGCAATTCAACTCAGTCGCACGAACTACCCGCGTGAGTTTCGTCACCATGAGCTAGCGAGCTCGCCACTTGCGGTTTTTGTGCGCAGGGACCACCCGCTCACGAAACAGCCTGTTCATGAAAACGATCTAAGCCTCTTCCCGCAAATTAATCTGTATATCGCCGACAGAAATGAAGTGGCTGAAGTGGATCAATCCGCTTCAGAAATTCTGGGGGGTGCAAAAGGCAGCCTGGAAACCTCGCACCTACTGACAGCCTTCGAAATTCTGCGAAGCACTAATTATACGCTGGTCTGCCCGGCCTATATGGCGCGCAACGACGGAGCAACCAGAGATCTCGTCACCCTGCCGATACCCGAGCATTTAGGTAGAACCATTGAGTACTCGTTAGTTGCGCATCAACGCACCGAGCGGTCTCCGATTCACCAGTGGTTCTGGAATGAGGTAATCGACGCAGTGAGAGCGCTTAGAGTTCGTACCGTTCACCGGGGTTAATCCTCTCCCCCTATTGACCCATACCTGTGCGATAATTCGCGCCGACTTTTCGGGAGCCCCGCATGGGTAAGAAAACCAGACCGCCAATCCCGCACTTAGATGGCAAAATCATAGAGACTCACTGCCACCTTGATTACCTAAGCAAGGAGGAGCTCGTTAGCACCCTAAGGCAATCACGCGCGGTTGGGGTTGAGAAGATCATCACGATTGCGGTCTCACGAGACAACCAATCAACGGTGCGTGAAATTGCCGACTCGGACCCCAATGTTTGGTGTACGCAGGGCTTGCATCCACATGAAGCCGCTTCCTGGAGCCCCGATTTCAACCACGATCTTCGATCAAATGCGGACCATTCAAAAGTGGTCGCCGTCGGCGAGATTGGCCTAGATTATTATTACGAACACGCAGAGCCTGAGACGCAAATCGCCGCATTTGAAGGCCAACTTCGTGTTGCCATCGAATGCGACAAACCTGTTGTCATCCATACTCGCGAGGCAGAAGACGACACAAAGGCAGTGCTCTCAGGCGTGTCGAGGTCATTATCGAAAAAGGGGGTGATCCACAGCTTTACCAGTAGCCCAGACTTGGCCGAATTTTGTTTAAGTGAGGGTTTCTACCTAGGCTTCAACGGTATTGTCACGTTTAAGAACGCGGATAATGTTAGGGAAGTCGTTCGACAAACACCTATCGAGCGCATTCTGCTTGAGACCGACGCGCCATACCTCACGCCCGTACCGTATCGCGGCGTACCGAATGCGCCTTTTTACCTCCCTTTCATCGCTCAAACTGTGGCTGATTTAAAGCAAGTGAGCGTAGAAGAATTACTTTCGATCACCTACCAAAATAGCCTTGACTGCTTTTTTTAAGATTCTCTATGACGTTTGATATTGGACAACGGTGGATCAGCCACGCTGATCTTGAGCTCGGCTTGGGTATTTGTGTTGAGGTCGATTCACGACGTGTCACCCTGCTCTACCCTTCAGCTGAGGAAGAGCGAACCTACGCGCTCGATCGCGCACCATTGACTCGCTATGAACTAAAAGCGGGGGATAAATTGACTCATATCGACGGCCGTGTGCTGGAGGTGACCGAGACCTGTCCGCTTGGAAATACACTGAGCTACGAGGCAGTGGAACCTGAGACCGGCGATACATTTTCCGTTCACGAGCAATTCATAGCACCTGAAGTATCGGTCAATACGCCCCAAGATCGCTTACTGAACAACCAACTAGACAAGATCGGTGACTTTCAGCTCCGCTACGAGACACTGATAGAGCGTGCTCGCTATCAGGCCAGCAACAGCTCAGGGCTTATCGGCGCAAGGACTTCGCTCTTGTCGCACCAACTCTTCGTTGCAAGCGAGGTGGGTGACCGATTGGCACCGAGAGTACTTCTCGCCGATGAGGTCGGTTTGGGCAAAACCATCGAAGCAGGACTTATCCTTTCCCAACAGCTAATGCGCGGTCGCGCTGCGCGCGTCTTCATCGCCGTGCCTGATCCGCTGTTACACCAGTGGCTGGTGGAAATGTTACGTCGCTTTAACCTGCAGTTTTCTATTTACGATGACGCACGCTGTGAAGCCGAAGAATACGACTTTGACTTTGCTAACGACCAACTCGTGCTCTCACCTTGGTCATTTATTGAACACAACGAACGCGCCCGAGCAGGCTTGCTGGATACAGACTGGGACTTTGTGATTGTGGATGAGGCGCACCACCTCAACCTGGGTTTAGACGCCCAAAATGATCTTGATACCGCCCTTACCCAACTATCTCAGAAAAGTCGCGGACTCCTTTTACTGACGGCGACACCGGGGCAGTCAGGGATCGATAGCCACTTCTCGCGGCTACAACTTCTTGACCCCGATCGTTTCTCTGACCTCGCTAGGTTCGTCGATGAGCAGCGGCAATTTGAAGACACCTTCGATTTGATCGAAAAGCTCCGTCGGGATGAAGACGTCGAGGGTCTTCCGGCTGACATTGACCCCTCACAACCCGCCGATCAGATTATCCAATCGCTCGTGGATCAATATGGAACAGGCCGCGTGCTGTTTCGCAACTCGCGAAAGTCTGTGTCGGGTTTCCCAACGCGAATACTGCACCAGTACGATTTACCTGAAGACGATGCCTCATTGTCTGTCGCCGACAGTCACAGGACTAAGTGGCTTGCCGAGTTATTGAAGCAACTCAAGTCGCAGAAGGTACTTGTCATTTGACGCGATAAAACGACCGCTATGGCATTGGAGCATTATCTGCACCTGCAAGCGGGCATTCGATGCGCCTCATTCCATGAAGACCTTTCTTTACTTGAGCGTGACCGCGCCGCCGCCTACTTTGCAGATGAAGACAGCGGCGCCCGAGCACTAATCTGCTCTGAAATAGGAAGCGAGGGGCGCAACTTCCAATTCAGTCAGCATTTGGTCTGTTTTGACCTGCCGCATCATCCGGACTTACTCGAACAACGCATTGGCCGGCTAGACCGAATCGGACAACGAGGCGATGTTAATATTCATGTCCCGGTCACCCCCAACACGACAGAATCTGTCCGTTTTGCTTGGTTTAACGAGGGCATCAATGGATTTAAAACAAGCTGCTCTATTGGCCATTTGATCTTTGACGAGCTCGGTGACGAACTCCGGTCCTGTGAAGAGCAGGGACAGCTGTCAAATGAGTTGTTAATAAGAACTCAAGCGCTCAGGGAACAGTTAAATCAGCAGATGGATCGTGGGCGTGACCGCCTTTTGGAACTCACCTCACACAACCCCGCGCGTGCCAGTGAGCTCATCGCAGAGATACAGTCCAATGAGCGAACTGTCGAACTCCAACAGTTCACGGATAGCCTATTTGATCGCTTGGGAATTCATACCGAGGAGGGCTCAGAGCGCTGTCTCATACTAAAACCCTCTGAGAATCTGGTAACCGGTGAGCTACCTTTTCTAGATGATGGTGGAATTACCTGCACCTTCGACCGAGACCTCGCTTTAGCAAGAGATGATCTGCATTTTTTAACCTGGGAGCATCCGGTGGTGAGAGAAACCATCGATGTCGTTTACCACTCCGAACTTGGAAATGCGTCAGTCGCCATGATTAAAGCGAAAAGCATTAAGCCCGGAACGGTAATGGTAGAAACCCTGCACACCGCTGACTGCCCTGCGCCCAAACGCCTTGAAATTGGCCGCTACTTGGACCAGACGCCGCTCAGATCACTCATTACATTAGAGGGTCGCGACCTCGGCACAGCCATTTCTTGTGAAAACCTAACAAGATTGATCAAACCGGTCAGCATTACGCAAAGCGCCGGTGTCATTAGAGAGCTCCGCCCTAAGCTTGTCTCAGCACTTACAGAATTGGACGCGCAGGCGGTGTCACACGTCAGGACACTTCAGAAGGCGGCACAGCTCAGTGTTGATAACGCACTGAAAAGCGAAGCACAGCGTCTCGCAGCACTTGGCGCACGCAATGGGTCAGTGCGTGAAGACGAAGTGGAAGCGGTGAATCAACTGTTAACCGAGACAAAAGACGCCATGGCGCGCGCAGAGCCTCGTCTACAAGGCATTCGGGTGGTCGTTGCGACTTGAAAACGTTTCAGCAAGCAGCCACCGCAATCAAATGCCTTTAGCGCGCTGGCTGATACCAAATCGCAGACGAATAGGCTCGCTCTTGGATGACATCAGGACGACTTGTGTCGACGTCCCCTCCAAGGGCAATCTTATCGAGCAAGCTATGACGAGGTGTGGGCACCTCAAGAACTCGCACGTAGTAAAAAGCCTGTATCGCCGGATCAAACTCAGGATCTTGCCAAGCTGTCGATAAACTCGCCGCACCGGCTTCATTGCTCCAAGCACCCGTTTCAAGATTCACCGTATTGGGAACCGGCGAGAGCGAACCATCAGGGTTGAGTCTATCGTCAGAAGACCACGCCACGTCAAAAACCTTCTCAAGCGCCTCACCCTGAGGGTTAATCCAGCCTTTCACAATTTGAATGCGATCGAGCGCACCTGACTTTGGATCAGCCATGGCGTGAACAATAAACGTGGGGGGGCGTGCATCGACCGCGTTGAGCTCTCCGCCCATAGGTACGAGGGTGACGCCGTCGGCAGAAAGCTTGGTCACTTGAAGAAGCGACTCATCAATACCAAAGCCACCGTAAAAACGCAGACCAATTCGTGATCCCGTCGTTGCGTAGGTTTCTCGCCGTTTCATTGCAGCAAGAATACCTTCGCGCGTATTTTCCTCGGCCCACACTGCCGCGAGCCCCTGCGCCCCCATGGCCCAGCCAAACGAGCTATTGGCGTTGTCAGACCACTTGTACAGCTTCATCTCAGGCGTACTGTCCGTCGCAAACTTCCCATGGAAGTTGTTTTCCTCCGCGGCGGCAAGTCCCGTATGCGCATCCGTCGATCCGATCACCCCGAACTGGTAAGGGTTAATACCTATTTCTTGCTCTAGCTGCATACCTCGAAGCAAAGCCGAGCGAATGAAATCTCCTTTCTCCGGCTTATATTGCGTCCATCCTTTTTGAATGTAGAAGGGGTAATCCTCAAAGTCCGCGAAAGGGTCTTCGGGCGATAAACTTGGGTGTGTTTCGGAGTCGCCTTTGTACTGAGTGATTTCTACAATCGGCTCCCAACGCTTACGTATCTTTGCATAAGCGGGCCCTACCGGTTCATTACGCATGGTAATGGTGTCGAACATCGCGCCCTTAGAGATGTTGGAGTTATGAGGGATAGCGATAAAGTTTCCGCCCGTTTGTTGACTCGTTTCGTCCAACCACGCCCATAAATCCTCAGGATACATACTGTCGTCGGAGCCAAAGGGCTGAAAAACTTTGACCGATTCACCGTCGAGATCCGTCATCACGACCCGGTGTAAATTGGCGCCCCCCGGAATCAGGCTGTACTCCCAGCCAAGAATGGCTGAAAACTCACCCGGCCTATTGTTTGCCTCAGCCGCATCAGCGATATCGCTCCAAGCCTTATCCTCAATGACAGGCATTTTCGGAAAAACGGAGGTACCAATGTTTTTCTCCCACTCAGCGACAGCCTCCTGAGGTGTATCGAAGGGGTCCGGGAGTTGACTGTAAAAAAACTCGCGACCGTTGCCTGTTTTGATCGCATCTCGGATTAAATATTGGGAGTACCAAAGTTTAATCTTCTGAACCCAGCCCAATCCATTCGTGGGAAGACCCTCGTTGTATACATGTCGGACAGCTCCTAGGAACTCCGCATGATCGGACACCACAAGAAAGTCGAGGGGCGTTTCAAGTTGCACCCTTGCCTTGTGGCCTGGGTGCTCAACAGGCAACCCTCGTGCAAAACGATAAGCCTCATCAGGCCCCACAGAAAAGTTTCGATTGGTAAAGGCGTCGAAAGAGCGGTTCGTGTGGAGATGGGTATCACCCCAGTAAATTTGCTTTTCATTCGCTTGGGCCGACGTCGTCAACATCGCAGCCAGCAGGATCAACAGTGGTTTTTTTCTCATGAGTTCCCCCTGGGGAGCGGCACTAAATTAGTGCCCCTGCCAGACTGGCTTTTGCTTATTAAAGAACGAAATTACGGCATTTTTCGCATCATCGCTGTCGATGCAGATCGACTGTAATGCAGCTTCTTTGCTGATTGTCTCGTCAAGGTTGTGCGATTGCCCAAAGTTAACTGCACTTTTTGTGTGACTGAGCGCCAAGGGCGATCGCTGTGCGAGCTCCTGCGCGAAGGCAATACCATCTCGCCGTAAGGTCTCATCTGGGAATACGCGATTCACCATCCCCATAGACAATGCCTTGTCAGCACTCAATTTTTCACCCAGCGCCATCAGTTCATACGCTCGTTTAGTACCGACTAACCGCGGTATCAACCAGGTCGCTCCGCCATCGGGCACAAGCCCGATTGCTGAAAAGGGCTGATATAAATAGGCGCTCTCGCCCATGCATGCCAAATCACAGGCCATGGCATAGGAGTAGGCAATACCCGCACAGGGGCCATTAATCACGGCAATCCAGGGTTTCGAACTGTTGTGAATGGCTAGGACGCCGGGCTTGTATTCAAAATTTAGATCGCTTTCAACAGACTTGCCGTCTCCCATGCCATCGTCATCAGATAAATCCGCGCCCGCACTGAAGGCACGACCATTACCGGTCAAAACAACAGCGCGCACCGTTTTATCAAGATCGGCTTCGATGGCGGCTTTGGCAATCTCCCGTCGCAACACCGTGTTGAACGTATTCATCTTCTCGGGTCGGTTTAGGGCTATCGTCATCACCGCGCCATCTCGGGTGATTTCTAATGTTTGGTAATCGGACATTGTCGTACTCTCAAAATAAGGTCTAGGACGTCACACCAAAGTAACGCCCTCTGTCGCTTTTCGGCCTTACAGCCGGCCGTTCAGTCTGCTGACGCAGGGTCAAGCACTTCACGTAATTCACGTTTGAGGAATTTACCGTTCGCATTTCTCGGAAGTGGTTCAGCCAAGAACCAAAGGTACTTAGGTACTTTGAAAGCAGCGAGGCGTGTTGATAGATGCTCTCGCAGCCCTGCAGCATCCAGCATCGCGCCGTCTTTCAAGTGCACAGCAACACCCACTTCCTCACCCAAACGCTCGTCGGGAACGGCGAAGGCTACGCACTCCAATATCGCAGGGTGATCGAAGACAGCGAATTCAACTTCGGCACCGTATATATTTTCCCCGCCTCTCAGAATCATGTCTTTAGCGCGATCAACGAGATAGAGGAAGCCGTCTTCATCGAAGTAACCGATATCGCCAGTATGGAGCCAACCATCCACGATCGTGTCTGCTGTCGCCTCGGGCCGATTCAAGTACCCCTTGATGACCGCAGCGCCTTTTACACAAATCTCCCCAAGCTCACCGACAGGAAGCTCCTTTCCTGTCTCGTCGACTACTTTTCCCTCGAACGTCGGTGCTAAGTAGCCGCAGCTTGAGGGGCGTTCAACGAAGACATCTCCTGCGATGTACGTAATGATGCCGCACACTTCGGTCATACCGTAGCCTTGCGCAGGTCGCGCCTTCTTGGTCACTGCATCAACCTTTTTGACGAGGTCCGGCTGCACAGCGGCACCCCCTCCTCCCATACTGGCTAAACTCGACGTGTCATAGTCTTCGAAATCGGGGTGTGTCAGAAGCTCACGTGTCATCATGGGCACGGCACTGACGGTATTAACCTTCTCAGCTTCAATCAGCTTTAGCGCCTCAACGGTGTCCCACTTGTACATCAGCACAAACCGGTTGCCTGCCAGGGTCCCTGCTTGCACCGCACAGTTATTGGCGGTCACATGAAATAGCGGTGTCGCTATCAATCCCGTGCCTGACGGCGGTGACTGTACGGCAACCTCGTTATCTCCGCCCGATTTTGCGAGCGCTGACGCGGTTGCAAAGGCCCGCCCCATTGCAACAACATTCAAAACATTGGTAATGCAGCCCCTGTTGGTCAGTTGTGCACCTTTTGGCCGACCGGTGGTGCCCGAGGTATAAAAAATACACGCGACACTGTCGGGATCGATTTCAATATCTGGGAGTTGTGCGCCGTCGACCATAGCTGAATGGAAATCAACGGCGTCTACCGGCGAATTAGCTTCACGAACCGATACGACCTTAATGTCTGGGTACTTATCTTGAATTTGCGCGAAAGCCTCTAGCCGACGATCGTCCGCAATCAATACCTTGGGCTTCGAATCATTTAACGCGTAGTCCATTTCATCGGCCACCCACCACGCATTCATGCCAACAATCGCGGCGCCAATACTATTGACTGCCCAATGCGCCATCATCCACTCCGGATAGTTGCGCATCGCAATGGCCACGTGATCGCCGGGCCCTACGCCTTGCTCCATTAGCCAGCCACCAAATTCGGCAACAACCTTTGCCGTTTGTGTGTATGTCCACCGCTCTTCACCGTAAATCAAATATTCCGCATCGCCGTGGCCGGTCGACAATGCCCAGAGGTCCCTCATAGATCCTGGAGCTTGCGCGAAGGCTTTAACGGGCACGCCATCACGCTCAATAGTGGTGATCTCCAGCAATCCACCATCGGCCGTGGCCATTGAAAGTGCTTCTTTGAAATTAGCTACAACTGACATACCGTACTTTTCTCCATACAACGCTTGATTATCATTATTGACCGACAGCTCGGTAGTGCGCGTGGCGGAGCCTCAATTGCGAGTCTTCATCGCGGGGTGTATAACGCGCTCAAGAACAATACTGAAACCAGCTCAAGTTAGCTAGGTTGGGGAGTGAAAAATGGCACAGGGTCTTGACTTAACACAGCTTGATACATGGATTAGGCCACATGTACCGGCCTTTGAGGGACCTTTGCAGGCTGAAAAGTTTGCGGGAGGACAGTCAAACCCTACGTTTAAGCTTACTGCAGGCGAAAATCAATATGTGTTGAGGCGCAAGCCACAAGGCACGTTACTTGCTTCAGCGCACGCCGTAGATAGGGAATTCAAAGTCCTCGCCGCCCTCGCACCAACAAATGTACCCGTGCCAATACCCGTTGCGCTCTGCGAGGACGAGACCGTTATTGGCTCCATGTTCTACATCATGGAATACCTAGAAGGCCGCATTTTCTGGGATCCTGCTCTGCCTGAGGTGAGCGATGAAGATCGCGCCCAAATCTACGACCAAATGAATCGTGTCATGGCCGACATGCACAGCGTAGACATCAACGAAGTCGGCCTGAGTGATTACGGTAAACCGGGAAACTACTTCGAGCGCCAAATCGGGCGATGGACAAAGCAGTATCGCGCCGCTGAGACTGAGACGATTCCTGAAATGGAAAAACTCATCGACTGGTTACCCAAAAATATGCCTGTAGACGATGGCCGCGTGTCGCTCGTACACGGCGATTACCGCCTGGATAATATGATTTTCCACCCGACAGAGCCTCGGATCATTGCCATTTTGGATTGGGAACTATCGACCTTGGGGCATCCGCTAGCGGATCTTGCGTACCAGCTCATGGCCTGGCAATTCCCACGAGAGGCTGGGATAAACGGACTCGCAGGCTTGTCGCGCGAAGCGCTCAACATCCCCTCGGATGAGCAATACATCAAGCTCTATTGCGAAAGAACGGGTCAACCAGGAATTCAGGACTGGAACTTCTACATGGCCTTTTGCTTCTTCCGACTCGCGTCCATTACCCAAGGCATCCGGAAGCGCGCTTTGATTGGAACCGCATCGAGTCCAGAGGCAGAAGCCAAAGCGGCAATGGTGGGACCGCTTTCGACGATGGGTGCTGCGTATACCGACTAAGCGTCTGTATCGCTTAGGCTGCTCGCCACCTGAGATGCAAACGTCGCCACATCGATGGGTTTGGTTATGTAGTGACTGCACCCCGCACTGAGGCACTTATCCGCGTCCTGATCGCTCCCGAACTCTAGTGTATGTTCACTCATCACAAGACTTCAATGTTTGCTAAGTAGGCATCAATAATAATCAGAAAATTGGAAAGGGATTCAAGATGGAGATCATCGGCTACCTCGGTTTAGTAGGGAGTGTTGCACTGCTGATATGGATGGCGTTACGTGGCGGGGACATTATGTTTGCGGCCATTCTCAGCGCGCTGGTTGTGATCATTACTAACGTAATGCCCCTCGCCGACTCGTTACTCACAGGGTTCGCAGCAGGCCCATTGGGGGCTTTTACCTTTGCGGGAAAGTTTTTCTTCTTATTTGCCGCCGGTGCGATTTTCGGCCGAGCGATGGGCGATAGCGGTGCAGCGGCCAGTATTGCCATGGCGCTTGTTCGAAAGCTCGGCGCCGACAGAGCCTTGATCATTACAGCCCTCGCCTGTGCGGCACTGACCTACGGCGGTGTTGTTGTCTTCGTGGTTATTTTTGCGGTCTACCCGCTTGGTCTTCAGTTGCTTCGAGAGGCAGATATACCCAAGCGGCTCTTCTGTGCCGCACTCGCACTCGGCGCTGGAACATTCACGCTTACAGCGTTGCCCGGTACCCCTTCAATTCATAACGCGATATCGGCCTCCGCACTCGGCACTTCACTGACTGCCGCGCCGGGGCTTAGCCTTCTCGCCGCCGCAGTCATGATTGGTCTGGGCATCTGGTATCTCGAGTACCAACGGGCACAGGCAAAAGCAGCCGGTGAAGGCTTCGTCCCTGGCCCGCGGGATGTTCTGCAAGAAGCGTCAGACGACAATCTACCCACATGGGGCGCGGCCGTCTTACCCCTGTTTGTCGTTATAGGCCTCATTATTTCTCCTCGGTTGGTCCCTTCAGGTGGGGGTCAGCTGGGTGAACTCATGGCGTTCGCAGGGAGCCAACCCATTATGTGGCCAAGTATCTCACTCGGGATTGGTACCATTTTGTGCCTTGGCCTGTTCCGAAATATTCGAGAGACCGCCTTTACCACCTTAGGAAACGGGACCAACGATTCATTAATGCCAATGCTCAATAGCGCCGCCATCATCGGCTACGGTGGCGTTGTGGTTCAAACCGCCGGATTTCAGCAGTTCGGTGACATCGTCATGAATTCGGGTTTACCACCGCTTCTTTCCCTGTTTGGCTCAATTAGTATCATTTCGGCGATAACCGGCTCAGCGTCAGGGGGCTTGCAGATTTTCATGCAGACCATGGCTCAAGATTACATCGCGATGGGCTTAGATCCCGAAGTGGTGCACCGCGTGGCAACGGTGGCGGCGGGCGGCTTCGATTCTCTCCCTCACTGCGGTGCGGTGATTACTATGCTTACCATCACGCAGCTAACCCACAAAGAAGCCTATCGTGATACCGCGGTGATCACGGTTGTTATTCCCGTCATCGCCACCTTAACCATTATGGTCGCCGCCACCCTTGGTGTCCGATGAGCCACTAAAAAGGCGGCTCTCGCCGCCTTAATCGCTCAGTTTGCGCTACCCAAGGATTACTTGTAAGCCTCCATCAGGTGCCGCTTGTAGAGCTTGCCGTTATCCATACGCGGCAGTTGCTCCATAAAATCGACACTTTTAGGGACCTTTACAGAGGACAGTCGCTCTTTCATCCACAAAATGAGATCGCCGGCTAACGCGTCGCCGGCCTCATCATGATTCAGAAGCTGCACGACGGCCTTCACCTCCTCGCCGTACTCCTCGTTCGGGATGCCAAATACGGCCGCATCGGCGATCTGCGGATGCGTTACCAACAAACCCTCGATCTCTGCGGGGTAGACGTTGACGCCACCCGTAATGATCATGAAGTTCTTCCTATCAGTCAGATAGAGATACCCGTCCGCATCGAGGTAGCCCATATCCCCTACCGTTCCCCAGCCTCGTGTATCAAAAGCCTCATCGGTTTTGCCCGGCTCATCGAAATACTCAAAACGACCGATTTCATCAAAATAAATCTGTCCGACCTCTCCCGGGGGTAAAACCTTCATCTCGTCATCTAAAATTTTCGGCACACCTGTCAAAGGTCGGCCCACCGATCCCGGATGGGCAAGCCAATCCTCCGAGTCAATCAGCGTAAAACCGACGCCCTCAGTCGATGAATAATATTCGCAGATCACAGGACCCCACCAGTTGATCATCTGGCGTTTAATATCGATGGGGCATGGCGCCGCGGCATGGATTGCACGTTGCATACTTGAGACGTCGTAGCGCTCGCGAATACCTTCGGGCAACTTAAGCATGCGGATAAACATCGACGGAACCCACTGGCTATGGGTCGCTTCATAGCGCTCGATCAATGCTAGGGCTTGCTCGGGGTCAAAACGCTCCATGATGACCGATGTGCCGCCACCCGTCATGTTCAACGTGTTGTAAAAGAGGGGTGCCGAATGGTAGAGCGGCGCTGGTGACAAATAGACGGTGGCATCGCTGAAGCCGTAGTAGGCACCCACCAGTTTGAGCGGGTGTGGCGCATCGAGATCCGTATTCTGCGGCGCTCGGAAAATGCCCTTGGGTTTGCCGGTCGTACCCGATGAATACAGCATCGGTACCCCGAGACTCTGATCGGAAATCTCATCGCTGGGTTGTGAGGCTACGGCGCTCTGCCAATCCTCGAAACCCGCGGTTTCACCACCGACAATGAACTTTCTTAAAAGCTCTGGCGCATGTTCTGCGGCCTCTGTCGCCACGTCCGCCAATGATGCCGACGCAATGAATAAACGCGCATTACAGTTATTGATAATGTAGGCGGTTTCTTCTTTTTTAAGGTGCGTACTAATGGGGGTAAACACCACGCCTGCCCTTGAACAGCCAAAAACAACCTCTATAAATTCTCGGCAATTTTTGAGCATCATGGCGATATGTTGACCCGTCTGAATCCCTGATGCCCGCAATAACTGAGCAATCTGGTTGGCCTTAGCATCGAGTTCGGCAAAGGTAACCACCTCACCGGAAGCCCCCATAATGAAAGCGGGCTTATCGGGGGTGGCGCGTGCTTGCTCAGTAATTGTCGGCATTGTGTTTTATCCTTTTTATGTAACGCTTCGCTGCACTACTATAAGGCGATTGCACAGCTCGAAAAAAGCCCTACTGAGTGAAGGATCCGAAAATGACAATCGCTTACCTTAACGGCGAGTATATTCCGCTAGAAGACGCAAAAATTTCACCTATGGATCGCGGCTTTTTGTTCGGTGATGGCATCTATGAAGTCATTCCCTCCTATGGCGGTAAGACCATCGGTTCAACGCTTCACCTTATTCGGTTTGAAAAGGGTCTTTGCGAGATTGGCATCGATACTCCCTGGAGCCGGACTGACCTTAAAGCCATCTTTGACGGGCTTCTAGCGCGAAACGGCAATGGTAATTTGGGTATCTACCTACAAGTTACCCGCGGCGTCACGATGAAGCGAAACCACGCGTTCCCAAAATCACCGACGCCGACAATATTTGCCTACACGTTTGATATTCCAGAGCCCGACAATGGAAACAGTGAAACCGTCACCCAGTGGCAGGTAAGTTCAGGCAACGACCTTAGGTGGCAGCGTTGTCACATTAAGAGCACGTCTCTACTGGGCAATGTTTTGCACATGATGGAAGGAGTAGAGTCTGGCGCGGGTGAGATCCTTCTCTTTGACGCTGAGGATAATTTAACTGAGGCCGCCGCCTGTAACGTGTTCGTCGTCACAAAAGGTGTCGTTCGCACCCCTGCGCTGGACAACCACAAGCTAGCGGGCGTAACCCGAGATATGGCACTGGCCATACTGAGACAACACAGTTCGATTGAGGTGCGCGAAGAAACCATCTCACGCCAAGACGTTATGCGTGCCGATGAAGTGTGGTTGAGCAGTTCGACCAAAGAACTTGAACCCGTTGTATTAATTGACGGTCAAAGTGTGGGGACCGGGAAACCGGGGCCTGTATGGTCTGCGGCACAAGCGTTGTTTGCTCAGCACCGCTTTGACGACTTCGCCTGAGCATCGAAGAAGCGAGAGTCTGCTGAGATGCCCCGTCCGAGTCGTTTTATTATTGATCTTGCTCACCTTGAGCATAACCTCGCGCAATTAAGTCGTCTCGCCGGGCCCCGAAAGACAATGGCTGTCGTCAAGGCAAATGCTTACGGTCACGGGGCGCTACGGTGTGCAAAGGCGCTGGAGAACCAAGTAAACGCCTTTGCTGTTGCCCTCACAGAAGAAGCTATCGTTTTGAGAGAAGCAGGCATTACTAAGCCGATCCTTGTGCTCCAAGGCCCTCACTCGAGTGATGATCTGACCGAGATCGCGCGTTATGGCTTGTGGCCTGCCCTATCAAATCGACAGCAGATACACTGGTTACAAGATCAAACACCCAATCTTGAGCACGTGTGGCTAAAAGTCGATACGGGGATGCATCGGCTTGGCTTTGATCCCCACGAAGTTGGCGAGATTAACGCCGTACTCACCGCTATGGGCATACAGCGCATTACGCTTATGAGTCACCTCGCAGACGCTGAGGACAGTGACTCCGCACTCAATCATCGTCAAAAACAACGCTGGCAGAATTTGCTGGAGCGAAATACGGGGGCGAGTGATGGCTATTCCGATGCCAGTTTCTCAAATTCCGCCGGCACCGTAGGCCAGCTGTCGTTTGAAGAGTCATGGGTACGCCTTGGCTATTCGCTCTACGGTGGCTCCCTCGTCGTCCCCCCACCTAATTTGGATTTACGCCCAGTCATGACCTTTTCGTCCAAAGTCATGGCAACGCGCTGGATCGAGGCCGGTGAAACAGTGGGATACGGCGGTAGATGGGTGGCAAAGCGTCGAAGCCGCATCGCCACCATCCCGGTCGGTTACGGCGATGGGTATCCTCGATCCGCGGCAGATGGAACCCCCATCGGAACGCCCTACGGTACGATTTTGCTCGCAGGCAAAGTATCGATGGATATGATTACGGCAGACATTACGGATAAGCCTGACATTGAATTTGGTACCGAGGTCACTTTATGGGGAGATTCACCGAGAATCGATGAGGTCGCTACTCACTGTGACACAATAGGTTATGAATTATGTACACGAATCACTGACCGCACACCCCGGCTATTTAGTCGCTAATGCGCGTTTTTGTGTCCAGTGAGATTACGGATTCCTATATGCTTGTACTGGTAGTAGTTGCGGACGTCTGATGTGAGCACCGACAGTAACCAACCCAGCGTTGACGCCCCTTCGGCAGAGCCCGTTTTTGCCGCCATTGATATTGGTAGCAACTCGTTTCACCTCATCGTTGCGCGTTTGGAGCACGGAGAAATTCGCCCGCTTCACGTTCTCGCCGAGAAAGTGCAGTTGGGTAAAGGACTGAAGAACCATCAACTGACGGACGATGCTATCCAGCGGGGGCTGGCCTGCATTGAACGCTTCCAACAGCTCCTAGCGTCGGTTAAGCCCGATAAAATCCGCGCGGTCGGAACAAACGCGCTGCGACAGGCGCACAACCGTCATGTGTTTACCGATCCCGCCGAGGCGATTCTTGGGGTACCCGTCGATGTGATCTACGGGAGGGAAGAAGCGAGACTCATCTATTTGGGCGTTGCGCATACGCTCGCCGATGACGAGCGTAGCCGACTGGTTGTCGACATCGGCGGCGGTAGTACGGAATTTATTTTGGGCACGCAATTCGAGCCTAAGCGGCTTGAAAGTTTGCAGCTCGGGTGTGTCAGTTACTCCGAGCAGTTTTTCCCTGACGGCAAAATCGATAAGAAGCGGTTCAAGCGCGCGTATGAGCAAGCATGCATCGAAGTGTCTCATATCAGGCGCCACTTCAAGCGACGAAACTGGGCAGAAGCGGTGGGCTCCTCAGGCACACTGCAAGCCGTGGAATTACTCATCTCAGCTGCCGGGTGGCGCAACGACGGCATCGATCGCAAGTCACTAAAAAAACTGAAAAAAGCAGTCTTACAGTTTGAGTCCGTTGAGGAGATTGATCTCGAAGGCCTCAATGAACGGCGCAGAGGCGTCATTACTGCGGGGGTTGCCATTACGCTTGCGATCTTTGACGTGCTGCAAGTCGACATCATGCGGACCTCCAGCGGAGCCCTTCGAGAGGGCGCTATTTATGACCTGATTGGCCGACGTAGCCATGAGGACGTCCGCGAGCGGACCGTACAGGCCATGATTCAACGATACGCCGCGGACATGGCAAATTCAGATATGGTGGGCGTCTACGCGCGACACCTTTGCGCCCAGACAGCAGGCCCGTGGAATCTAGACGAGGACGATATCGATCTACTTTCTTGGTCTGCAAGGCTGCACGAAATTGGCATCGCCATTTCGCAAAAACATTACAATCGTCACTCGGCCTATCTCATTGAAAACTCTGACATGCCAGGCTTCTCGCAAGGTGACCAAATTTTCATCAGCCGGCTCTTGCGCGGACATCGAGGAAAACTACCGAGCTACCTTCTGGATGACATTCCTCAAGGTAAGCAACAAAAACTGGCGAGAATGCTTGTTCTACTTCGATTGGCAGTCACCTTAAAACACGCCGATGCCCCGCCCGCCCATCCTGAGTTCTCTGCACAGGCAAAGAGGGACACGCTGAAAGTCAGTTTTAGTGAAAAGTGGAGGGAGTCTCACCCGCTTACTATCTGGGAAGTCGCTGAATCGCTCTCGGTGTTTGAAAAGCTAGGCATCACTGTTGAAATGCCTAAAGATGCGCAGTAACTCGAGGTAAGTCGCGAGGCAACGCCGCCGAAGCCGACACGTTGCCCCATGGCTAAGCAAGCCGCTTAGAGGTCGTAACCTCGCTCGTCGTGCAAAACAAGATCAAGACCTTCGGTTTCCTGTTCGTCATCCACGCGCAGGCCAACAAGCTGATCGACTACCTTGAGAAGCAGCCAACTTCCGATCAAGGCGAACACGAACGTCACGACGACACCGAAAATTTGAATGTAAAGCTGTCCGCCCATCGAGCTGACACCATCAGAGAAACCGTTTCCACTGAAGATACCCAGCGATGGTGCAGCAAAGACACCAATCAAAATCGTACCCAACATGCCGCCGACACCGTGCACGGGGAAAACATCGAGACTGTCGTCGACCTTGAGTGTGTTTTTGAGCGTGATCGTCGCAAAGTAGCAAACCACACCGGCCGATAGACCAATGACAACCGCCGCTGCCGGCCCGACCGAGCCCGACGCAGGTGTGATCGTACCTAAACCTGCAACCATGCCGGTAACGATACCCAACACCGAGGGCTTGCCGTGGCGAATCCATTCCATGGTCATCCACGCAAGCGAGCCACAAGCCGCAGAGAGGTGCGTGACTAACATGGCCATAGCGGCGCTGTTGTCTGCCGCCAGCGCTGAACCTGCATTAAACCCAAACCAGCCGACCCAGAGCATACCCGCGCCGGTCACAGTCATGGTTAGGTTATGAGGGGGCATAGCCGTTTGACCAAATCCGCGGCGCGGTCCCATCATGACAGCGGCAACCAGAGCAGCAACCCCGGCCGTGATATGGACAACGGTTCCACCAGCGAAATCTTGCAGCCCCATATTACCAAGCCAGCCACCGCCCCAAACCCAGTGACAAACGGGGGCATAAACCAAAAGCATCCAAGCCGCACTGAAAAGGAGCATCGCTGAGAACTTCATTCGCTCAGCGAAACCACCAACGATCAAGGCGGGTGTAATGACCGCAAAGGTCATTTGGAACATAACGAACAAGGTTTCTGGAATGCCGTTGCGCACTGAATCCAAGGAGACATTAGCCAGGAACAAGTTCCCCATATCGCCAATATAGGCGCCCGGCTCTACGCCATCGGTGCCGAAAGCAATCGAGTAGCCCGCCACGAACCAGAGCAGCGACATCAGCCCCGTTATGGCGAAACACTGCATCAAGACAGAGAGTACGTTCTTTGCACGCACAAGGCCGGCATAGAAAAGGGACAAGCCAGGGATGGTCATGAACAGCACAAGGGCTGTCGCGGTGAGCATCCACGCTGTGTGCCCAGTGTCTGCAGCTAAGCTCGGCTGCGCCAACATAAGCAAAGGCGTCGCGATTATCGCTTGGGTGTTTTTTCGAAACTTTCTCACCAGAGGGACCTCCAATCAAACCAGCGCCGGATAATGGCATATCAGACGTTTCCTTGCGACCACCTTGTCTCAAGCCTCGCCCGCCTTGTCAGGGTTTTTATCCGAACGTGATGGGTTTATGCTCTTGCGCTTCACACCACTGCCTGCGGATTTCTAACGCATGAAATTATTCAACGCTCCCGCCCTGCTCGCGGCTTTTGCTTGTCTCGCAATGGGGCCGCTCGCAAACGCCAACCCTAAATCCGTCATTCTCATTATTGGCGATGGCTTTGATGATCAGCACGTCACCATGGGCCGAAACTATCTATCGGGCCAAAGCGGTACCTTGATCTTAGACACAATGCCCTTCAGAGGAGCCGTTCAAGTCGAAACGGTCGATGCAGCGGGAAGCGCTATTTATGTTGCAGACTCCGCGAACACCGCCACGACACTTGCCACGGGTGCGGTTACGATAATTGGTCGTGTCGGTAAAGACAGAGACGACGAACGGGTCCAAACAGTACTAGAAGCCGCCGCGGCAGTCGGCTACAAGACGGGTATCGTCAGCACTGCCTCTGTTACCGACGCAACACCTGCCGCGTTTGCAGCGCACGTAGGGGTAAGGGCCTGTGAGAACCCCGTCTCCATCAGAGGCGGAAAAAAATATGGTGTTACCTTTGAGGGATGCCCACGCGACCTAGTCGAAAACGGCGGCGCAGGATCAATAGCGGAGCAACTCGCAAAGGCCAATGTCGACCTGATCTTAGGGGGTGGCATGGAGCACTTTGCGGCTCGCTTCGAAGACAACCCCAGCGCCCTCGATATGACCACTGAAGCTGGCGCGACCGTGTTGACCCGCAAAGACCAGCTCGACGATCGTTATGCGGGGCGCGTGGTCGGGCTCTTCGCCGAAGATACGATGCCCGTAAAATGGCAGGGGTCGAACGGCCGCTCTGCCGAGGATATCGAACGCAGCTGGCTCAACCTCGCACACGAAATGATCGGCTCCATTACCCAACCAGACACGATTGCCTGTGTAGACAACCCGTCATTTGAGGCGATACCACCTCTTGAGACCATGACCCGTTTTGCTATTGATCACCTGAGCCGCGATAACGAAAAAGGGTTTTTTCTGACCATTGAGTCCGCATCGATCGATAAGCAAAGTCATGTCCGTGACCCCTGTGGGTCTATTGGTGAAATAGAGCAACTCGAGCGAGCTCTCTCAGTGGTCAACGACTATGCGGCGCGCAACCCTGACACGCTGGTTATTGTGACCGCAGATCACGCTCAAGCGGCACAAATCGTCCCCGATCCAACCCTGTATACGGGGCTTCCTATACCGGTCTTTAGTCCCGGCAAAGTCGCCCGAGTAGAGACGCCAGAGGGCTCTCTAATGCGTATCAATTACGCAACCAACAACATCCGCTCTGAAGAGCACACGGGCGCGAATGTACCTCTCTTTGCCAACGAGCAAGGCAATGCGGTACTCACCCCCTTTATGCGGCAGCGCGAAATCTATCAAGCAATGATGCAATACTTGGAGTTGTAACCATGACCTTACGAACTATCGACTCAAAAGAAGTCTCAAAAATTTGTCTCGGGACCATGACGTGGGGTCAACAAAATACCGAGGCTGAAGCGCACGAGCAGATCTCCTACGCTCTCGATCGGGGCATCAATATGCTGGATGCGGCCGAGATGTATCCGGTGCCACCACGCGCTGAGACGCAGGGGCGCACAGAGGAATACATTGGCACCTGGTTTAAGAAAACAGGCCTGCGCGACAAGTATGTGTTGGCCACCAAAGCGGCAGGCCCTAACCCAGAGTTCCATTATTTGAGAGGCGGACCTCGCTTCACTCAAGAGCAACTTGTCGAGGCGGTTAACGGCTCGCTACGGCGACTGCAAACAGACTGCATTGATCTCTATCAGCTCCATTGGCCCGACCGGTACACCAACTTCTTTGGCCAGCGGGGCTATTTCCATCGCGACCAACCTGAGACACCCATCGAAGAGACGCTGCGCGCGCTCCAAGAGCTCGTGTCTGCTGGCAAGATCCGCTCAATTGGCCTGTCCAATGAGACCCCTTGGGGCACCATGAAGTTTTTGGAGCTTGCTGACCGCGAGGGCCTGCCGCGGGTTGAGTGCGTTCAAAATCCTTACGGACTTCTAAACAGAACCTATGAAATCGCTATGGCCGAGGTGTCTCACCGAGAGGATGTAGGACTTCTCGCCTATTCACCCCTCGGTATGGGTTTGCTCACAGGCAAATATCGACATGGTGCCAAGCCCGAGGGCTCGCGAATGGCTGTGTTTGAGCGCTTCACACGATACGACGGCTCAGAAACGCTCGAAGCAACCGAACAATATCTTCAGCTTGCTGACCAGCATGGCTTGAACCCAACGCATATGGCACTTGCCTTTGTGAATACGCGCCCCTTTGTGCTGACCAATATTATCGGTGCCACCAGCATGGAACAGCTGAAAATGAACATCGACAGTCTCGATGTGACGCTAGACAAAGAGGTCTTAAAGGGCATTGAGGCAATACAACAACGCATTCCAAACCCCGCACCCTAAATGCCGTAAGTCTGGCACCATCAGCAACACAGGCTAAGCCCTTTCAAAAGGGGCTGCTCGTGAAACATCTGGCGGATTTGCCGGGGTGTGTTGTGGCTTGGGTCGCGTGGCGTGGCGTCACAACAGTCACAACAGTCCCCACTTGGCATAAACGCCTGCTCTGTGGCGAGGCGTAATTTGACAGACGTGCCCGGACTGACAGGCCTTCATAGCTACATATTTATCCAGCTGTTTCGCGCACGGACCCTAAATTGAGTCTCACGCCATCTCAGCACCACACTGTCGGGCAGGATATCGATTACCGTAAACGCACCCACGCGTTGACGCTCTCTGAGTGATTTTCCGTTTAGGATCACGAAAGAGTCGCCCGACGGGTCATAGTTATGTTCGCTGTAAATCAGCGATGGAATATCGTCCTTAACCTGTTGAGACAGGCTTTCCAGTAACGGCTCAGTACTCTCTACTAAAGGCGTCACACCGAATTCATTTTGTGCAGCGGCTAGGATATCTGCAAAATCAATGGGTGGGGATTCGCTCTCCTCAGACGGTGATGCCCCCTCACCAGGCTCGGGCTCAGCTATCGATGCGCTTTTGCCTCCACCCTCTACCCGCGTGACATCGCTCGCCTCTTCCTGCATTGCACGATAAATCGACTCAAGCTCTTCAGTTTTAGGCGCAGATTTGCGCGGCACTGTCGCACTAACCCGCGTCCCGGATGCATCAAGCAAATTCGGACGTGGTGGCTCAAAGGCAACTGGGGCGGTGTCCAGCGCGCGCCCACTGACCGGCTGCCCACTGCTCTCACGTTTTGTCTCGGGCGTTGAATTCGTGCTTTGCAAAGAACGGCCCACTTGAGCAGTCGCGGCAGATTCCCGCGCTTTACTCGGGCGCTCATCGCCGGAAGGACGGGCCGCGTCGACCGGCTTTTGAGGAGCACCCGGCCGTTGAGATAACGACTCAGCTGGCGCCCCACTAGGCGTGCGGGTGTCCGTTGAGGGATAAGTGGGTGTCAAGTTAGTCGCGGTGCCGCTCCCAGCCCGAGACTCACCCTCAAACGGGGAAAGCACCCCAACTGAGATACCAATAAGCGCCACTAAAACGGCAATCAAAACGAGCAGCTGCCATCGAGAGAACCGCGGCTCAGGCTCTGGCATGAAATGTACGGTATCAACGGTTGGGACATCTGAGCCCTTCGTCTCACCCTCCTTTGAACGCCTCATCGCATCAAGAATCATCGACATCAGCGCAGATCTCGCAGGTCTGGAGTGTTCGCACTCGCCGCTTCAACGGGCCACATTGCGCTTCTATTAACCGCTCGTTGTGACGTTAACCCAATGCCCAAGCGATCATTCAGTCTCAGTATTGTTTGTTCGCCAACAACACCGTCGGAAACAAGGCCCTCAGCCTCTTGAAACAGTCGAACGCGAGCTTCTAGAGCGGGACCGTAGGCCTTAACCTCTGGCACGCTCATGCCATCAAGCGTTGCAAACATCTGAGCAAGCACGTTCACAATGGGCGACTTATCGCCGAGTCCCACGCTGCCCTTCCAACCTCTCGGCGCCTGCCATAGATACTGCACACCCCCAGACCATCGTTTAGCAAGCTCCGCCAACGAGACCTCTAAAAGCCCCTCTCGCGTCCAGGTGAGTGCTGAAGCGTCTTTAAAAGACAATACAAAGGCCGCGGCTGCAAATTTATCTTCAGTCACCATTTCCAATAAAACGGGTCGGTTGAGTTTTATCAACTCATTCCACACCTGAACGGTTTCACGTGCGCATTGTAAACCGGTGATTTGAGGGGGTGGACAGACTGATGTCGGCACGGGGGAATCCATCGCCGCTTGCCAAAGAACATTACTCGCCTCTTGTAAACTGAGTTGCCACCGCGGTGTCGAGACCGCTGGCGAGACCGTTACAGCACCGTCGCTTTCGACGACAGCACGATTTGTTGTGTCACCGACCGCGGGTGTTGGCTGTATAGGTTGTACTGACGAGGTTGAAGGGACTAACTCAGCAGGCTCAGTCGGTGCTGAACTTGAGGATAGCTTGGGCTCGCCCTCTACCGGTGGCCCGTCATTCAAAGATACGCGGTCTGCGTTGTCTAAAGGCCCGCTCGCTTGGCTGATCCACACTCCAATGACCAGGCCCGCAATCGCAATGACCGTCACCAGCAAAATCCATAGAGGAAGGGCCGGGGAAGATGAAGGCTGGGTGGCTGGCCCACCAAAGACCTCCGATGCAGCCTGGGCGATTAGCTTTTTATTCACACCTCCACGCTGCTGACCGTAAGCACCCAGCAACGCACGATCGCAAAGCACGTTGATTAATCTTGGAATCCCCCGCGTCAGGGCATGGATCTGCTTGATCGCTGCAGTCTCAAAAAGGCTTACACCACCTCGCAATCCCGCTACCTCCAGCCGGTGTTTGATGTACGCGGTTGTCTCCTGCAGGTTCAGTGGCTGAAGGTTATAGCGCGCCGTAATCCGCTGATTCAGTTGGCGCAGCTCGGGACGAGACAATTTCTCTGTTAGTTCAGGCTGGCCAATGAGAATAATTTGTAGCAATTTTTCATCATTGGTTTCGAGGTTTGTGAGTAACCGAATCTGCTCGAGCACATTAAAATCAAGGTGTTGCGCTTCATCAATCATAAGAACGGTCTTTCGGCCGCGCTCATAATTGTCAAGCAGGTACCGGTGCAAAGCGTCCGTCAACTCTTTGAGGCTTTGCGTGCCACGAGGGTAGTCAATCTTTAGCTCATCACAGGCGGTGGCCAATAATTCCACGGCGCTCAATGCGGGGTTTAAAATGATGGCCAGGTCAGTGGTATCGGGCAACTGCTCGAGCAAGCAACGATTGACCGTTGTCTTCCCAGTGCCCACCTCCCCGGTGAGCAAAATGAATCCGCCGCCACCGCTCACGCCGTAGAGAAGATGCGCAAGCGCATCCCTGTGTCGCTGACTCATGAATAAATAGCGAGGATTCACCGCGATAGAAAACGGGGCCTCGTTGAGTCCAAAGTGCTGGTGATACATAAGTGCTCGCCACTGGCTAAGTGACAACATTATGCACGGGCAAAATGACGATGAACACGAGGAATCATGTCGGGTTTGCTTGCTGGCTAAAAAAACATACTGTAAGTTCAAACCCGAAAAAATTGTCGACTGTCCACCGCGACAGCAATTCCTGCGTTATTTGGAGACTCACATGGCCGTACCAGCAATTCTAAAAGACAACCTGTCGATCCCCGTTATTGGTTCACCACTGTTCATTATTTCGAATCCCGATCTCGTGATCGCACAGTGTAAGGCCGGTGTCATTGGCTCCTTCCCTGCGCTCAATGCCCGTCCCGAGCCCGTGCTGGAAGAGTGGCTGGAGCGCATCACGTCAGAACTCAAGGATCACGACAAGAACAACCCGGACAATAAAGCCGCGCCTTTTGCGGTTAACCAAATTGTTCACGGCTCTAACGCCCGTCTTAAGTACGATATGGACATGTGCGAGAAGTACGAAGTGCCCGTCATCATTACTTCCCTCGGTGCAAAGCAATGGGTGAATGATCAGGTTCACGGCTGGGGTGGCATCGTGCTTCACGACATCATCAACAACCGCTTCGCTAAGAGCGCGGTGAGTAAAGGCGCAGATGGCCTTATCGCGGTAGCGGCCGGTGCAGGTGGCCACGCGGGCCAGCTCTCTCCCTTTGCCCTTATTCAGGAGATCCGTGAATGGTTCGACGGTCCTCTTTTGCTGTCAGGGTCTATGGCCACGGGTGATTCAGTGCTGGCCGCGCAAGCTATGGGCGCCGATATGGGCTACATCGGTTCTGCCTTTATTGCGACTGAAGAAGCCAACGCGGACGACGGATACAAGCAAGCCATCGTTGACTGTGGCGCCGATGACATCGTTTACAGCAGCCTGTTTACTGGGGTTCATGGCAACTACTTAAAGCCCTCCATCGAGAACGCAGGTCTTGACCCCAACAACCTTCCCGAAAGCGATCCAACTAAGATGGACTTTGGTTCTGGTGGCAACACTGACGCCAAAGCCTGGAAAGATATTTGGGGTTCAGGTCAAGGCATTGGCGCGGTAAAAGCGCGTGAAACAGCGGGCGAATACATCGCAACCTTAGTCAACCAATACAACGCTGCCAAAGCACGGATTCTTTAATTATGAGCGACGAACGCGCCAAGATTCCTCGCTCAAGGGAGGACGATTACAGTCCTGAGATTATTGCCGAGCGACAAGCATTCATCGAGGCAGAGACTGGTGTAACGCTCAATCACACCAAGCAGTTTTCGTACGATCCGCATGTCATGTCGGGCAACATTGAAAATATCTGGGGCGTCTCGCAGATACCCATTGGTATCGCAGGTCCGCTTTTAGTCGATGGCGAATACGCCAAAGGTGAGTTTTTCGTTCCCATGGCAACCGTGGAAGGCACCATGCTTGCCAGTTACAACCGCGGCATGAAAGTGATTCGCGAGTCAGGGGGCGTCAAGACAACCGTTTCTGCGGAGTCTATGCAGCGCGCACCCCTGTTTATTTTCAACGATGCGCGTGAGGCCCGTGACTTCCAAGTATGGCTGCGAGCCAACTTCGAGGTGATAAAGGAGCAGGCAGAGAGCACGACGTCAGTGGGTAAACTGTTAGAACTTGAGAACTACCATACTCACAACTTCGTGGCCTGCCGGTTTGATTACTCCACTGGCGATGCTGCAGGTCAAAATATGACCAGTCGAGCGACGTTCTTTGCTTGTGAGTGGATTCGTAAGAACTACCCGGGCGCACTCAAGAACTACATGCTCTCGGGTAACTGGGACACAGAAAAGAAAACCTCAGCCGTCAATATGCTCAAAGGTCGAGGCCGTCGTGTGACTGCCGAGGTTACCATTCCTCGTAAGGTCCTGATGGACAACCTCCGTATCACGCCGGAGCAGATGCAATACGGCTATCAAATCACCACGTTGTCCGCACTAACGACCTCAAGCTCTAATAATGCAAGCCACCCTGCAAACGGTTTGGCCGCACTGTACGCCGCAACCGGACAGGACCTCGCTAACATCGGAGAGTCCAACCAGTGCACTGTGTATCAGCGCATGACGCGTGAAGGCGATCATTACTTCTCCATTACCCTGCCCTCGATCATTATGGCGAGCTATGGCGGCGGAACGAATTTGCCGACGCAACGTGAGTGCCTTGAGATGATGGATTGTTATGGTAAAGATCGTGCATTGAAGCTCTGTGAAATCGCGGCGGGTCTGGTGGTTGCAGGCGAGCTCTCACTCGCTGCCGCAACCCGGGTCGATAAAGCAACGCGGACCAACGAATGGGTTGATGCGCACGAGCGTCTGGGTAGGAATCGCTAAGTTGCAGAACTGCTCGCTAAGCCGGCCTCGCAAGACGCCGGCTTTTTTGTGGCTTTCGCTAGGTCTCGCTATGTGGTCCGTCTCTCTATATGTGCTACCCCATGACTCAAACCAACCCAACTACAAGCGAACACCACGAACAAGGCAAGTACAGCACTGGTAATCACCAACACGACTGTGGAGCGCAATCCCCAGTGCTGATAACACCCGTTTCATCAACACAAAAATACAGAGGACTGCTACTACCAGTGCATAGGGTGTCATTTT
>NZIJ01000016.1 GCA_002689915.1 Halieaceae bacterium | reverse complement strand
TGCTTCGAGTCGGCGAAGGCGGCGGCTCGCACCTTTCCCTTCATCACTGCGAAGCTCGGCTTCTACTACAAAAGTGTCAGACATGGTCTGTCTCCTTTGACAATTCACCTCCGAACCTGCGACCAGTTGGGAGGTGGGTGGGTTTACGCTGTTTTATGCGTCAAACAGCGCGCTAATGGATTCTTCGTTACTGACTCGTCGTATTGATTCAGCCAACAGGTCAGCGATGGTTAACTGGCGGATCTTCGAAATGCTTTTAGCTTCAGCGCTCAGTGGAATGGTGTCCGTCACCACAAGCTCATCGAGCTGGGAGTTGCGAACGTTCTCTAGCGCCTTACCTGACAAGACTGCATGCGTACAGTAGGCTACAACTTTCTTCGCGCCACGCTCTTTGAGGGCGTTCGCGGCTGAACAGAGCGTGCCAGCAGTGTCGACCATGTCATCAACCATGATGGCAGTGCGGCCTTCAACATCACCAATCAAATTCATTACCTCGGACTCGTTAGCACGAGGCCGGCGTTTATCAATAATCGCCAGATCAGCGTCATCGAGCTGCTTAGCAATGGCTCGTGCTCTGACAACGCCGCCAATATCGGGCGAGACGACAACCACGTCCTTAAATTTGCTCGCGGTGATGTCGTCATTGAGCACGGGTGATGCGTAGACGTTGTCCACCGGGCAGGTAAAGAAGCCCTGAATCTGTTCCGCGTGCAAATCGACTGTCAGCACGCGGTCCACGCCGACACTAACCATCATATCGGCAACGACTTTGGCCGAGATCGGTACTCGCGACGATCTGACACGTCGATCCTGGCGTGCGTAGCCAAAGTACGGTACGACGGCCGTGATCCGGCTCGCCGACGCCCGGCGTAGCGCGTCAATAGTGAGCAAGAGCTCCATCAAATTGTCGTTCGTTGGTTCACAGGTGCTCTGAAGGACGAAAACGTCTTTACCGCGAACGTTCTCGTTCAGTTCTACGGTGACTTCGCCATCGGAGAATTTATCAACTTTAGCGCCACCCAACTCAAGATAAAGGCGGCTTGCCACCTTTTTGGCTAGGTCGGGGTTTGAGTTGCCCGTAAAGACCATCATTTTCGAAGACATGCGGGGCATCCTGCGACTAGAAAATGGCTGGGGCGGGAGGATTCGAACCTCCGAATGGCGGGATCAAAACCCGCTGCCTTGCCGCTTGGCGACGCCCCAATAAAATGTTCATGCTACTCAATGGAGTAGCGGTTAATTCCCTCTGCGACGAAGGCTTGAAAACAGCCCTCAGCCTCATCGGCAACGCGCTCGGCCGATTCGCGTTCGTCATAAGCGGCAAATACACAGGCGCCGCTTCCGGTCATCATGGCGGAGCCTCGTGCTGACAACCACTCTATGGCCGCTCTCACGGGTTCATACCGCGCCTCCACCACAGCTTGGAGGTCGTTATGAACTGCCCCGTCGAAAAAGGCCGACACTGTAATTGGCGGAGTATTGCGTGTCAATTCTGCAGCGGTGAAGATTTCCTGTGTTGAGACGTGACAATTGGGGTAAATAATCACAAACCAGCGATTTGGCAGGTCAATAGGACAGAGTTCCTCACCAATACCCTCTCCCCATGCTGAGTGCCCGCGAACAAAAACGGGCACATCAGCGCCGAGTGACGCACCCATCAACGCCATTTCGTCAATGCTGTAACCCAGTGTGAGCAGTTTGTTCAGCGCAAGCATGGTGACGGCTGCATTCGAACTGCCTCCCCCTAAGCCACCTCCCATTGGGATGATTTTATTAACCGTTATTGAGACGCCAATGTGATCGGGTAAGGCCAATAGATTGGCAGCCCGAATAATAAGATTCTCGGACTGATCTATCCCTTTAAGGTTGCCTGCTAACCGAATGCCTGGCGTCTTGCTCAACTCAAACCTTAGCGTATCGCCCCAATTGAGAAGCTGGAAAACAGTTTGCAGCTCGTGATAGCCATTGGACCGCTGCCCAGTGACATGTAAAAAAAGATTGAGCTTGGCGGGGCTCAGTACTTCGAGCACGTTATTTAGCATTGTTTTCGAGTTCCCAGTGACTGACCACGACCTTTACCGCGATATCAGCGCCGCGAAGAAGGATCGTTTTCGGTGCATCGAGTCCTCCAACAGACTGCCAACTCCTGACTTCGGAGGAAATGTCCGATGCCGGTAACACTTCACCGGTCAATGTGCGTGCAAAGTCCTGAGACGCCATCGATGCGAAGGCTCTGAGGTCTTTGTTAAGTTGATGAGTTTGCAGTTTTGAGAGCGATTGATCGGGCTGTCGCTCATAGAGTACGCCGTCGCGCTGATGTAAAACGAGCGCCTTTATGCCCAACGTATCGCTTAGGGTGATGACATCCTCGCCTTCCACTTGATGTCTCCATGTAAAGCGCAGCGATTGGCGAGTGTCCTGGGCGGTCACCAGCAGTTTACCCTTGGCCGTCCAAGGCTGTGTTACCGATATTTGCGTTTCCCTCATCTCATCATAGGGGACTGGCGTGTCGACTTTGTGAGCGCACCCGTTTGTGAGTAACGCCAGTGTCAACACGATGATGATGGATCGGGATGACATCATTTAGGGAGTGGTATCGCCAATCGAATGGCCGTGTTGATAAGCATTGGATTATTGGGTGACGATTTTAAGTGTGCCACCATCAAATCGCGCGCTTCGATTTCGCGACCAACGGACCAAAGTAGTTCAATTAAGTGAGCCGCGACCTCTGGGTCCGGGTATTGCTGGTAGGCCTCTTTGAGCAAGGCTTCGGCTTGCCGATTCTTACCTAACTTAAAATAGACCCAGCCTAGGCTGTCGATAATGGCAGGGTTGCGCGGGTCTTTTGAAATGGCCTCCTCTAACAGGGTGGCCGCTTCAGAAAATCGCTCAGTATTATTGGTAAGTGCGTACCCGAGCGCATTCAGCGCGCCGGCATCACCAGGTCTTAATGCGAGCACACTCCGATAGTCACTCTCGGCCGCCTCAAAACGTCCTGCACGCTCCAGTAAACTGGCTCGAGCAAACAGCAATCGAGTTGAGTTCGAGAGCGATGCAACGCCCTCAGAGAGAATGTCGACCGCTCGCGTTGAGCCCACTGCATTGAGAGCGTCAGCGTGGAAGATAAAGTTGACCTCCCGACCGCTTGGATGTGCTGTCCGATGGGCTTCGAAAAACGTATTGATGGCGGCTTCTCGGCCGTCATCTAGCAGGAGCTTCGTCGCTTCTCGCAGCGCAGCGGTCAGATTTTGGGAGTCGCCAACCTTTGCTAAGGCATCCAGTGCACCGGTGCTGTCACCCAGTCGAGCCAAAGCAATTCCACGATACAGATAAGCGTCATCGAGGCGCTGCTGGAGCGAAATGACCCGATCTAGAATAACGAGCGCAGCGGCAGGCTGATCGAGTTCTAAATCCAGCAAGGCGGCACCCATAGCGTAATCGATGTTCTCAGGTGCAATCTCAACCAATACATCAAATTGCTGTTTTGCCTCGGTTAATCGCTGTTTTCCTGTCAGAAACCGCGCGTACTGATAACGAAGAAGTGGACTATTAGTGGCCTCTATCGCCTCAAGCAGGTAGTCAAATGCCGTTTCTTCATCAGTGCGCGATCGAATTTCGGTGAGCAACAGTGTGCCGCGCTCGTGATAAGGCTCAATGGAGAGCAGCGTCATTAAAATACCTTCAGACTCCGTCGCCTCGCCCTCTCGCCAAGCCAGCAGTGCCTTGGCGAATAAGGTCCGCGGCTCGTTAGGGTAGGCGTCACTCAGCTCGATTATCAGGTCTTTGATGAGCCGTTGCGTTTGGGCTGGCTGAGCTTTAAAGCCATTTAATAGGGCAGCTGGATTAATATCCGATGACGAGGCAAACGCTCTTTTGGAGTATGGGAGAGCCGTTACTATGTCGCCACGCTCGATCAACAAAGCCGCCGCGAATGTGGCGGCTTCTGCGTCCTCGGGAGCGAGGTCAGAGACGCGCTGAGCCATGCTGAGTATCGCGTCGCGATCGCGGAGAAATTGAGCTAGTTGGAGTGCGCGCCGAGCAACGGCAGGGTCCGGCAGCGCAAGACTTGCCGCGAGCAGCTTTTCTAATCCCAACTCCAAATCTCTCGCTCGGATGGCAAATTCGGCTTCGAGTAGCTGGTGGAGCTGCTCGTGCGGTATATCAGCGTAAGGCGGGGCGCTATCGTCGATATCGAGTGCCGGTGCTGCCGAAGCGGGCGCTGTAGGGCTACTCGCAACGGTTGTGGACGCCTCTGGCCCGGTCGCACATCCAGCCAAGGTTAAGAGAGTCGTGATGAAAAAAAGTTTAATCGCTCGCATGAGTGTAATAATGACATACCCGACGAATTCGGCACATGCCCGCATGTAGGGTAAATTGTCTGGTATAGTTTGCTCAAATGTACTTAATACTTTACAGGTATGACGTCTAAGGTAATTGTCATTGGTGTTAATCACGACTCGGCACCCGTCGCCGTGCGTGAGCGCGTGGCGTTCGCGCCCGAGGTGGTCCCAGAGGCAATTTCGGACTTGATCTCGTCCACGCAGCTTGAAGAGGGTGTCATCCTTAGCACCTGTAACCGCACAGAAATTTACGGCTGGTACTCGCAAGACGAGCAAGGTGTTGCTGCCGGTGACGACATCGTTACTTGGTTGGCGAAGTTTCACGGTCTATCCTCCGACGACCTCGCAACCTGCACCTACCGGAACTATGGTCTCGCGGGCTTAACACACTTGGTAAGAGTGGCGGCAGGTCTTAACTCAATGGTTCTAGGTGAGCCTCAGATTTTCGGTCAAATTAAGTCTGCGTTCGCCGTGGCGCAGGAAAGTGGCGGCATTGGTGACTCGCTAAGCAAGCTATTTCCTGAAGCCTTCCGATTAGCAAAGCGTGTGCGTACTGATACGGCGATAGGTGAAAATCCGGTGTCGGTTGCGTATGCCGCAGTCGATTTGGCGGGAAGAATCTTTTCAGATCTGGGCAACCGAACCGCGTTGCTTTTAGGTGCGGGTGAAACGATAGAGCTTGTCGCTCGACATCTCAACGAAGCCGGTCTCGGCAAGCTTATCGTTGCTAATCGAACGTTAAAGCGAGCTGAAACACTGGCCGAACAATTTAGTGCTGAGGCGATACTGCTTGCAGATGTCACCGAGCGGCTGCCCAGTGCAGACATCGTTATTAGTTCTACCGCAAGCCAATTGCCCATTTTAGGCAAAGGCGCAGTTGAAGAGGCGATAAAAGCACGTCGTTTCAGACCTGCTTTACTTATTGATCTCGCTGTTCCGCGAGATATTGAGCCACAGGTGGCCTCACTCTCGGACGTCTATCTCTACACCGTGGATGATTTACGCGGCGTCGTTGAAGAAAATGTTCGTATACGGAGTCATGAGGCGAGTAAGGCGGACAAAATTGTTGAGGAGGGTGTTGTTGAGGTTGAGGCCTCTTGGCACCTTCGGGCGTCTTCCGATGTCGTTCGCAATTATCGCGAATCCGCCATGGCGATTCAGCAAGCTGAGTTAGAGCGTGCGTTGAAAGCTCTTGAGAGCGGTAGGCCTGCAGAGGAGGTGATCACGCGATTATCCCGTGATCTGACGAATAAACTTATTCACGCGCCGACAGCAGGGCTAAAACAGATCGCAAAAGAGGGTGATCGTGTTAATGTCTCGCGTGCAGCAGAGTTGCTTGGTGTGTCCTCATCGGTACCCTCAGACGGTTCGTCGACACTCCAATAATTCGACACCCCCGTAGCGTATTTCGATAAAGGCCGTTAATTGTGAAATCATCGCTTGTTACCAAGCTTGAGTCCCTTTCTGATCGTCATGAAGAAGTCTCGGCGCTTTTGTCAGATGCAGAAACGGCGTCTGACCCCAATAAGTTCAGATTACTTTCCCAGGAATACGCACAGCTTGATGAAGTGGTGAAGGTGTACGACGGTTATCGGCGTGCACAGGAGGATCTCGCTGAAGCAAAGGTGATGTTGAATGACCCGGATGCGGACGTCAGGGAAATGGCGCAAGAAGAAGTGGCAACAGCTGAAACCTTTATGGCAACTGCTGAGGGTGAACTGCAGCTTTTGATGTTACCCAAAGATCCCAAGGACAAAAGCAATGTGTTTTTGGAGATCCGGGCAGGGACGGGTGGCGATGAAGCCGCGATTTTCTCTGGCGATTTGTTTCGGATGTATTCTCGGTATGCGGAGAGTAAGCGCTGGGCAATCGAAATTATCTCTGAGCGCGCTGGCGATCACGGTGGCTATAAAGAAATTATTACGCGTGTCGCCGGTGAGGCGGTATATGCGCACCTGAAATTCGAGTCGGGTGCTCATCGAGTGCAGCGTGTGCCTGAGACCGAGTCTCAGGGTCGAATTCATACCTCAGCTTGTACGGTGGCGGTCATGGCCGAGCCTGACGAAGTCGAGGAAATCGAAATTCGTAAAGAAGATCTGCGCGTTGACACCTACCGTTCGTCTGGTGCCGGTGGTCAGCATGTCAATACAACTGACTCTGCCGTGCGGTTGACTCATATACCGACAGGGATTGTGGTTGAGTGTCAGGATGAGCGCTCGCAACATAAGAATCGTGCGAGAGCGATGTCTCTACTCCAAGCAAAGCTTGCTTCGGCCTCAGAGCAACAGCTGGCAGCAGAGCAGGCAGAGGAGCGACGAAACCTTGTTGGCACGGGTGATCGATCTGACCGGATTCGAACCTACAATTACCCTCAAGGGCGCGTAACGGATCATCGTATTAATTTGACGCTTTATAAGCTCGATGAGGTCGTACAAGGCGACTTAGATGCAGTCGTTCAGCCTCTTCGACAGGAGCATCAAGCCGACCTCCTTGCGGCCTTGGGCGATGAATGATTGTTAAAGATGCACTTGCGGCGCATGCGGCCTTTAGGCGTGACGCAGAGAGGTTGCTTTTGCATTGTTTAGACTTAGCTCATGAGGACCGCGCTTGGCTGATAGCGCATGACACAGACGAGCTGCCAAACAAGGTGCTCTCGGTCTTTGAAGAACTTTGTCAGCAGCGCCAAACGGGAATCCCTCTTGCTTATCTATTGGGTTATCGCGAGTTTTGGTCGCTAAGATTGCGTGTTACTCAAGATGTTCTGATCCCGCGTCCAGAGACCGAGTGCCTCGTAGAATGGGCGGTTGAGTTGGTGGGCGAGCACGGGCTTAGTCGCTTTCTCGATTTGGGAACGGGCAGCGGTGCCATCGCCATGGCAGTAAAATCGGCGTGCCCAGAGCTCAGCGTTACGGCGAGCGATGCAAGCGCTCGTGCCTTAGCCATTGCGGCCGAAAATGTGGCGACACTAGACTTGCCTGTCGAGCTGATTGAGTCCAATTGGCTCTCGGGTCTGGTCGGCCGAAAATGGCCACTGATCGTATCCAATCCACCTTATGTTGCGGCAAATGATCCTCACCTTGCAGCGGGTGACCTCCGCTTTGAGCCGATAAGTGCGCTGACCGACGGAGACGACGGTCTCGGAGCGATCCGTACGATAGTCGATGAGTCCCCAGCTCACCTCGAACCCGGTGGTTGGTTGCTTTTGGAGCACGGCTACGATCAGGCGGCAGACGTCGCCAAGTTAATGGCACTGCGTGGTTTCAATTGCATTACCCTAAGACACGACCTGGCAGGACGACCACGGGCAACAGGTGGATGTTGGACCTCATGAATGACGAATGGCTGGAGCGCTACTCGCGCCAAATACTGCTACCCGAAGTGGATTTTTCGGGGCAAGAAGCGCTTGCGGCATCTTCGGTAGCCATTATTGGCTGCGGCGGGGTAGGGGCCTTGGTCGGGGTTTTTCTTGCAGGGGGGGGGGGGGGGGGGAGTTCCCTAAACGATGACGAGGGGG
>NZIJ01000015.1 GCA_002689915.1 Halieaceae bacterium | reverse complement strand
TGATGCCAGTTCCTCGTCTAACAAAGTGGTATCCATTTATTTATCCTTACTTTTTATTAATGGCGGAAGAGGTAGGAGTCGAACCCACCAGGCGCTTTGTCAGCACCTCACTGGTTTTGAAGACCAGGCACCCCACCGGGGATGTCGCTCTTCCTGATTAGCTTCGCTAAAAGGGTGTCTGGATGCATCGTAAAACAGATAGGTCGCTAGGTAACCAAGCGTTTTTCGATAGCTGTTTTATTAACGATCACTCGCTGGTCACCGTCTCTTCGCGTAAAGCCCAGACTGTCAAAGTATTCCAGTACTTCGATGGCGAGTTTCCTTCCGATGTTGAGCTCGTTTTTGTAAGCGACTACCGACAGTGACTGATTTGCGGCGATTTGCTCGGCCACTTTTATGAAGGTAAGCAGCGTTCCACTCAACACGAAGCGATCCGCGTTGAGGCGGTGTAAAGCATGCACCTCTCGGCCGCGCTTGATAGCGAGTTTTATATCAAGATCCCCAAGTCCTGCTTGTGATTTCGCCTCTGAAATGACGGGCACGTTTAAACCCGCGGCTTGCAGCGCGCGCTCGAGTGATTGCCAGAGGGCATCATGAGGGTTGGTTGCATCGAAGGCGACAGGGAGTCGGATTCTCCCCTCAGCGCTCTGTAGCTCGCCCTTTTTTAATAAAATGGTCAGCGTTGCCTCTGCGAGGGCTGGATGCGTAGCGCGTCCGGCCGCATCCAGCAGTTGGTCTTTTGCTATGCCTCGCGTTGCCGGCACTCCCGCTTTCTTCGTCGTCGCAGGTTCTGCTTTCGCAACCTTTTGCCCCTGCGTCATGTCTGCCATTGAGCGGTTTTCTACAGCGTCGAGGAGAGCTGTCCTCGTTCGCGCGAGCTGTGATGTGCTCGTTATCCAATACCTGCCACCTGTTTGGAAGTTAATACACCCGACGGGTGTAAAGACTGCGGGAGGCGCATCTCTCAGGTTGAAGCACGTCGCCAGCTTTGAGAAATCGATGCAATGGCCTTGATCAATGAGCGCAGTCACCACTGACGCCATGTCGGCCTGCTCCAAAGCCTCTAGCCACTGAATACGATGGGGTTTGGATTTACCGTACTTAGGCCCCTTGGGGTCCAGCACTACGCCGCCACCTAGTGTGTCCGTCTCGGAATCATCCCGAATGACAAAGCGCTCGCCGTGGGTTGTGCACAGTGGCTGTTGGAAGATCAACTGCGCTTTGCTTGACTCCCCGGGGATGAGTTTACTCGCCTTGTTTTCGATAAGAGCCACCTGCGCGGCGACTCGTTTGGCGCCTATGTGCACTTTTACAGGTGACAGGTGCTTGAGTGGGCGGGCGAGCTGGGGCAACAGTTTCAATGAGACATCGACACGCTCCGATGTTTCAGAAAAGTTTGAATCAACCAGCAGATCGCCGCGCTCGATATCGTTTAGCTCGACCTTTCCCGAGATACACAGTGCCACGCGTTGCCCAGCGGTCGCCGTCTCGTTTTGGACATCGTTAGCACGCACCTCCTTCACTCGGACATCAATGCCTCTTGGCAGTAGGTGCAACACATCGCCAACGCTGACTTGGCCAGCGCTTGCAGTACCTGTGGCTACAATGCCGGCGCCTCTGACATGAAAGCGACGGTCAATCGATAAACGAAAACCGTGCTTCGCGCTTCGATCGGTCTGTTCATCGGCCCGCTTACGGGCGATATTAAGCAAGGTTTCTCGAAGCGTATCTATGCCTAAGAGAGTGGCATTGGAGACCCGAAAAACGCTTGGATTTGCGCCGGTCGTCTCACTAATTAAAGCGCTGACACGGCTTGCAACCGCGGCAATTTGATCCTCAGGCGCCCGGTCGATTTTTGTAACAACGATATCAATATCTTTTACGCCCAATAATCCCAGAACAGCGAGATGCTCGCGTGTCTGTGGCATGACGCCATCGTCTGCCGCCACGATGAGTAACGCTCTGTCTATGCCAGACGCCCCCGCAATCATGTTATTGATGAAGCGATGATGGCCGGGGACGTCGATAAAGCCGATCGGTTTGCCTGTCTCGGTCGGTAAATAGGCATAACCAAGGTTAATCGTGAGTCCACGCGCCTTTTCCTCAGCTAACGTGTCGGTATCAATGCCGGTGAGTGCTTTAACCAGCGAAGTTTTTCCGTGGTCAACGTGTCCCGCTGTTGCAATGATCACGGAGCGATATCGTTTAATTGCTCAATAAAGTGCTTCTCTTGCTCGGGTGTGAGGCATCTGAGATCAAGTAGCAGCGCACCATTGCTAAGGCGCCCAATAATCGGGGTCGCCAGCTCCCGAAATTGCTGATGCAGTGTTCGCAACGCCTCATCCTCTTCGTGACGCGCGCGAATCGAGAATCCAGCACTGGGCAGTACCTCCATGGGAAACGATCCGCTACCAATTTGACTGGAAACGGCGATGACATCCACCTTGAACGAGTCGCCAAGGGCAGTGGCCAGCGGTTCGCGTAATCGAGCCGCCTGTGCCTGGATGTCGCTCTCGCTTCGTGTAAGGAGTTTCAGTGTAGGGAGTTCTGATGCGAGCGTGTCCGGGTTGCGATATAACTGGAGCGTCGCCTCGAGTGCTGCAAGCGTCACCTTGTCGAGCCTCAGAGCACGTTTTAAGGGGTTTTTCTTAATCTCTGCTACCAGCGACCGCTTACCGGCTATGATTCCCGACTGGGGGCCACCCAATAATTTGTCACCGCTAAATAAGACAAGGTCAGCCCCATTTTCGAGTGTCTCGCGAGCCGTTGCTTCGTGCGGGAGACCGAGCGCCTTGAGGTTGATTAAATTTCCGCAGCCCATATCCACAACAAAAGGAATACGGTGAGCCGAAGCGAGTTTCGCTAGGTCGGGTTCCGGTACCGTTTTTGTGAAGCCTTCAATGCGATAGTTGCTCGTGTGAACACGCATTAAAAGCCCCGTGTCACTGTCTATGGCGTCTGAATAGTCTGAGAGATGCGTACGATTGGTGGTGCCCACTTCGACGAGATGGCATCCCGAGCGGCTCATGATATCGGGTACACGGAACGAGCCACCGATCTCAACCAGTTCGCCTCGTGAGACCGGGACATGCTTATTCAAGGCGAGCGTATTTAGCGTCAGCAGCACCGCAGCGGCGTTGTTGTTGACGACGGTTGCCGCCTCTGCGCCGGTGAGCTCACAAATAATCGCCTCTATGTGGCTGTCGCGATCGCCACGCTTGCCCTCGGTGATGTCGTACTCGAGGGTTGTTGCTCCTGAGGCGGCCTCACTCATCGCCGTAATGGCTGATTCTGCGAGCGTGGCGCGTCCCAGATTGCTGTGAAGAACGATCCCCGTGAGGTTAAAGACGGGTACTAAAGAGGAGCGACTCTCGCGTAACAAGCTGTCTCGAACAGAGGTCAAAATGACCGCCATTGCAAAATTAGGCTTTTTACCTTGGTGAAGGTGCGCTCGAAGGAGAGATAGCTGCTCCCTAACCGCGGCTGTTACGGCTTGATGGCCCCAGCGCGCAATGTCGTCATCCAACTCGGCGAGCACGACGCTGACAGACGGAAGATGTCTTAGCTTTGCTTGTATGTCGTCGTTCACGCGAGTGGGTCCTTTCTTACAGCCGAGCAGTGTAGCCCGATAAATGAGAATTATGCACTGTGCGGCACGGGGTCGTCATGGACGCGATGAGAGGAGACAAGGTAGATAACACTAGACACTAAAAGCGCGGGAAACACTTCGTGGAGCAGGTCACTGAGGCCAAGGGCAATCCAAATGATGAGTGTTGCAATACCCAAAAGCATACTTGTAAAAACGCGGGCTGCAGACGCAATTCTGCCGTAAAGCCCGAAGACAACAGGCGGAAAAAAGCACACAGCGTAGAGGCTGCCTGAGAAGATGGTGATGCCCACAATGTCGCCTGGTGGATTGAGTGCCATAAAGGCCGCGATACAGGCAAAGCCAATTACGGCAATGCGCGACAACCGAACTTCGTTCGCAACATGTTTAAAGGGGGCTAATAGGTTTTTATAGAGTGTTGACGACGCGACGAGTAAGACGCTATCCATCGATGACATGGCGGCTGAGACGATCGACACGATGAGGAGATCTGTCACCCAAAAGGGGAAGATAGCCGCGTCATTAACCAGTGTTGGTACGATGAGATCAGTGTCGGTTACGTTGTCCAAAATAAGGTGCGCGTAAAGCCCAATGGGGAACATACAGACGAGAATTAGCGTCAATCCCAGTACGGCGATCCACATCCCGCGCTTAACTTCGACATCGTTTTTCAAGCCGTAGAAGCGCGATAGTTGTCTGGGATCCACGATGAGCTTCAAAGCACCCGAGAGCGAGACACCGAGCAAGACGGCGAAGGGTATAGCACCGTTTAGATCAAAGAGATGTTGCTTCGTGGGCATATCGACAAGCTGAGAAATCGCGCCAACACCGCCCGCAGCGCGTGTCACGAAATAGAAAATGGCCAAGGCGCCTAGCAGCATGAAGACGCCTTGAATGGCGTCAGTGCGCACCACCGAGACAAACCCCCCGATCGAGGTGTAAAGGACGACGACAAGCAGCGTTACCCCAACCGCCACCTCATAAGGCACACCTAAGAAAATTTGGAAGAGGTGCCCTGCGCCTTTGAAGATCGCAAGAAGATATAAAAGGCTCGCGAAGACAATCACAGAGGCCGACAACAAAAGGACGGGATGTCGGCTTGCATGGGGGGCGTTGTTGAGAACACGACCTTTGATGTAATCAGGGATAGTGAGCGCATCCCATTCAGCCGAGAACCGTCTCAGTGGCGGGCCGATCCAGCGCCATGAGACCCAAGAGAAAAGCATCAGAAGGAGCGCGAGGGTGAACCAGGCTACGCCGTATTCATAGCCTTTTCCCGCATGGCCAATAAACGTGTTGGTTGACGCAAAGGTGGCAAAGAAGGAAATACCGACAACCGCGCCTCCCATTTCGCGATTACCCACGTAATAGCCACCCACGCCCGTAGCGGCCTTACTGCCGACATAGGCGTTGTATAACAGTACTCCGATATAGGCGCTTAGCAGTGTGCTGGCGATCCAGTGCTCGACAAACCAGTTCATGAGCTAGTCTCCGCGGCTACAGTGCGAGAGCGGCGAAAAATCAAAGCGCGGATCCCGAGGTTTTGACTTTTTCTACCCCCATATTTTTGAGGGTGAAGCTATAGATATCGGCGTATTGATCAATAATCTTGTCGGTGGGTGTTCCGGCGCCATGTCCTGCGTTGCTGTCAATGCGAATAAGAATCGGCGTGTCACCCACATGGTCGTATTGCATTTGTGCCGCAAATTTAAAGGAGTGGGCCGGTACGACTCGATCATCGCGCTCGGCCGTAGTAATGAGCGTTGCTGGGTAGGCCGTACCCGGTGTTGTGTTGTGTACTGGCGAGTAGCCAAGCAGGTACTCGAACATCTCTTTGCTTTCATCGGCTGTACCATAGTCATACGCCCAGCCGGCGCCCGCTGTAAACGTGTGATAGCGAAGCATATCGAGTACGCCCACCCCGGGAAGCGATACTTGGAAAAGATCAGGGCGCTGAGTGGTAACGGCGCCAACCAGCAGACCGCCGTTCGATCGACCGCTAACGGCAAGGCGCTCCTTACGGGTGTAACCCGCCTCGATCAAAAACTCTGCAGCCGCGATGAAATCGTCAAATACATTTTGTTTTTGGCGTTTGGTTCCCGCGATGTGCCAGGCTTTTCCGTACTCTCCACCCCCTCGAATATTGGGTACGGCGTACATGCCCCCCATCTCTAACCACGCCGCGACCGTACTACTAAAACGCGGACGAATACTGATATTGAAGCCGCCGTAGGCGTAGAGAATAGTCGGTGTTGTGCCGTCCAATTCAGTGTCTTTCCCATAGGTGATGATCATGGGAATGCGCGTTCCATCCTTGGACGTATAAAAGACTTGTTCGGTCTTGTAGCGGTTTCCATCAAATGGTGACTTGGACGCGCGATACAGCGTGGTATCGCCGCTCTCGGGGTCAAGTTCGAATATCGCCGGTGCAATTCGATAGTTGGTGAAGCTGAAATAAATCGTGTCCTGCTCTTTTTTGCCTGAGAAGCCCGACGCCGTTCCAAAGTCGGGTAGCTCAATATCTCTTACAAACTGACCCTTTAAATCGAACTGCTTTACCTGACTGATCGCATCAATCATGTACTCGGCGAAAATGAAGCCAGCGCCCGCGCGAGCAGTGAGGACCACCTCAGATTCCGGGATAATATCGCGCCAGTTAGTCTCCTCGGGATTCTGGGGGTCGACCGCCACGACTCGGCCTTTTGGCGCCTTGTGATTGGTGGAAATGAGGAGGGTTTCACCATCGCTCTCAAGAAGGTAGCCATCTGCTCGCTCATCAGCAAAGAGGGTAATGAGTTCATTGGTATCCGAGCGCAGATCTTTTACGAAAAGCTTGTTTCCTGAGGTGGAGTTCGCGGCACTGATGAGCAAGTAGCGGTCGTCTCCACCCACGTCTGCACCGACATATCGGTGTTTTTGGTCCGCCAGTTCGCCAAAGACAAGCTCGTCCTGGCTCTGAGCTGTACCGATTCGATGAAAATACAGTTTGTGCTGATCGGTTTTTGCCGAGAGTTCGCTGCCCTCGGGTTTGTCGTAGCTTGAGTAGAAAAACCCCTCACTGCCCAGCCAGGAAATACCAGAAAATTTTACATCGTTGAGGGGTGTCTCAAGTATCTGCCCGCTCGCCACGTCACGCACGACAATTGAGCGCCAGTCACTGCCGCCGACCGACAGCTGATAGGCCACTCGACTACCGTCGTCGGTGAAACTCACTCCCGACATGCTGACGGTCCCATCATCACTGAATGAATTGGGATCCAAAAACACAGTCTCTGATCCGTCATCCGCTACTCGATAAAGGATGCTCTGATTTTGGAGTCCCGAGTTGCGATAGACATAACGCGCATCCCCCGCAACGAAGGGAGCACCCTCGCGCTCAAAGTTAATCAATCGCGCAACGGTTGCTTTGACGTCGTCACGAATTGCAATATCGGCTAGGTAATCGCGTGTGACTGAATTCTGATCGCCAATCCAGTTTGAGGTCTCGTCACTTAAGTCATCCTCTAGCCAGCGGTAAGGATCCGCAACCTCCACGCCAAAGTACGTATCCACATGATTGCCGCGGCGAGTATCGACAGTATTAATGGGCGCGGACGCCGCAATTTGAGCATCGCTTGAGGTGTTGTCTCCACAACCCAAGAGCCCCGAGAGCGCTACGAGACAGAGAGTAGTTTTTTTCATTGGATGTCCTTCGTGTTCGGAAGCCTTTTTATATACCGATGGAGAGTGACAAGGGTCTAGGTAAAACGCTGTAGGTTGCCTTCCAACGACTCACGTGTCACCACCTCGCTAAACAGGCATAAACCTCTGCGCTCGCTGACAACGGCAATACCCATTCCCTCAAGCAAGCTTGTCCGGCTAAGGGTCTGAGGTGAAAGCCGGTATATTTCCCGTATCTCCCCGTTGTGCCATAGCCACAGCATTACTAACTCTTCTTCGGTTGTGTTTTCCCATTGAGCGATAAATTCACCCCTCGTCCACTGGTCAGACTTGATCAGTTGCTGCGTGCGACTGCTATCGAGAACGTGGCTCGGGTTGTAGTCAGGAAAGTCACTGGTATTTCTTAAATTGACTGTGTTCATGAGGGAGAGGGTAGTGCAGCGGGTTAGAAAGGTCATTACCTTGGTTAGACTAAAGAACGCCCAACAGGCTGGATTGCTTAGCCAGTTTTCGTTGCAAGAATTAGGCTGATGTCGAGCGATTCACCCGGGATCTTATCGATTTGTTCGACAGATAAATCTTCATTAACGAGCCAACTCATAATCGATTTCATATCGACACTCACCGACACCTGCTGAACGCTATCGCCCTCATGCTGTGTAAATGCCACGATGAGCATCTTGCCACCTCTCTTTAGCACTCGCGTTGCTTCCTGAAACAGGGCAGCGGGATCGTCCGCGAAGTACAGGACTTGATCGATCGTTACGGTGTCGAAGCTGTTGGCGGCGAAGCGCATCTGGTACATATCTTCTTGGCGGACGGAAAGGTGCGTCATTCCCGCTTTTTCGATCGCGTCTCGCGCCACGACCACCATTTTCTTGGACAGATCTACGCCATAGCCACTACTTGCCATGGGTCCCACAAGACCCAGCATGCGGCCTGTTCCCGTGGCGACATCGAGCAGATGCCCAACGTTGTGTCCCTCGAGCAAATCCGTAACGTGTTGAATAAACGTTTGTTCATCACCGTGATAGCGATGGAGCTCAAGCCATTCAGGTACTTCATCCTCGACGTAGGTCTCAGCGAGCTGCGCTCTGGCCTTTCGAATAACGGATAAGCGGCGACTGTCTTCTTCTATTGTGCTGTCGGCCGCATCGATACTTGCGAGCAACGTATTGAGGATATCGTCGTACGGAGGCTGGCGATTTACGCGGTAGAAAATGAAGTGCTGCTCACGAAAGCTTTCGAGTAGCCCTGCATCTTGTAAGATTTTGAGGTGGCGAGAAGTGCGGGGCTGGCTGTGCCCGGTAATCCGGACCAAGTCCGTGACCGTGAGCTCTCCCTGGCTGCAGAGAAAAAGCAGTCGAAGACGACTTGGGTCTGCAGCGGCCTTTAAGCACTGTGATAACGCGTCAATGTTCATGGGTATAAAGATAGCTTTATGTGAGCGAAATGCATACGCCCAATGAGGATTTTTCAGTGCACAACCGCTACGCTAGGGTACGACGTGTTTTTATCCAGGCCTGCTGAAGAGACGGTTTAGGCGTAAGCCTCGAAACACAAAATTAAACTAAAAAAATAAAAGGAATGATCATGCTCAAACTCCACTTTGCACCTAATTCACGCGCTGGGCGCATTCTTTGGTTACTAGAGGAGCTAGCGCTACCTTATGAGCTCAACGCAATGTCGTTTCATCCAAAGGACCTTAAGTCCGATGAACATCGGGATCGACACCCCTTAGGGCGTGTGCCGGTACTGGAAGACGGTGATGTTTCCATTTACGAGTCGGGCGCGATCGTTGAGTACATTTTAGAGCGTCATAAAAATGGGGGCTTGAAGCCCGCGGCAGATAATGACCGCTTCCCCGAGTATTTACAGTGGTTCCACTACTGTGAAGGCATGGTAATGCCTCCTATGAATACGATTGTGGTACATACAATCCTCTTGCCAGAGGAGCGCAGAGATCCCGTTGTCTTGGGACAAGCCCAGCGATTGCTCAACAATGCGCTCAAGCCAGTTAATGAGGCGTTGGAGGGACGTGAGTATCTCATCGGTGATTTTTCAGCTGCCGATATTATGCTCGGGCACGCGTGCTTTATGAGTAACCGCATGGGGTGCGTGTCTGATGATATGGCGAACGTGAAAGCCTACGTGGAACGCATTACGCGTCGCGCGTGCTTCCAAACCGCGATCAATACGCAATAAAACAGGATCACTTGGCAGGTGGCGAGGGTTTCTCTATCGTGGAAGCGCGTAAAAACCTGCACGTATTCGATAGGACTTACTAAATGATGACCAAGAATTTTATCGCCTTACTTATTTGCCTCAGTGTCGCTGCCTGCGGTGGCGGGGGGGGGTCGTCGTCTCCCGCGCCTGTTGCGGGAGGGGGTACGGGCTCCGGTTCCGGATCGGGTTCTGGGTCTGGTTCGGGGGGAAGCACTGACGCGTGCGGACCAGCGGCGCAAGTACAATTCGTCAAGGAAGTCGCAGAGAGTTATTACTACTGGTATGACGAGTTGGCAGAGGTAGATGCCGAGGATTACACGGATCCGGCCGCTTATCTTTCGGCCATCATGCAGCCCATCTGGACAGACGGCACGGGTCGAGACCCCGGCTTCTCGTACATGACGACCATTGAAGAAGATACCCAGCGATTTACATCAGGGGCCTTCTACGGCTACGGCGTACGCTACCGCATTATCAATAACAATTTCTATTTCTCCGATGCTTACGAAGAAGGGCCCGCCCACACGGCAGGCGTTCGTCGAGGACAGCGACTTTTAGCGGTAAAGCGCGATGGTGAGGCTGACTTTGAAACGTGGGATGAAATGGTTGCTCGGAATGCTGAGCTACCCACGGCCGTATTTGGCGCCAGGGGAGAGCTTCAAACGACTGTGTTTCGCGTGGAATATGAAGGCGAGCAAAGTGAGATAACAGTCACGACAGAAGAGACCACTACACCGCCTTTAGCCGGCGACGCGCTGGTTATTGACCGAGCAAATGGCACACCGGTTGGTTATATAAATTTTAGAACCTTCATTGATGCAGCGGATGGCCCCCTGAGAGCGGCAGCGACGAAATTTCGCGAGGCAGGCGTTACTGATCTCATTATTGACCTTCGCTACAACGGTGGCGGACTAGTCAGGGTTGCTGAAACTTTCTTGAACTTACTGGCTGGTGACACCGCGAACGGACAGCTAAGTTACATCGTTAATTTGAACGACAAACATCAAGATCAAAATAGCACCGCAAATTTTGGGCCTTTACCCGAGACCTTCAGTCCGCTGCGCATTGCCTTTATTACAACCGGCGGTTCCGCCTCGGCCAGTGAGCTACTGATTAACAGTGTTGATCCGCATATTGAACTCGCCATTGTGGGCTCCGAAACGTCAGGTAAGGCCGTTGGTCAATATGCATTTGATCTCGACGCAGACAACTGTGAAACACGGATGAGACTCATCGCGTTTGAGATACAGAACGGTGAAGGGCAGGGTGGCTACTTCACCGGGTTGGTGAGCACAGGGCGTTTTACTTTCTTTGAGGCGGCCGATGATGCGACACGTCCGTTTGCCGACGCGGAGGAAGACTCTTTTGCGGCAGCCTTTAACTGGTTAAGCGGTATACAGCCAAAGGTTAGCGATGTTGGCGACAGTAAAGCCTCTTTCGACGAGCCGCTTGCTGTTGCAGGCTTCGATGCTTCTTGGCCGGTTAATAAAGATGCGCCGTTAAACCCAGACGGCAGCGTTCGTTCTTTCTAGCACGACAATTAGGAGAGCATTCGCACCGCGTTTGCGCTATTCACCTGATGAAAGAGTCGGTGTAGCCTCGCTGCACTGATTTGAGATTTTTTAGGAGTGACCATGAACAACGCAGCTCAGACGTTTCAGGCTATTGTTAACGAACGTCGTTCGATTCGCGCATTTAAGTCTGACCCCGTAGGGCGTGAGGTGATCGATGCTGTGTTTGCACCGGCACTTCGTGCGCCCAGCAACTGTAATACGCAACCCTGGTTTGTTCACATCGTGACGGGCGATAAGTTAGAGAAGCTACGTGAGTCGCTGCCAATGGCCTTCGCAACCGGCGATGTCGCCCCCGATTTCCCGTATGACGGCGTTTACGATGGGGTTTACAAAGATCGCCAATACGGTGCCGCAAAGGCACTTTATGATGCGCTGGGTATTCCCCGGGAGGAGAAGGCGAAACGTCAAGAGTGGTTTCTTGGCAATTTCCGATTCTTTGATGCGCCTGCTGTTGCCTTTTTTATGCTTCCAGATGGCTTTGGACTAAGAGAGGCTTGCGACCTGGGTATGTTCACACAAACCGTTATGCTGGGTTTGACGGCGCAGGGGCTGGGCTCCTGCCCTCAGACAGCGTTGGGCTTCATGTCTAAGCAAATTCGTGAAGTTATCGACATACCCGAGCATCACAAATTGATGTTTGGCTTGTCGTTTGGCTATCCGGTGGATACACCCATAAACGATGTTGTAACCGATCGAACCGATCTGAGTTCAGCGGTTACCTTCCACAGTTAAGGGCTAATCAGAAACCGACGAGGCGCGAGCGACAAAGCAGCCAGAGCGGACTGTGCGTTAACAGTAACGCCCTAGCAATTGGTGGGTAATATGGGTTTTATCAGCCCAAACGCGCGTCTTCAGCGCGGTTTACGGGCCTTTTTGCTCGGCGGCGTAGCGGTTGTAACGCGCGGATCAGCCTGTGTGTTCTCGCGCTCAGGGCCGAGGAATAAAGCCTGAGACTTCGAGCTGGAACCCAGATATTGCGTTGAACTTGATCGGTGCTGACATGACCTTCATGTTCGTCACACCCAAATGGCGGAGCATTTGAGCGCCGGTACCAATGACCCGGTAATTCTGTGGAGGTGCCTCGACGTCAGCGGTGCCCGCTAACTGCGCAATGTTACGCATAATGGTATCGGGTGACTCCCAACCGCCTAACATTACGACCAGCCCACGCCCTTGCTCTGCAATGTATGCCATTGCTGATTCATAAGACCATCCCTGCGATCCATTGGGTAACTTAGTGCCCAGTACATCGCGCAGGGTATTAATCGGTTGAATTCGAACGGGCAGGTCGGGTGCCGTCAGGTCGCCTTGGTGAAGTGCGTATTGAATTTGCCCGTCGACAAGATCCTCGAACGTTGTCAGCGTGAACTGACCCCAACGCGTGTCGATGGGAAATTCACCCGTGCAGCGCACAGATTGCTCATGCAACGCTCGGTACTCAATCAAATCAGCAATGGTGCCAATGCGCAGGTTGTGGTGCTCAGCGAAGACTTCCAATTCCGGACGTCGCGCCATGGTGCCGTCCTCGTTCATGATCTCGACAATGACGGCCGCAGGCTCGCAGCCCGCCATACGCGCAAGATCGACACCGGCTTCGGTGTGTCCAGCGCGCTGGAGGACGCCACCAGGCTTCGCTACCAGCGGGAAAATGTGCCCTGGTTGTGAGATGTCCGAGGGCTTGGCGTCTGACTTTACCGCTTCTAGAATGGTGTGAGCTCGTTGCTTAGCACTCACACCCGGACCAACAGCATGCGTTGCATCAATCGATACCGTGAAGTTGGTTTCGTGCTGCGAGCGATTGTCGCGCACCATAAGGGGAATGCGCAGTTGCCGCGCGCGCTCCGCCGTGATGGGCATACAGATAAGACCGCAGGCTTCGCTCGCGAAGAAGTTGATAATCTCCGGAGTTACTTTCTCCGCCGCAATCACGAGATCACCCTCGTTTTCACGGTCCTCGTCATCCATAAGAATGACCATCTTTCCTTCGCGAATATCGTCCAGAATGTCTGGAACCGAATCTAGCGGCATTAAACCTCTCCTAACTCAACACTTCTCAATGGCGACGGCTGTCGCCTCGCCACCACCAATACACAGCGCAGCGATACCACGCTCCTTGCCGTAGTGATGCATGGCATGCATAAGGGTGACGATAATACGTGAACCTGTGGATCCTATCGGGTGTCCTTGCGCACAAGCACCACCGTGAACATTGACCTTATTAGGGTCCAAGCCGTGCGCTTGCATGGCGAGCATGGTCACCATAGCGAAGGCTTCGTTAATCTCCCACAGGTCTACGTCGCTTGCTGACCAACCGGTTTTCTCCATGAGCGAAGAAATTGCATCGACGGGTGCAAGTGTGAACTCTGCCGGATCACGACTGGCTCTAGCGTGGGCGATAATTTTTGCCATTGGCTTAAGCCCATGCTCCTTTACGGCAGACTCGCTTGCGAGGATAAGCGCGCTGGCACCATCGGATATGGAGCTGGCGTTCGCGGCTGTAATCGTTCCCTCTTTGGCGAAAGCGGGTCGTAACGAGGGGATCTTGTCGACGCGCCCTTTATGGGGTTGCTCATCGTCAACCACGGTGACGACATCTCGGCGTGTTTTGACCTCTACTGCGGCTGTTTCTGCCTTTAGGAGGCCTTGCTCAATTGCGGCTTTTGCGCGCGTGAGGCTTTGAATGGCGAATTCATCCATCGCCTCCCGTGTAATGCCATGTTCATCAGCCGTCTTCTGCGCAAAACTGCCCATCGCGCCACCTGTGTAGGCGTCTTCGAGGCCGTCCATAAACATATGATCATATATGTGTGTGTGCCCAAGTCGCTGACCTGCGCGTCCACTGGGCATGAGGTGCGGTGCGTTTGACATGCTCTCTAGCCCCCCCGCGATAGCCACGCTATTTGTGCCGGCGCGAATACTGTCGATGCCAAATATTGTTGCTTGCATGCCGCTGCCACAGGCTTTGTTGACGGTCACTGCGCCAACGTGATCGGGTAGGCCGGCATATCGGCTCGCTTGTCGGGCTGGGCATTGCTTGAGCCCTGCAGGCAGAACACAGCCCATGAAGACCTCGTCCACCTTATCGCCGTCAAGTCCAGATCGTTCCACGGCCGCTTTTATAGCCGTACTGCCAAGTTGTGGCGCAGTGACAGGGGCGAGATCACCCATAAGGCCACCCATAGGCGTGCGAGCGCCGCTCACAATGTAAATTGCTTCGGACATGAGATGAGACTCCAGTGCGATTTATTATGGTGAGCGATTAAGCCACAGCGGCATCGGCGTCTCAATGAAAAGACGTCCCTCAGTTGGCGGAAAACATCTTACCCCGCACGGCTTTGCGATACTGAGTTGGCGTTAACTGATTGGTTTTTTTGAATTGGCGAGCAAAATGCGCTGAATCGGTAATCCCCACTTCTGCGGCCACTTGTGTGACCGATAAGTTGGTTGTTCTGAGTAGCGTAGCCGCCTCGCTCATGCGCAAAGTGAGCAGGAATTGCCACGGTGTGGTTCCCGTGGCCCGCTGAAAGCGCCGTGAAAGTGTGCGTTCTGACAGCCCATATCGCCCGGCAAAATCAATCGTGGAGACAGGTGCTCGCAGCTTTTCCCGCATATACAACTGCAGGTCCATGACGATCTCGTCGTAATGCTCTTGCAGCATATGTGAGCCGAGTTGTGTGGTTCGGAAACGCTGACGGATTTCAGGTGAAAATTGATTTTCGATTCGTCTCGCTACTTCAGGGTTGTAAAAGCCACCCATGAGGTAAACCAACAGGTCGCTGATTGAATTTACGCTTCCAGCACAATAAAGATTGTTAGATTGCACGATGAGCTGGTCGCGTCGAAGATCAATCTCCGGGTAACGCTTAGCGAATTCGTCGAACCAAAACCAATGGGTCGTAGCCGCTTTTCGCTTGAGCAGTCCTGTTTCAGCCAAAAGAAAACTTCCAGTACCAACGGCTGCTATGGCCGGGCCGGACTCCGCCACCCGGCGGATAAACCGGGGCAAACCGCCCTTTTGGAGCAGGGGGTTGCTGCCCCAAAG
>NZIJ01000014.1 GCA_002689915.1 Halieaceae bacterium | reverse complement strand
CCACTTGCGCCGGTGCAGCTTCAGCAGGCGTAGACCCTGGTCCTTGGGTAAATCTAGGCGCAAGTATTGGTGAGGCGTATCAAATCGCAGACGATATAAAAGACGCCGTGTCTGACCCTGAAACGCTAGGAAAACCAGTTGGTATCGATGTAAAACTCGACCGACCCAGTGCTGTCCGTGAGCTGGGCCTTGAAGGCGCCGTCAGTCGCTTAAAAGACTGTCTTGAATCCGGCCTCGACAGCATGCCCTCCTGTGCCGGTCAGAATATGCTGTATAAACTGGTTCGCGCACAATCGAGCCGGTTTATTCCAGAAAAGCTCGGTCAAGTGGCCGCCTAATGCCCTCACGATCGGCTACAACTGAAGGCTTTGCGCTTACCAGCGATAAACCGAAAAGTCGCTACGCGCGGTTCTTACTTTGGAGAAATCGGCTACTAAGAAGCGCTTCTTTTCAAAAGTGGGCGGCAAGATTACCCCTGAGTCAATCGATTGCCCGGCAACGCGCGACTGACTTACACCACATTCTCGCTGGCTTCGTTTACTCCCAAACACTTAGCGCATCCTACAAGTTGGGCTTACTCGAGTGCTTAAAAGATCGCATCGCCACATTAGATGAAATAGCTGACTACTGTGAGCTCGAAAAAGAAGCCGCTTTCACCCTCGTCAATGCGGCGGTCGCGATCGACCTGCTTCAAAAAGTCGACAATGCGCATTGGACGCTCGGTGAGCTTGGCGCCTCTATCCACGGAAACCCCGGGGTTCAAAGCATGCTGAGGCACCATGATCTGCTCTACAGCGACATGGCAGACCCAGCTCAACTGCTTCGGCGCAGGGAAAACGCATCCTTACGTGGCTACTGGCCCTACGTGGACGGCGATCACAACGATCCAGCTGCCGCTGCGCGGTACAGCGAGCTGATGGCGGACTCACAACACCTCATCGCAAATCATATTTTAGACTCGATCAGCCTGACGGGAACATCACGTCTTCTCGACGTTGGTGGCGGTACCGGCACGTTTGCGCGTTTAGCGGCAGACCGTTTCCCCCACTCAGAAACGGCTGTCTTCGATCTACCTCAAGTCATTGCATCAATCCCCCCCAAACCCAGCCAGCAACTCCGAGCTTATTCGGGCGACATGTTCAACGACGCTCTCCCAGAGGGGTTCAACGCCATTAGCCTGGTCCGAATTTTACATGATCATGACGATCTGCCGGTCGAGCGCCTACTGGCACGTTGTTTTGATGCCCTTCCAAGCGGAGGCCAGATCATTATTGCTGAACCGATGGCAGGGACCCGTGGTGCCGAATCGATTGGTCATACCTATTTCGGATTTTATCTTTGGGCGATGGGCAGCGGACGCCCCAGAGAAAAATCTGAGCTATATCGCATGTTAGAGCACGCCGGCTTCGCGGGAATTCGGGAGAAGAAGACCCATATTCCGGCGCTAGTGCGCGTTATCACAGCAAAAAAACCAAATGTCATTTTTTGTTGACACTTTTATATGTACTATTAAACTTACAGTATTAGCGTAACTGTTTTTGGACAGACCCAGTTCGCACTCGACTGGCAATGAGGCCTGTAAAACCGTGACTTATAAAAAGACTACAGCGGTTATTTTTGAAAAGCCCGGAGCATTGGAGCTTCGTGAGGCTTCTCTGCGCGCGCCGGCCGCTAACGAGTGTCTTATCGAGTCTGACTGGTCCGGAATCTCAACGGGTACTGAACGACTCATGCTTACAGGCCAGATGCCGCCCTTCCCCGGCTTAGGCTATCCACTGGTACCGGGTTACGAAACGACGGGCAGGGTAATCAGTGCGCCGCCCAACTCGCCCATTTCAGAGGGTATGCGTGTTTTCGTCCCCGGAGGTGTTGGATTTACCGATGCCAAAAATCTGTTCGGTGGCAGTGCGCGCCACGTCATATGCCCGCAAGAACGGGTTGTACCCATCAACGATGACCTCGCTCAAGAAGGTGTGCTACTTGCTCTCGCCGCGACAGCCAGGCATGCGCTCAGGCGATGCGAGTCAGTTGGGCCTCCCGAGCTCATTGTTGGGCACGGCGTACTAGGACAGCTCATCGCTCGACTCACCGAGACGTTACATGGCCAGTCCCCCGTGGTTTGGGAGATAGACCCACAGCGAAAAGCCAGCAAAGGCAAGTATCGAGTTTGCGACCTCGAAACTGACCCACGCCAAGACTATGGCGTTGTTTGCGATGTTAGTGGCAGTGCAAGCGCATTAAACCAAATGATTTCTCGCTGCCGCCCTGGCGCGACTGTTGTTATGGCTGGGTTCTACTCATCCGCCGTGACGTTCGACTTTCCACCTGCATTCATGAGGGAAATCAATCTCTTAGTGAGTGCGGAATGGCAACCACAAGACCTACAAGAAGCGGCAAAACTCGCGTCGAACGGTGACTTGAATCTCTCAGATTTAATCACCGACATGCTGCCGGCTGCTCAAGCCGAATCAGCTTATAACCGAGCTTTTAACGATAAAAGCTGCCTAAAAATGGTCATCGACTGGAGATCGATATGAGTACAACGATTGCAAGCGCAACAGAATATGATCCAGGCTTAGAAGCAAGTGGAGAACGGGCAGACCTACTTGCAACCTCAGCTGATAGTGCCGAAGGCACCCAAATTATCGCCATTTATGGCAAAGGCGGCATAGGCAAAAGCTTCACGCTCGCTAATTTGAGCTACATGATGGCCCAGCAAGGCAAAAAAGTATTGCTGATCGGCTGTGACCCTAAAAGTGACACCACGTCACTCCTCTTCGGTGGAAAAGCCTGCCCTACCATCATTGAAACCGCTTCAGCAAAGAAAGCGGCCGGTGAAGAGTGCCGCGTCGAAGATGTTTGTTTTAAGCGCGACGGCGTATACGCCATGGAACTAGGTGGTCCCGAAGTGGGCCGAGGTTGTGGCGGCCGCGGAATCATTCATGGCTTCGAAACCTTAGAAAAGCTTGGATTTCATGACTGGGACTTCGACTATGTGTTGCTCGACTTCCTAGGTGATGTCGTTTGTGGTGGCTTTGGTCTGCCGATCGCCCGAGACATGTGTCAAAAAGTGATTGTTGTCGCATCGAATGACCTGCAATCGCTTTACGTGGCCAACAATGTCTGCTCGGCGGTTGAATACTTCCGAAAGCTCGGTGGCAACGTCGGCGTTGCGGGCATGGTCACCAATAAGGATGACGGAACCGGTCAAGCGCAAGCTTTCTGCAAGGCGGTTGGGATCCCCGAGCTCGCCTCCATCCCAGCAAATGAAGATATTCGTCGCAAAAGTGCAAGCTACGAGATCATCGGTCACCCCGATGGTGAGTGGGGTTCTCTTTTTGCGGGACTGGCACAAAATGCGGCCGAATCATCGCCCCACAGACCGACTCCAATGACTCAAGACGAACTCTTGGGACTGTTTGACAGCGATGAGGTTGGTCGTGACGTCGTACTCCAACCTGCCACGCTTGCGGATCTTTGCAGTGTCGAAACACTCAACAAACCATCTCTCGAGGTCGTCTATGACAACGTCTGATGCCGATATCATCGAGACAACGGACCTTGGGTGCCACGCGAGTGCCGAGCAACTAGCTGCCGCGGCGACGGCGGCGGGTAAAAATGAGCTCATGGCGCAATTTGCCGAGGACTACCCCAAGGGTCCACACGATCAACCGCAGAGCATGTGTCCTGCGTTTGGCTCATTGCGGGTCGGCCTCCGAATGCGCAGAACGGCAACCGTTCTCTCCGGATCAGCTTGCTGTGTGTACGGTTTGACCTTTACCTCGCATTTCTACGGGGCAAAGCGCACGGTTGGCTACGTTCCGTTCGACTCAGAGTCCCTGGTAACAGGTAAGCTCTTTGAGGATATTCGCGAAGCTGCACATGATCTTGCGGATCCGGACGCGAATGACGCAGTGGTTATCATTAACTTATGTGTGCCGACGGCTTCCGGTGTGCCACTTGATCTCCTGCCTAAGGAAATCAATGGTGTGCGAATTGTCGGCATCGATGTTCCAGGTTTCGGGGTGCCAACGCACGCTGAGGCGAAGGACGTACTGGCTGGCGCCATGCTGGAATACGCTCGAGGTGAAATCGAAGCGGGTCCCGTCGCCCGTCCCGTCCAGAGTGAATCACAAAAAGACAAGCCAACGGTGGCGCTCGTGGGCGAAATGTTCCCCGTGGATGCAATCACCATTGATCGGCTACTCGACTCATTGGGTGGTGCAGCGGGCCCCGTTGTCCCTACTCGAGAGTGGCGCGAGCTTTACGGCGCACTCGACTGCAAAGCAGCGGCGATGATCCATCCGTTTTATGCCGCTACAGCGAGGCAGTTCAGAGCAGCCGGTAGGCCACTCATTGGTTCAGCGCCTGTCGGTGTTGATGGCACGGCCGCATGGCTCGAAGCCATGGGCAAACTCTTAGGCGCAGATAAAGCATCTATCGATGCTGCTGTCGCCACACAGAAAAGCGCCATTAGGGCGGCTCTGGATAACAACCCTATCGATGCGCGAATAACCTTGTCTGGCTACGAGGGTTCCGAACTATTAGTGGCTCGACTGCTTATTGAGAGCGGGGCTGATGTTGCTTATGTGGGCTCTGCCTGCCCGAAAACCGAATTCTCAGCGCTGGACGCCGAATGGCTTGAAAGCAAAGGCGTCTCTGTCAAATTCAGGGCCTCGTTAGAGGATGATCTCATCGCGATGGAGACATTCAAGCCCGATCTTGTTATTGGGACGACGCCGATCGTGCAAAAAGCGAAAGAGCGATCAATACCAAGCTTGTATTTTACGAACCTTATCTCTGCTCGCCCATTAATGGGTGCAGCGGGTGCGGGTTCCGTTGCGCAGGTAATCAACAGTGCTCTAGCGAACCAGCCCCGTATGATTGCGATGGAATCATTCTTCGAGGGTGTGGGTGAAGGCCCAACCAGTGGCGTTTGGACCCCCGAAATAATCGCTAAAACCGGCGTGGGAGGTACCTGCTAATGCTTGTACTTGATCACGATCGCGCAGGTGGATATTGGGGCTCCGTTTACGTTTTCACGGCGGTAAAGGGCTTGCAAGTGATTATCGACGGGCCGGTGGGTTGTGAAAACCTACCTGTTACATCGGTGCTTCATTACACAGACGGCCTCCCCCCCCACGAACTTCCCATTGTTGTCACAGGACTCGCTGAGGAGGAACTCGGCCAGCACGGAACTGAAGGGGCACTGAGGCGGGCGCACCATACACTCGACCCGAAAAAGCCATCGGTTGTGGTAACAGGATCGATTGCCGAGATGATTGGTGGCGGAGTAACGCCTGAAGATACAAATATCAAACGTTTCCTACCTCGCACCATTGACGAGGATCAATGGCAAAGTGCTGATCGCGCATTGGTGTGGCTTTGGGAGCAATACGGCGCCAACAAAAAGCGCAAAGCGAAAAAAGCACCTGAAACACCCTCCAAGAAGGTCAATATCATTGGACCCGCCTACGGTTACTTTAATACCTGGTCGGATCTCGCCGAAATTCAGCGGCTTCTCGCAGGGATGGGGGTTGAGGGAAACATGGTCTTCCCATTGGGTTGCCACCTTAATGAGATTCCAAAGCTCGACGATGCAGCGGTCAATATTTGTATGTATCGGGAATTCGGTAGGAAACTGTGCGAGGCCCTTGATAAGCCTTATCTCCAAGCTCCAATTGGCCTAAATAGCACGACAAAATTCCTCCAAAAGCTTGGGGAATTGCTCGATATCGACCCAGAGCCCTTCATCGCGCAAGAAAAGATGACAACGCTCAAGCCCGTTTGGGATTTATGGCGGTCTGTTACACAAGATTTCTTCGCAACGGCGAACTTTGGCGTTGTGGCGACCGAAACCTATACCCGCGGACTCAGACACTTCTTAGAAGAGGATCTGGGACTGCCCTGCGCATTCCATTATTCGCGAAAAGCTGGCGTAAAACCTGATAACAAAGAAGTGAGAGAGGCAATTCACAGCAAAGGCCCTCTTATTGTATTTGGTGGCTACAACGAGCGGATGTATGCGGCAGAGGCTGGTGGGCGAAGTATGTTCATTCCTGCATCGTTGCCCGGCACGATTATTCGTCGCCACACGGGTACGCCCTTCATGGGTTACGCCGGTGCCTGTTACCTCATTCAAGAAGTATGCAACGCACTCTTTGATGCCCTCTTTAACATATTGCCCTTGGGCACAGACCTTGACCAAACGGTTTCAACACCGGCGCGTGCCAGCCTTCCTTGGTTGGACGAGGCGCAGGCGCTGCTTGATCAGATTATCGAAGAGCAACCCGTTTTAGTCCGCATCTCTGCGGCCAAGCGTCTGCGCGATAGCGCCGAGCAAGCGGCACGAGCCGCTGACTCCGACTCGGTAACGGACATGCATGTACTCAACGCAGGCCAAGACCTTCAATTGAGGGGGGCTGCATGAGGAAAACACATTACAACAACACGGCACGACAAACGTCGATGACGGGAGGAAGCATGACCACAACCAAGCGAAACACAGAACGCAAAACTGTATGGGAACACCTTCAGTTTCGGATGCTGTTTATCACGATGTTCATGTGGTTTTTGGGGCAGGCGGTGATTAATCGGGTGAAGTTGGTGCGACAGCACGAACTCAACTGTTGGCAAGAGGCAAAACGGGCTGCAAGCAGCGTGGCGCCTTACGCTTTTATGAAGATTTAGCTTTGTGTGGTGCCAGGCTCCTCGGAGCTTGGAAATAGATAACACGGTCCGAAGCGCCACCGAGGACCAGGAGAACGGAGCGTCTAACGCTCGGATGGGAGAAGTATGCAATGTCGATGATGAGCTTTGAGAAAAAGTATCGAGTCCGAGGGGGAACCCTTCTCGGCGGAGATCTTTTCGATTTCTGGATGGGGCCGTTTTACGTCGGTTTCTTCGGGATAACGACCCTTTTCTTCGCCGTCACAGGAACAGCCCTGATTTTCTATGGAGCGGCCCTGGGTGATACGTGGAATATTTGGCGGATAAATATTGCGCCACCCGACCTGTCATACGGTCTGGGCTTGGCACCGTTGAAGGAGGGCGGACTCTGGCAAATCATTACGATTTGCGCGACGGGTGCCTTCGTATCGTGGATCCTTCGTCAAGTTGAGATATCGCGAAAACTCGGTATGGGTCTGCACGTCCCCTTCGCCTTCTCCTTTGCCGTCTTAGCATACGTAACACTGGTCATCATTCGACCCGTATTGCTTGGCGCATGGGGTCACGGCTTCCCCTACGGCATCATGAGCCACTTAGACTGGGTTTCGAATGTGGGCTATCAGTTCCTCCACTTCCACTACAACCCAGCGCACATGCTGGCGGTGACGTTCTTCTTCACGACTGCACTGGCGTTATCAATGCACGGTTCTCTCATTCTCATGGCGACCAACCCTCGGGAAGGCGAAACCGTGAAGACCGGTGAACACGAGAACACCTACTTCCGTGACGACATTGGCTACTCCATCGGCGCCTTAGGCATCCACCGACTCGGTACGTTTGTGGCTATTTCAGCGGCCTTCTGGAGCGCTGTTTGTATCGTCATCAGTGGACCATTCTGGACAAAGGGATGGCCTGAATGGTGGAACTGGTGGCTAACGCTACCAATCTGGTACTGATAAGGGGATCTCTACGATGATTGAATATCAAAATATCTTTACAACGGTTCAGGTGGCAGCACCGGACTACGAAGGCGTCCCCGTCGAGAATACGCATGATGATCGGACCGGTGTCCTGACTCACAGCTACTTGATGGGCAAATTAGGTGATGCTCAAATCGGCCCCATCTATCTGGGTCCGTTGGGCGTCGCAGCCCTCTTTACCGGCACCATTGCCTTCCTAATCATTGGACTCAACATGTTTGCGTCAGTGAATTGGGATCCCATTGAGTTCGTGCGACAGCTATTCTGGCTTGCCTTAGAGCCGCCCGGACCTCAGTACGGCTTATCTTTCCCACCGCTTAACGATGGCGGTTGGTGGCTCATTGCCGGCGCCTTCCTGACACTGTCGATTATGTTGTGGTGGTGGCGAACCTTCGCCCTCGGCAACAACTATGGCATGGGCAACCAAATGGCTTGGGCATTTGCCGCCGCGATTTGGCTCTACCTAGTGCTAGGTTTTATCCGTCCAGTATTGATGGGTAGTTGGTCAGAAGCGGTGCCCTTTGGGATCTTCCCGCACCTCGACTGGACAGCGGCGTTCTCACTGAGATACGGAAACTTGTTCTACAACCCTTTCCACATGTGGAGCATCTTCTTCCTCTATGGGTCAGCGGTCCTGTTCGCTATGCACGGTGCGACTATTTTAGCGACAAGCCGTTATGGCGCTGACCGGGAAATCGATCAAATCACCGATCGCGGCACAGCTGCTGAGCGCGGCGCGCTGTTCTGGAGATGGACCATGGGCTTCAACGCCTCAATGGAGTCCATCCATAAGTGGGCGTGGTGGTTCGGTGTACTGACCTGCGTTACCGGCGGTATCGGCATCATCCTGACCGGCACCGTCGTTGAAAACTGGTACCTATGGGGCATGAAGCATGGCCTGGTTCCAAGCTATCCAATGATTGGCGAAGCAGCCGTCGATCCACTACTGACTGAGGGTGCACAATGAAAACGCTAATGACCAAACTCTTTGCAACCGTTGGTCTGGGTACTGCTCTATTGCTCGGCGGCTGTGAAATGCCACCACCCGAATCAACTCAATGGGGCTATCGAGGCACCGGAATGGAGGGTTTATACAACCCTGATCGTCTCGATGAGCTCGCCTCTAACAACGTTATGCCAGAAGCGATACCTGCCGTACCGGCTGGTGGGGCCCAAGCGGAAAGAAATTTTTCAAAAATTG
>NZIJ01000013.1 GCA_002689915.1 Halieaceae bacterium | reverse complement strand
TTCCTGTTCTCAGTAGCTGTACTGATCCACTTCGTCCTGTTGAGCTCTGCGAAGTACAACTGGATCGATGGTCCATATGCGGCACCTGCAGCCATGGCGGAGGCACTCCCTCCCTCACGGCAGTAAGAACCGTCAATTAATCGGGCCCTTTAGGGCCCCGATGTTTCGACCCACGCACCGGCTGCCCCCAGACGATGCAGTGCGAATCCAATCGGGACTTCGCGATCACCCTGCCCCCAGAGCTACGATCGCCGATCTCCACCCGACTTGCTAAATTCGCGCGTCCTTCCCCAAGGAGTGGGTCTTTTTACTCTATTTTGCGCGTCAACGACAGTAGGTACTCACAATGAGAGACAACACCACGATCGTATCGTTTGACGACGAACCCCTTATGCTTGTTGACACAAGCGACAACATTATTGGCTTTGAAGAGAAGTTAAACGCTCACAAAGGTCGTGGAAAACTACACAGAGCTTTCTCTATTTTCCTCTTTAACGACATGGGCGAGGTACTACTGCAGAGACGAAGTGAACTGAAGCCATTGTGGCCTGGTTATTGGTCGAATACTTGCTGTAGCCACCCAAGACGCGGCGAAACACTTGAACAAGCGACGCGGCGGCGTTTACGAGAAGAACTAAACCTTTCGGCAAAACTCACTTTTCTATTCAAGTTCGAATATCAAGCTCAATTCAAAAACGTGGGTAGCGAACACGAGCTGTGTTCTGTATTCATTGGACACGTCAATGGGCGTCCAGAGCCGTCTTACAACGAATCAGAAATCCAAGACTGCCAATGGTTAGACTCAGATGAGGTCAGCGCCTGGCTTGACAGTGAAATAATCGGAACCACCCCTTGGTTTGCTATGGAATGGGAACGATTGAGGGCTGACTTTGAGTCCGCGCTGAAATTATCAGCCTGAGCGATTAAAGCCAGCGATACATCGGAGAAGAGTCGGACCAGAAATGCGGTAACGCAAGCCGGCCTAAAGACGTAATATTAACGACCCCTTCCTCTCGCTCGGCATATCCCTGACTTTCTAGAGACTCAACCAATTCCGCCACCTTCGGCTGAGAAAGGATTGAGAGCGGTACGCTGGCGTTGCACATAAGACGACGCATCACAGACCGCCTCGCCACCTCAAACTCGCTCGCCTCGATGAGGTATTGTGTGGCCAAATGACCTTGTTCGATTGCAATACGCCAAGCGTCAAGATCAACGTAATTTTGCGCAACAATATCCTGAACTTCGCTCACTGCGCCAATGCCAACACCCAATGTTTGCTCGGTTTTGTTGGCACTGTAACCCAGCGCGCTGTACTCAAGCGTTTGATTCTGCTGAGCCTGAGATAAAGCATGTCCTTTTGTCACAAACGCATTCAGTCCGACCCACTCGTAGCCTCGATTCTCTAGCCCCACAACAACGGAGTTAAAGATTGATAATTTCTCAGCGAGGCTAGGCAAAGATGCCTCGTCGATCGCGGCCTGATGCGGGAATTGATGGGGACGACGGGTGTACTGCTGACAAACCAGCACATCAGGCCCCAATTCACAGATCATCGCCACGCTCTCTTTCACTGAGACGGACGTCTGGCCTGGCAATCCGAACAGGAGATCCATGGTTAACGAGTCAAAATTCATGTCCCTCGCCATGCCAAAGACGTCCTCCAAAATACTAAAGGACTGCGTTCGACCCAGCTCATTTTGAACCCTGGAGTCCACATCTCTGACCTCGAGATGTAAATGGCGAATACCCAGTCCCAGAAGCAACTCGAACTGCGAGCGCGAGGTTCGCCTAGGGTTGATTTCCATAGAGATCTGCGCCTCGGGGGCCACATCAAAAGCGCTATGAATCGATGCCATTAGGCGCGCAAGCTGAATATCATTTAAGTAGTTCGGAGAGCCGCCACCGATGTGCAGCTTCTCGACCGTGATCGGGCCGTTTGAAGCACTGGCCATCATACTGAGCTCAGCAGCCAAAACGTCTAAGTAGTTATCGATGGCTGTCCGATCATGTTCAATCAGTGTGAGATGGTCGCAGCTCAAGCAACGGCTCGGACAAAACGGAATGTGGACATAGAGCCCTACCCCTTTTACCGGGGATTCCGTGATCGCCGTGGCGAGTAGCTGGTGTGATTTAGCATCGATAACAGCCACTGCGTCCCCTGCTATCGCGTGAGGACTATGGTGTCTTTCGAAGATATCGTCCAAGCCCGGTGGCTTATGTTTCGACCATTTCATGTTCGTTGCATCCCGTTCAATACCGCGTTAATCGCTGGCTGGGTTCGTCGACCGAAGACCGCAAACGGAAGCGCTACTGGAGCACCAGTCAGTGGTAGGCGAATAAAAACCTTCTCCCACTGCACTACCCTAGACCTCAAAAATAAGATCGTCAAGGAAACTTGGACATCATCTAGACACGGTGATAGTAGACACACAGCTATTTTTGTTGTCGGACCACCCGGATTTCGTTTGTATCCTGCTTGGCCCACCGCCAGAGCGTCGATTCATTAACAGGAAACATAAGAAAAACATGCTCGATTGACGCCAGAAGCATCAAACTCGCGACAAGATAGAGGGAGAGCTGATACGAAACCACCTCAGATGCGTCTGCTAATGAGTAAATTTGCATCGTCACAAAAAAGCCAAGCATCGCGCTTGCCGGCAATAACCAGCTCGACTTGCCAACGCGCAAATAGGATGTCAGGTAGTGAAGGTGATTAGGTAACCATCGGTCGTTGAACACCCTGACACCAAAAAACAGGTTGAGTTTTGCACTCCAACGCATCAAACAAAGCACTGCCACAGTGTAGAAGGCGGTCGGGTTGGGCTGGCTAGCGCTCACGGCCGCTAACAAAGCCACCGACGCAATAACCGCAGCCTCGTGGTAGATCGTGGTTGCAAGCGCCCCTTTAAATCGACTCCAAGTCGAGGCCCCAGCCTTACAGACCGAGTGGTTGGGGCCGTTGACGTAACCCAATAGGTAACTGAGCTCGAGCCAGCCCCAAATAACCAAGCCAATTAAAAAGCCAGCGGCTACCGCTATCGGCGTCGTTGTCGATGCGTTTAAGGGAAGGCAAAGCCAGGCCACCAATGTAAACAACGAATGCGTGATGAAGCCTCGGTGTGCGACTTTCTGACTTTGATGAACCAACAAAAGAGCTAGACCGGTCAACAGCCACCAAGCGGACACAGCGATGACTATGGCCGGTACTAGCATTAAAGACGATCCGCCAAAATGGGTGCAGATTCTCTATGCGCTCGGTCAAAAATAGCCCTGAACTCTTTATAACTGGTTGGGCCAAAGGCCTCTATAGCGATCCAGTACCCTGTGGTCTGATCGATTAAAAATAGACCACCCCGGTCAGTTAGCTCGAGATCGAAAGTCGGGGCACTCTCAATATTGCGAGCGGTGCGCTCACGAACCAGCGTCCGAATCACCCCTCTAAGAAAGCTGCCCTCGCCCGGTCCATAAGCGCGAACCTCAACCGAGTTATTGGCAGTTAGGACCTTAACCGACCCGTTATCACCGTCCAAAACAGCCAAGGTTACACTCGCAACGACGTTGGACTCTGGTTTCTCTGGTGGCCCCTGGTATCCCTCGTTATTGACAGAAATGAGGGCCCACCCCAAGCCTACTGCGGCGAGCAAAAGAAAAATGGGATGCCTAAGCACCCCGAATAACATTCCGGACCAACCCACATTACCCCCCAGCCAGCAATGCGCTAGCGTGTTTAGACCGCTGCGATCTGCGTCGCTTCGATTTCGTTTGATGTTTTGGGAATATCTTCTATGACATTGACTAACAGTCTAGCCACCGCATCCGGGTCCTCTACACCTCTCAACAAGGGCTGAACTCGACTGAAATGTAGCGGTCTCACGTGCGGCCACAACATCAGCCAAAATACCTTAGTGCCTTCAACAGGCAAAAAGCTTATGTCGCCCGTGCCATCTCGTAAGCGTCGCAATCCTGCTGACTCAACCTTGGTAAGTGGCAGATTGACAATCATTGGTAGCGCTACGCCCGAGCGAATAATCAATCTTCGGCTCGTAATGGTGTAGAGCGTGCTAGCGGCATAAAGCTTGGACATAATGGCTAAGATACCAACCACCGCGAGTGCCAATCCGCCTTGCCAGGCCAACGTGCCTGTCAACATTGATAAAGGCGCTCCATCCATTACTCGATAGATGAGATGGGCAACAATCAGTATCAAGAAATACAGAGCAGCTGTATAAACTTGAAACACGCGTTTTGCCATTGCGTCCCAACTTGGAGATGCCTGCCAGAGGACCTGCTCGCCCTCCGGCAGTTCACCGGGCAACCCAGGAATGGGCTCATGCGAATATTCGTTCACAATACTGGACCCTGACGACCGGGCATGGCGTACATCGTGCCACCCCCGTAGAAGGCGACGATCTTATCCTCTTCTTGAAGTGTTACCTGGTCAGGGTTAGCCAGTCCGGGCACCTGCTGGAATTGATCGCTACGAATCGATTTCACATGCACAGTACCGTCGCGCTTTACGCGTGCCATGGTCATCGGCAACAACACACGGCGCTCACCGACGTCTAGTTCCGCATACCGAAAATGTGGCTCGGCTCGATCAACCCAAAGGTCAACAACCGTGGCACCTTTTGCGCCGTCGCAACCAAATACCGCCTTCCCTCTTGGATCGGGATCGTTGCCATGTACCTTGTGGTCAGCATCAACACGCAGCGGAACAATTCGCGGCTCACCGTCAACGGTAAGATCGGGGTGTTCAGGTCTGATTGCGTACGCCGCAGGACCGACGCCGTCGACCATCGGGTCGCCCGTTGGCTCTAATGGTGAACCCGGATGCGGGTGGATTGGCTTAGCCTTCAATTCATACTGCTCAGGCATGGGACCGGGAACGGTTCGCTCCCCCTGGCCATGCGCCAGCTTGTATGTTTTGGGGTCGGGTAAACCACCGACGCCGTCACTGTAGTTATCAACGACACCGTCGTGCCGAATCGGAAAGCCCTCGCGCTTACCTTCTTTGTGAAGGTAAAGCACTAGGTAAACAAATGCCCCGCAAAATGCGGTGAACATAATAGCTGCAAAGTCAAAGTAAAATTCTCCAGTACCCATGGTGTGTCCTCCTGGTAGTGGTTATCAGCTTGGGAAATCTGCAAGTTGCATAGTGAGTGGTTGGTTTTTGTTATTGCCTAACCGGCGCACCAATGGACCCAGTGCAATCAGAGAGGCGAATAGGATGATTATTTCTAGGTGATAAACAGCGCCGTAAGGTGTGGCTGACCCAAATAGGTCGGTCGTAAAGCCGCCGCGCAGGATAAGGGCTTCAGTAATGTCTCGCAGAGCCCCACCCATAAATACCGCTATGCCCGCCGCCGTTGCTTGAACCGCACCCCATGTGCCGATCACGATTCCGGCCGTGGCGTTGCTTGCCAGCAGCATGGCAGCGGTGAGCGTGCCGACAGCAAACAAGCCGTTACCCACACCAATTAAAAATGTTCCTGCAGCAAAAAGTCCGAGCGAGTCGGTCGCACCTGCGATAATGACCGCGGCAAACGCAAACACACCCACGACAGAGCCATAAGCGGCGAGGCGAATAGGTTCGCCTGCGTTACCCAGATACCGCGCTGAGAGTGCCATAGCGAGTAGCATTCCAACGCCAAACATAGCGGTTAGGCGGGTCGTCTGACTGACCGTCATACCCAACACTTCAGCGCCATAAGGCTCTAATAGAATTTCTTGCATACTGAACCCAAGGGTCCCAAGTGCGACGGCGATTAACAGTCGATGCGCGCCTGCACTGGTAGAGAGCGCTTTCCAGGACTCGATAAACGTTGGGCGAGCGATGTTAAAGTCGGTTAAGTCGGGACGCCGCGGCTCCATCTGCCACATGGCGATCAAATTCAGGGCTGCAACGACTAAAGCGGAGCCTTGAATGACTTGAATAAGTCGAAAGTAACTAAAGGGCTCAAGTAACAGCGAGAAGCCCAGAGCGCCTATCACCATGCCTACCAAAAGCATGAGATAAAGCATCGTGACAACCTGGTGCCGAGTCTTCTCGCTCGCCAGATCCGTAGCGAGAGCAAGCCCTGCCGTTTGCGTGGCATGCATACCTGCGCCCACTAAAAACAGCGCGCCCAATGACATGGCAAATCCCATCCATGCGGCACTGGGGTCGCCCGATGTCATGAGTATCAACACAAATGGCATAAGCGCCAACCCACCAAACTGCCCCATGGTGCCCATCCAGAGATACGGTAGCCGCCGGAAACCCAAGAACGATTGATGATTATCTGACCGGTAACCTATGAGTACTCGCGCAGGTGCTAACAAAAGCGGCAGCGCGAGCATCGCGGAAACAAGCCAGGCCGCTCTTCCTAACTCGACAACCATTATGCGGTTCAATGTGCCATTAAGTAGGACGAAGCAGATGCCGACTGACACCTGAAACAGGGAGAGCCTCGCTAATTTCGACAGGGTTAAGTCACCCTCGACAACATTTAGCCACGGCAGATAGCGCGCATTTATGCGCGCGCTCAGTGCCATGAATTGCTCTCGAGAAATCAGCATATTCGCGCGATCTCCATGGCTTGCGAGGTGTAAAAGCCTGTCGAAACGCGATGCCCTTTGCCTATTTTCCAATCTTGCAATGCTGAAGAATTAGACAGTGCCTGCGTCAACGAATGCGGAGAGATCGGTTCAATAGCCGGTGCACGATCCGCTCGTGGAAAAAGTTTCCCGACGGCATGCATCGCAGCAAGTGGCAGGGTCTTAGGTGCGAAAGTAAACACCATTGAGTCCTCTACGCTCTGCGCGAGTGTCTCTAGCGTCTTTACGCCATCGCGGGCGGCGTAATGGATAATCGAATCCATAGCGATAACATGATCAAAACGTTCGCCTTGAACTTGGCGCATATCGCCAACAACGAACTGGATACGATGGTATTCATCAACACCGGAGTAACGCTCGTTGGCCAGATCGATTAAGGACTGAGAAAGATCGACCGCGATCACTTCAGCACCGCGTTTTGCCAGCTCAATAGAGATCACACCCGTACCGCAGCCCGCATCAAGCACTTGCTTACCGGTGAGATCTTGCGGCAACCAGCTCAACAATAAATTGCGCATAGATTCGCGTCCGGCACGGACCGTTTCGCGAACGCCGCTAACGGGCTCATCGGACGTGAGACGAGCCCAAACATCAGCAGCGGTGCGATCAAAGTAATCTTCGATCTGCTCGCGCCTTTGTTGATAGTTAGCCACTGCCATCAATCAAACCCCAAGAAATCAAACAGGTCGCGATCCTTCATAGGCTTTACGTCAAGCGCCTCAGCCCCATTCCACATCCCTTCGGCAAGCTGCATGTATTCATCTTGAACTGCCTTCAATTCAGGCGAATCTGGCAACTCAAATAGCGTCGACTTTTTAAGACGACTTTTGCGGATGACGTCGAGGTCAGGAAAGTGCGCCACTCGTTTGAGACCGACGGCATCGTTGAAGCGATCTATTTCGTCAGTACCAGCACTTCGATTCGCGATAACGCCACCCAAACGGACCCCATAATTTTTGGATTTTGCTTCAATCGCAGCAGCGATCCGGTTCATCGCAAAAATAGAGTCAAAATCGTTGGCCGTCACAACCATCGCGCGCTCTGCATGTTGCAATGGTGACGCAAAGCCCCCGCACACGACGTCGCCCAGAACATCGAAAATAACGACATCCGCATCGTCGAGGAGGTGGTGTTGCTTAAGCAATTTTACCGTCTGGCCCACAACGTATCCGCCACAACCAGTACCCGCTGGGGGACCACCTGCTTCAACACACATAACGCCGTTGTAGCCAACGTGCACGTAATCCTCGGTCCGTAGCTCTTCAGCATGGAATTCGACAGACTCGAGAACGTCAATAACCGTCGGCATCAACGCCTTCGTAAGCGTGAATGTAGAATCGTGTTTCGGGTCGCATCCAATCTGAATGACGCGCTTACCGAGCTTGGAAAACGCCACCGATAAATTAGAAGACGTCGTACTTTTCCCGATGCCCCCCTTGCCGTAAATCGCAAACACCTTGGCTTTTGCGACATCGATCTGTTCGTCAAGGTGAACCTGGAGGCTCCCCTCGCCATCCCCAGGACCTACGTTCTTAACTGGAATAAACTGATTTGGTGAATTCATGCTGCAACCTCCCCCGTGATCCCTTCAAGAAGGTCTTCAAGGTCTTCGCCAGCGCGCCGTAGCGCCTCCAGCTGTTCCTCGTCGGCTCCCCAATAGTCTCTTTCTTGTGCTTCGATGAGCCTGTTTGCTACACGCGATGCCGCGACCGGATTTAGCTCGGCCAACCGACGTCTCATGTCCTCATCAAGAATGAATGTTTCTGAAACTTGCTTGTAGACCCATGGAGCAACGCCGCCTGCTGTGGCGGACCACCCCATAGTATTGGTCAGATGTGCCTCAATTTGGCGAACACCCTCGTACCCGTGATCGAGCATAGACTCATACCACTTAGGATTTAGAAGCCGAGTACGCGTCTCGAGCGCCACTTGCTCGTCGAGCGTACGGACTTTTCCATCACCACCACCCGTGTGGTCTGCGATGTAAACTGGAACGGTATTGCCCTTGGCACGCTGCACAGCACTGCTGATTCCGCCAAGGGTGTCGAAATAGTGATCGACGGTGGTTATACCCAACTCCACAGAATCCAAGTTCTGATAGGCGAGATCGACATTTCCAAGCACATCGTTGAGCAATTCAGTCTGCTGAGATACCGCGCCCGATCGTCCATAGGCGAAGCCTTTACGGTTCGTGTAGGTGTCGGCAAACTGAGATTCATCATCCCAGCGTCCTGAATCCACCAATAAATTCACGTTCGAGCCATAAGCGCCTTCTGAGTTACTGAAAACCCTCAACGCTGCTGTTTCAAGATCACAGTTATTTGCCGCTTGATAAGCGAGCGCATTTCGTCGTATTGGATTTAAGTCGAGTGGCTCATCGGCCTCAGCCGCTAGATACGCCGCCTCAGCCAGAAGCCGGGTTTGCAT
>NZIJ01000012.1 GCA_002689915.1 Halieaceae bacterium | reverse complement strand
GCCCCCTAAGACCACCGCCATGGTGACGGAGGCGGCCACGGCCATTGACACCAGCGGATTTGCAAAGCGACGCTTATCACGCGAAATAGCCTCGCTCACTGCACCACTGACATCAACAGCGCTGAACGACGCAGCCCCCGAGCGCATCACCTCACGATACTGTTGTTGACGTTGCCAGTAATTGCGCAACTCGTCAGATTCCTCGCCACCTTTCAACACTCTGGCGAGATCCAAGTCGTTTGCTTCACCATCTATCAACGCGGAAACGCCTTCACGACCTGTGGGCGAAGTGCCCGAAACGCTTTGTTTATTGTGTTCTTTCAAACTCAATTCCCCTGCAGTTGGGCGGCCACCTTTAAATCGATGGCTTCCCGCGCCCTAAATATACGAGATCTCACTGTACCGATTGGACATTCCAACACCTCAGCGATCTCCTCGTAACTTAATCCGTCAAATTCTCGCAATGTCAGGGCTGCACGCAACTCTGTTGGCAATCCTTCAATTGTTGCCGAAATCAATGATTCCAGCTCTTGCCCCATGATTACCGCGTCAGGGGATTCGTTGTCTCTCAATCGATTCGGGATCTCAATAGACTCCGAGTCGTCCAGTGCGACATCCGACGATGGACGTCGTCCTTGCGCCACCAGATGGTTTTTAGCGGCGTTCGCGGCAATCCTATATAACCACGTGTAAAAGGCACTATCGCCTCTGAAGTTAGGTAACGCCCTGTAAGCCTTGATGAACGCCTCTTGTGTGACATCCTCCACCTCAGCATGATTGTTAACATAGCGCCCAACCAACTGTGCCACACGCCCTTGGTACTTAAGCACCAGTAAATCAAATGCCCTCGAGTCTCCCCTTTTGGCCCGTTTTACAAGCTTGTCATCCCCATCGCCCAGTGCCAACGTACCGCTTCCTTTTATCAGAGCCTGCGTCGCTTATCGGTCAAATAACCAGAGGTCCCTAACGGGCGCCGCGCAAATTCTTGAATTCTATGACTTCACCGCTTCCGAAAAGTTCATAATGTTTGCAACAATAGTAGGAACGCGGCCCCCAAGCTTGCCGTAGCGATCCATTGGAGTCCATCTTGGAAACAAAACAATTTGACGTTCTGATTGTTGGCAGTGGTGCTGCCGGCCTTAGTCTCGCGTTGCAACTACCCGACTCTTTGAGTATCGGTCTGTTGTCGAAGGCGGGGGTGCACTCTGGATCGACCGCCTGGGCCCAGGGCGGCATGGCGGCGGTATTACACGAGCGAGACACCGTAGACTCTCATGTGAATGACACGCTGCAGGCAGGTGCAGGGCTCTGTCATGAGGACGCCGTTCGCTTTACCGTGGAGCAAAGCACAGACGTAGTGAACTGGTTAGTTGACCAAGGCGTTGACTTCGATCTACGAAACGACCAACCCGATGATGAATTCCAAGAGTTTCACCTCACGATGGAGGGAGGACACTCTATCCGAAGAATCCTTCACGCGGCGGATCAAACGGGTAGTGCTATCTCAAAGGCCTTGAATCAACGCATCGCAAAGTGCGAAAACGTGGAAATCCTCACAGACAAGTGCGTAGTCGACCTCATTAGTGACGGCAACAGGGTTCAAGGTGCCTACGTTCTGAACACCACAACGGGCTACGTGGAGACGATTGGCGCGGCAACGGTAGCGCTTGCAACGGGTGGCGCGAGTAAAGCGTACCTCTACACCAGCAACCCAGACGGTGCGACCGGGGACGGGATCGCTCTAGCCTGGCGAGCGGGGTGTCGGGTCGCGAACTTAGAATTCAATCAGTTTCATCCAACGTGCCTTTATGACCCGAAGGCTCGCACCTTTTTGCTAACCGAAGCGTTACGGGGTGAGGGCGCGACCTTACATTTACCTAACGGCGAGCGATTTATGCCTCGCTTTGACCCTCGCGCCGAACTTGCACCAAGAGATATTGTTGCCCGCGCCATTGACTACGAGATGAAGCGGTTAGGTCTCGACTGCGTCTACCTCGACGTCACACATAAGTCACGTGAGGAAATAGAGGCCCATTTTCCAACCGTACAGGCCCGGTGTCAGGCGCTCGGCATCGACATGGCGGTTGAGAGAATACCGGTTGTGCCTGCAGCGCATTACACCTGTGGAGGCGTTATTGTCGACCAATTCGGCGCTACCGACCTGCCCGGACTCTACGTGATTGGGGAAACCGCCTGCACGGGACTTCACGGTGCCAATCGGATGGCGAGCAACTCGCTTCTCGAGTGCTTTGTCTATGCATTAAGCGCGGCAAAACACATTAAAAACAATCATCTACAGAAAAAATCTAATAATCTACCTCGCTGGGATGACAGCCGCGTTAGAGTGTCCGACGAGGCGATTGTCATCAAGCACAGCTGGCAGGCCTTACGCCGTTTGATGTGGGACTACGTCGGTATTGTGCGGACGAATCGTCGATTGAAGCGGGCCGCAAACCATCTCAAGGTGCTCGAGCAAGAAGTTGATGATTACTACTCAAGCTTCACGATCACTAAGGAGCTGCTCGAATTGCGAAACCTAACGCTGGTCTCGAGACTGATGGTGGAATGCGCACGTGAACGCAAGGAATCGCGAGGTTTGCATTACAACAGCGACTACCCAGACACACTCAAGGCCAGCGCTGACAGTGTACTGGTCCCAGTAAACAGCCGATCTCAGCTAACGGTCCTGCCCCGTTACAGTCGGTGATCGACGCTCACCCTCTGCTTTTTTATGCGCGCGGATTTCCATTACGATTGGTGTAAGGACATCAGCAGGTTGAGACCGCCCCATGAGCCACTCAAAGAGGTCTTGGTCGGCTTCACCCATTAAATCCTTGTAAAGCCCCTTCATGTCATCGCTTAAATGCGGGTACGCATTGGCGACAAAGTCCTCCAAAAATAAATCGAGTTCAAGCAAGCCCCTTCGGCTCGCCCACCGCATCCTATTGTGATCATCATGGTTTATCATGGCGCCACACTACTCGAAACTCGAACATTCTTCGAGTGGGCAATCATCACTGAGGTCAGGAAGATGAGTCAAAAGTTGAGCGATACCATTTTGGAGTTCACAGGCAGCGACGCGCGCACTGTTTTGCAAGGTCAAACGACACGAAATTTTGTCGCCGCCGAGACAGGGAGCGTCTTGGAGGGTGCGTTCTGCGACCTGAAGGGACGCGTCATTGCTGACTTTTGCGCGGCTATCGTGCGAGATGACCATATTCTGCTGCGCACCGATACTGAGGTCGCGAATTATCTTCAGTCTCATCTTCAGAAGTACCTGATGTTCTCAAAGACGCGCATGACCGCCTCCAAACTGTCGGTATGGGCTTGCAGGGAACCAGCAGACAGCGACTCGAACAGCGTGAGCGAGTCAAAAGTAACCGTCATTCGCAACGGTGAGTTTGCTGAGGTTTGGTGTCACGAAGACCCGCGTCCTCAAGTTGTGATCGATGCCAATACCTACCATGCGAATCGGCTGACGCATGGCGAAGCAAGAGTACGCAGCGCAACCATTGGAAAATACCTACCCCAAGACCTCAACTTTGATCTAAATGGGCTCATCGACTTCGACAAGGGCTGCTACACCGGCCAAGAAATAATTGCGCGATTACATTACCGTGGCCAACCGAAGCGGCGCTTACGCCTGCTCACCCTTGCCGGCCAAAGTGACGTCGTCGCTGGCGATAAAATCTTGAACGTAGAGGGCAAATCCATTGGTACGATTGTAGAGTCCGTCGCTCACGGTGACGAATGCCTTTGCCTGTGCGAGACCGTTATTGATATCGATACCCACAAGGCTAGCATTCAAGACCACGCAGCTACGCCGAGCGCGCTTCAGCGATTTTAGTCCCCAAGCCAGTTAATCGGCGGTTGACCTCGCAATGAGAGCCATTCATTAGCGCGACTAAATTGTTGAGAGTCGAAAAAACCTCGGTATGCACTCAGTGGCGAGGGATGGGGGGCAGTTAGCACAAGATTCTGTTCTCCCTCGATAAGCTTTGCCTTTTTCTGTGCATGAGCGCCCCAAAGAAAAAAGACCGTCTGTGTGCTGGATTGCGCAACCGCCTCAATGAGACGATCTGTGATGACCTCCCACCCTTGGTTGCGATGCGACTCTGGCTCCCCCTTGTTCACGGTCAGCACCGTATTAAGTAGCAGTACCCCTTCGCTCTCCCAGTGTGCCAGTAGTCCGGGGTGACTTGACTCACGGCCTAAATCTCTCGCCACGAGTTTCAATATGTTTCTCAATGAGGGCGGCGCAGCCACGCCGTCAGGCACTTCGAATGCACGCCCCGTGGCCTGACCGGGTTGGTGGTAGGGATCCTGACCGAGAATCACCGCCCTGATGTCCCCGACCTCTAGATGGCACAGGCACTTAAACACGGACTCTAATGCGGGATAAACCTCTTTGCCTTGCTCGACTTCCGAACAAAGCAACGCCTCTAAGCCCTTACCGACACCTCCCATCAAAAGATCTTCGAGTGTCGGTCGCCATGCGATTGGGCAGTGGTCCCATAGTCTAATCATTAGAGAAAGTGAGATCCCAGTAGCTTGCTGAAGCGACCCGCAACTGTAACACTCTACCGACACGTGGGGAATTTGAAGAGCCTTAGATTTGAATGACGTGACAGGCAATAACAGTGTTGTTTTATCGCTAAAAAAGGAGACCCTTGATCGGCTAAAACCCTGCCTATCGCTTGTCATCGAAGAAACAGCTGACTACCTACTAACCCTGTCGACGAGTGCCAGACTCGACCCTGCAAATCAAAACCAGTGCTACGACGCATTCCTGAACCTGCAGGCTGAAACAAAACGTGTGGTGGCCGACATTTGCGGCAATGTCGAGAGTGCCTTCGGCGCAATTGGCACGTCGCAACTAAGCTTCCTTGTGTCTGACTCCCTGCAGTTGCGCGAATCAAATACCTGTCAGCGTCTTACTCGAGCTCTTCGGTCCATCGGCTGCCATATTATTCTGGATGACTACAGCCCCGAGCGGGTCAGCGACAGATCAACAGAACTGCTCAACGTGTCCGAGATTGTGATCGATACTACGTTTTGGGAGCGCGCGGCTCAGTCGGAGCCCTGGAGAAGCTTGCTTCCTCAACTAATAGCCGACACGCATCACATTCTTGGGCAGGCCGTTTCGGTGAGGGACCCGAGCATTACCGAGAACATAGAACATACCGGAATAGATTTTATCGAGCGCGAATCAGATGTACTGCTCTCAACCTCAGAGCTTTTGCGAAGTCTCAGTTCTGAATTTTCGTAACTTACGCGCGCTGTAGCCTGCCTCTACGGTTACGGCAATCACTCCCAACCAAACAAGGCCAAATGTCGCTATCGTTATCGTGGTAATCGGCTCCTTGAGCACAAATAGCGCCACGATGAGCTGTATTGAAGGCCCGACATAGGTGAGTAAGCCGATGGTAGATAACGCAAGAACACGCGTGGCCGCAACGTAAGTCAACAAGGGGGCCGCCGTGAAGGCTCCCGCGCAAAGTAAGAAGAGATCCACCTTTAAACCATGAACTCCCATCCCAGCCCCGTCGTGGCTCAGAATCCATATTGCAGCGAACGGTGCCATACAGAGTGATTCGAGGAATAGCCCTTGCATTGAGTCGGCGCTTATCTGCTTACGAATGGCGCCGTAGAGAGCAAAGCTCATCGCGAGGGTCAGCGAAACCCAAGGCAAACTTCCGTACGCAAATAACTGAACGAGCACTGCAATTATCGCCAATAAAATAGCCAGGATATGGACCGGCTTTGGCCGCTCTCCGAACATGAAAACACCCAGGGCTATGGTCAGCAGCGGCAACATGAAATAACCCAAGCTCGCCTCTGTCGCTCGCTCGTTGGTCACGGCAAAGACATAGACCCCCCAGTTGATCGTAAGCATCAAAGCCGCCAGCGCTATCCAGAAACAAAACTTGAGTGAGCGCATCAACGCGAGTGTTTCAGATAAACGGCCGAAAAACAGGACGATAAAAAACGTTACCGGCAGGGTCCAGAGCGCGCGGTGCGCCATGACATCGACAGGCCCAATGGGTTTAGTTTGAATCCAGTAAAGCGCTGCAATGCCCCAGATGAAGTTAGCGATGAGAGCAAGTAATATGCCTTTGGCTGTTCCGGCTTGAGTCACCTAGTTACCTTCTTGCACTCGGCATTAATGTACGCGGCGCTAATTAAACACTGAGACGACCACTGTGCAAGAAACGCTTAGAAGAAATTCAAATAAAAATTGCAGGGCACGCCATCAAGCGATGCGCTACGTGGCACTGCTCGCAGGCACCCTAGCTTTGACCGCATCATTACACATAAAGGCTCAAGGGACAGCGACCACAAGTGTTGTGAAGCTCACCGTGCCTATCCAGCGCATTGAAAATCATGAGCGTCGGAATTTCATTGAAAACTGCAGCGCCTATGCGGTAAAGAAGACAGCCCAGCACTACGTCTTTTTATCGTCTTGGCACTGTATCGACGGTTTATACGATCGTTTGAATCTCCCAAAAATTACGCACGCGGATACAACCATTTCCCCAACATTCGGTGAGTCTGGGGGAAATATGGATGAGGACTGGCTTATCTTAAGGACACCGAGTGATGTATTCGGTGACAGTCTTACGCTCGCTTATCCTGCGAGTGAAGAAGTACAAAAAGGGGAAACGCTTTACGGGTTTGGTTGGGGGGGACGTTTGCAAAATCCGGCATCTACTCCCAAAGAATTAACCTGCCTTGCACTCGATGTGGGTCGCAAGCTCACTTTAAATTGCGGATTTGCGAAAGGCGACTCGGGAGGCCTTGTAGCCAGAAAAGTGAAGGGACGTTACGAGGCGGTTGGCATTATTTCAGCTGGGGATTCTTCAACGATCACTTATGCTTACCCCCTCTCAGCACTTCCTCAACGACTCCTCAAGGCCCTGTCCGAAGATGGGAACTGAATTACTCAACAAGTCTCTGGGCAGCGTCCGCGCCTATGTGCGCCTCTCCACGAGCCCGAGCAAGCGAGATTTGTTTTTGTCGCTCCCTAAAGCGTTGCTTCTGCTCCTCGCTATGAGCGTCATGACAGCGCGGACACGACACCCCCGGAACATAAAGCGCTGACGCTTTCTGCGCTTCATCAATTGGGAATCGGCACGCATAGCATTGGTCATAGCGACCCTTCTGCAACTGATGATCGACTGAGACTCGACTATCAAAAACAAAGCATTCCCCATCCCAGCGCGTTTGCTCTTGCGGCGTCTTCTCCAAGTAGTTCAATATCCCACCCTTCAAGTGCCACACATCCTCAAAACCCAAAGATACGAGCAATGAAGTGGACTTTTCACACCGAATCCCACCGGTACAGAACATCGCGACTTTTTTGTGCTTAGTGGGATCAAGATTCTTCTCGACCCAGTCAGGAAACTCTCTAAAACTCGTTGTATTCGGGTTAACCGCGCCCTGAAACGTCCCTATTTCCACCTCGTAGTCGTTACGGGTATCGATCACTAGGCAATCGGGATCATCGACTAGTGCATTCCACTGCTCAGGAGACGCGTAGCGACCGACACAGTGATTCGGGTCAATATCAGAGCGACCCATGGTGACTATCTCGTTTTTGAGTTTCACCTTCATACGCAAAAAGGGCCGTTCCCTATTGTAGGAAAACTTGCAATCTAGATCCGCGAGTCGATCGTCACTGCGAAGAAAAGCCAATACCTCTGCTATAGCCTGCTTGGTACCCGAAATCGTGCCATTAATCCCTTCGTGGGCGAGCAATAATGTGCCTCGAACACCTCGCGCCTCGCAGAGGTTGAGTAACGGCTCCCTCAGATCCTCGTAATTTTCAAGACGAACAAAGCGGTACAGTGCAGCGACCTGTGTCGTGGCAGCATCTGAGATCATTAGCGACCTCCGCCTCTGCAATCTGGTGAATCGGGTACGCTGCCTTTCGCCTCCCACTCCGATGCCGTCATGGTATGCAGCGCAAGCGCGTGGATGGGTCCCTGCATCAGGTCCGTCAATAAGCCATAAACCTCTTGGTGTCGCTTTACTAACCTCAAGCCCTCAAACCTGTCAGAGACCAAAGTGACTTTAAAGTGACTCTCCGATCCGGGCGGCACATTGTGCATGTGGCTCTCGTTCACAATTTCGGCAAAAACTGGCGAGAAATGTGCCTCGAGACGATCTTGGAGTTGATTCTGAATACTCTGCATGGGCTAGACTCCTAAAGCTGGGCGAAGGATACCAGACACAAACAAAACTGAGCGAGCAACAATGACTGACACTGCCATGGACATATGGTTGGATTCGGCGGGGTACGACAACGAAACCCTCTTGCATCTGAAAGAACGACTCATTAACGAGTTACGCGTCCCAAGCGAACAGGCTGAGGCGTTAATTAATGGTAACTCCCACCGAATTACACGGTCCTGCTCCCGCGAGGACAGCGAGCGCCTCGCGATGCAGTTCTCAACATGGGGTATCGACTTGAGAATCGAGCCAAGTGCACTTGGCAACCCGGCCCCCTCAACTCCCGCGCAAACGTCACAAGACAAGATAGCGCTCACACTTGCACCACACGGTGACACTATTCCCAATCTTTCGGGAGAGAAAACAGCGCCCACTATAAAGACAGATCATTTACACTTAGCAGATTAGTAACACCCAATCTGGATCAAAAATTGAGCGCTTTCTCCCCCGATGATATAGCCTGTTATCCACGAGCACCTGTGTGGCGCCACCTACTAGCCATGATCTACGATCTTTTTCTCATCATCCCCCTTTTGATGGTCACGGCCGCGTTGCTCGTAGGGTTTTATGGTCCCGTTGAGAGTGCCTCCGAACGAGCGGTCCCTGCGTGGCAGCAGTGGGTACTCTCATTCGCTGCATTGGTGGCGTTTTTTGGCGTTTTTTGGCGTCAGCAAGGTCAAACCCTCGGTATGCAGGCATGGCGGGTCAAGCTTGTGGTTCAAGCTGATTTAGCAAGGCAAGTCACTTGGAAACAGGTCCTTATCAGGGTGGCCACAGCAGGCCTACCTCTTTTGGCCGCCCTGATCCCCTTCGTCTATACCGATATCAACAATGCTCACATAGCGGTATACCTTTTCTCAGGGACGCTTGCTGTAATGGGGATGCTCTGGCGCTTTACCAATCGGCCTCGACACTACTTGCATGACGTCCTTTCGGGTACTGAGTTGCTGCAGACGCCAAAGCGAGCGAAACAGAAGAAGCAGTAGATCGACACCTGTTGGAACTACTGGTATCGAAAGCGGTTAACCTCGGTTGGCTCGCGCCAGCGATCAATCGGATAAGTCAGCGAACAGGCGGTAATAACAACCGACCAAATGCATCGTTAGAGCTGTCTGCGTAGCAGCCCGATTCCAGCCACCCAACACAACAGCACCGTTAACAAGGCCGCGACCCCGCCACCCAAGCCCAAAAGCAAACTCAGTGGCCCAAAAAAGTCCTGACTAATCCTAAAAATGACGCCCGCGAGGACACCGACGAAGATTCGTGTACTCATATTACCCTCGCGCAGAGGGCCAAAGATGAATGACATCGCCAAAACAACGAGCCCTGCACACGACAGCGGCTGCAGTACTTTATTCCAGAACGCCAGCTCGATGTCATTGGCTAGCAAGCCTTGCCCCCTCAAGTATGCAGCGTATTGCCATAGCTGAGTCGCCGGTAGGCTCTCTGGTTTCACCGCATCGAGCGTTAAAAGATTGGGGGTGATTTCAGATTCCCAGATTTTTGTTGTCACCCGCTCAACGCGCGTGCCCGTCTCTGACACCTCCGTAATCGAGACACCCTCGAGCAGCCATTGCTGGCTCTGATACGTCCCTCTGTCAGCACTGACCGTTCGTGTCAGCGTTCCTTGCTCGTCAAACTCAATCAATATAACGCCAAAGATGAGTCCGCCACGCTGAACTGCCTCGACGTTGATAAAGGTATTACCATCGCGATTCCAGGCACCGTAGCGACCTGCCATATTCGGATCATCTCGCTGAGCAAGCGCTCGCTGGCTAATCGCCATTTGTTCGGAGACAGGCGCTACGTACTCGCCAACGCAAAATCCCCCGAGAGCGATGATCAAGGCGGGCTTAATCGCCATCCAAGCGAGCGATGGAAGCGAGAGACCGGCCGTCCTCATAACTGTTAACTCACTGGTTGTTGCCAATCTACCCAGGCCGAAGAGCGCACCAATCAACGTCGCGTAAGGCACAAACTCTTGAATTCGTCTGGGAATCGTCAGGCCAATAAAGACCAGCAAATCAGAAAAGTGATAGGTGTCACTCAGGTCACCCAGGTCATCTATCAATTGGCTCAATGCATCCAATCCGACCAGAACGCCTAAAACCCCCAGGATTGACCAAAAGAGGTTAGTCATGAGGTAGCGATCAAGCTGTCTCACGATGCCGTCACCTTGTGATTGCTCTGGGGACCGTCACCCTTAAAGCCCTTTCGTCTAAATAGACGAGGGAGATCGTCAGACATCATGAGCAGCGCACCCATGAGCCCAAAAATCAAATGAACGATTGCAAACACAGAGAAAGAACCGCCCTCCTCTGCGATCGACCGCGCCTGGGATAACGCAACGAAATACAGCAAAAAAACGATCAGCGCTGGGCCCAATTTAGCGTAGCGTCCACCCCTGCTATCCGTTCGACTGAGCGGTATCGCAAATAGCACCATGACTGGAACAATGAAGGCCAATGAGATACGCCAACCGAGAATCGCAATGTGCTCGGGATTATCACTGCCAAGGAGCGCCGTCGTCGGAAGCGTCTCGACTTGTGCTTGAGATCGAAGCCCGCCCTCCACTTCTGGAATAAGTGATCGATACCCATCAAATCGCGCTCGTGTCAGTTCAGCCCTCCCAGGGCTAACGCTGTAGCGATTACCATTCGATAATTGCAGATACCGGCGCCCCGAATCAGGGTCGATCTCAATTGCGCCGCGCGCTGCAAGCGTCGTAGAAAGCACCGTACCGGTCTCCGAACGCTGCCGCTCCGCGACAAAAACCGTCGTCATGACCCCATCTTCATCGATTTGCTCCACGTAGGTCACATAATCACCCCCGCGCTGCTTTTTAAAACGGCCTTCGGCCAGTACGTGCATTCCCTCAGCAGATCGAGGCTCGGCCAACAGCGCATTCGCCTTGGCAGCGCCGTTAGGGCCTAGAAATAACGCCAGTGTCCCAACCAGCACTGTTGTGACGACCGTTGCAATCGAGATCCGACTCAGTAACTGCCATTGACTGGTGCCACTCGCACGAAAAATCACCATTTCGCTGTCAGCGTAGAGACGGCCAAATGACAGTAAAACGCCTATGTAGAAACCCAGCGGGAGAATCAACTCGAAAAACGCGGGTAGTTTGTAGATCATTATGGGAAGCAATATGCCCGCCGACAGATCACCAATGGCAGCCTCCGCGAGATATTTGATAAAGCGCCCGCTAAACACCACCAAGAACAGAACCAGGGATACGGCTCCGGTGTGTGTCATCACGTCGTAGGTCAAGTACCGTGCTGCTCTCATTTTATACCGGCATTTAATCCCAGATTAGGTAGGCAAATACCTGCCACAAGGTTTAGTTCTCTCTCGCATCATCATACACTACGCGACCGAATGACTAGCTCGTTTTACGTAAGGAAATACCATGACAAAACTGACGGTGACAGCAGCCAAAGCCATAAAAGTCGGAAATGCAAAGCACGAGCTCGTCGTTGTTCCGCTTTTCACCAATCAAGCCGTTGCGGGCCAATCAGCCGCTGTTGATGCAGCCGCAGGGGGGGTGCTGCAGCGGGCCATTGACATGGGCGAAGCCGAGGCAAAACTTGGAAAAGTCACGAGTATGATTGGAACCGAGTCTGTTGCCCGCATTATTGCAGTGGGATGTGGTGATCGCGAGAAATTTGGCCGCGACGCGCAGCTTGCTGTCACTGGTGCCATCGGACGATCACTTGCAGCAAGCAAAGCCAAAGCGGCAACCATCGTGACCGACAATGTCAGTGATGACGCCGACTCGGCAGCCTCTTTTTTGGAGTTCCTTGCGCGCGATGTAACGATGGGCTGTTATCACTACACCGCAACCGTTGGATCGCCAAAACCAGGTCCTGCGCTTGCTAAACTCAGTGTGGCAGTCGGTGACATGTTGAGTGCGGCAAAAGCAAAGGCCGCTTTACATAATGGTTTAGCCATTGGGCAAGGCGCTAACGTCACACGAGAACTTGTCAATCTACCAGGCAACGTCTGCACACCGACCTATCTCGCAAAGGAAGCGCGCACGCTCGGGCGCAAATATGACTCACTCTCCGTGTCTGTACTGGACGAAAAAAAGATGGAGTCCCTGGGCATGGGGTCGCTTTTGTCCGTCGGGAACGGTAGTGATGAACCCTCAAAACTGATCGTCATTAAGTACCAAGGAGGCAACGCCAAAGACGCGCCTTATTGCTTGGTTGGCAAAGGCATCACTTTTGATACTGGCGGTATCTCGCTTAAGCCTGCGAAAGGCATGGAGTCGATGAAATTCGATATGGGCGGCGCGGGTTCGGTATTCGGGGTAATGCAGGCCGTCGCCGAACTGAATCTGAAGATAAACGTTATTGGCGTCGTTGCTGCGGCTGAGAATATGCCGAGCGGCTGTGCCACGAAGCCTGGCGATGTTGTGACCTCGATGTCAGGTAAAACAATTGAAATATTGAACACAGACGCAGAGGGACGATTGGTACTGTGCGATGCGCTGACCTATGTAGAGCGCTTTAAACCCGCGGAAGTGGTTGATATCGCAACGTTGACCGGCGCGATTATTGTGGCTTTGGGTCATGAAGCGACAGGCCTTTTTGCGAACGACGATAGCCTTGCAGAGGCACTCACAGCGGCGGGGCAAGCGTCGGGAGATGAGGCGTGGCGGTTACCGATTAACAAGCGATATGACAAGCAACTCAACACCAAGTACGCGGACATGCAAAATATAGGTACAGGATCCGCAGGGAGTATCACTGCGGCTTGCTTCCTTGCGAGGTTCACCGAGAACTATAAGTGGGCCCACCTTGACGTCGCCGGGACCGCGTTCCAAAGCATGCAAAAAGGCGCTACCGGTAGACCGGTTCCGCTGCTTGTTGAGTATTTACGCCAAAAGTAATCGCTGAGCGCCCTTAAATGACTCGGATTGATTTTTATGTTGTGAAAACGGCGGGGGCTGATGCACGACTAAATGTCGCCGCAAGGCTTACGGAAAAAGCGCTCGGGCGCGGTCACCGTATTTTCATAAATTGTGAATCAGCCGAGCAACTCAGCGCATTGGATAGCTATCTATGGGAATTTAAGGCTACGAGCTTCGTCCCCCATGAGGTCGCCGGTAATCACACAGATGAACGAGTGGTTTTAGGGTTTGAACAAGGGCCTGAGACACATAACGACGTGCTCATCAATCTTGCCTTATCGCCGCCCTCATATTTTGCACAGTTTGAGCGCGTGGCGGAGGTCGTGACCCAGGATGAGGCGTCGCTAGATGCGTTAAGAAGTGCCTGGAGGCACTACCGGGACAGAGGCTACCCTTTGCAGAAGCATGAACTGCCTTGACTCAACAAATAATCGCCACTGGCGATAAGGTAATAAAACATCATGGATAAAACGTTTTCGCCGGCGGCAATCGAAGCCCACTGGTATTCCGAGTGGGAGTCGAAAAACCATTTTGCGCCCAAAGAAGGAAACGGCGCCTATTGCATTCCCATTCCGCCTCCCAACGTTACCGGCACACTGCACATGGGTCACGGCTTCCAGCAGGCCATTATGGACGCGCTGATACGCTTTAACCGGATGAAGGGAAAAAGCACACTCTGGCAGGTCGGTACTGACCACGCGGGTATTGCCACCCAAATGTTAGTTGAGCGACAGCTCGAGGCGAAGGGCATCTCCCGCCATGACATAGGCAGAGAAGGCTTCATCGACAAGGTTTGGGAATGGAAAGCAGAGTCTGGGGGCACTATCACCCAACAGCTTCGACGACTGGGCGCGTCGGTGGATTGGACGCGCGAGCGATTTACGATGGATCCAGACTTATCCAAAGTGGTCAGCGAGGTATTTGTTCGTCTTTATAACGAGGGGTTGATCTACAGGGGACAACGCCTCGTCAACTGGGATCCGAAGTTACACACTGCCATTTCCGACTTAGAGGTGGTGCAGGAGGAAGAATCTGGCCATTTGTGGCACCTGCAATACCCAGTGGTTGACTCCGACGAGGTCATCACCGTGGCAACTACCCGTCCGGAGACGATGCTTGGCGATACGGCCGTCGCTGTAAATCCAAACGATGAACGTTACCAACACCTCGTTGGAAAGATGATCGCGCTGCCGCTCTGTAACAGAGAAATCCCCATCATTGCCGACGACTACGTTGATGCGGAGTTCGGATCGGGCTGCGTCAAAATCACGCCCGCTCACGACTTCAATGATTACGCTATGGGTGAGCGACATGACTTACCGCTCATCAACATTCTCACAGCAAACGCGCACATCAACGATAATGCACCAGAGGCTTTCAGAGGACTGGAGCGTTTCGAAGCAAGAGCGGCTGTCATCTCAGCTATGGAAAATTTGGGTCTTTTAGAAAAAACAGAAGACCATACGTTAAAGGTACCCCGAGGCGATCGATCAGGTGTCGTTATCGAACCCTGGCTAACGCTGCAGTGGTACGTGGACGCGAAGAAACTGGCGGGGCCCGCAATTGAAGCGGTCGAATCGGGTGCGATCGAATTCGTCCCAAAACAATGGGAGAACACCTATTTCGCTTGGATGCGTGATATTCAAGACTGGTGCATCAGTCGCCAACTGTGGTGGGGCCACCGAATACCCGCATGGTATGACACAGATGGCAATGTCTACGTAGGCGAGGATGAAACCCTAATTAGACAGGAGAACGGCCTCGATAACGATGTAGAACTTCGCCAAGACGATGATGTACTTGATACCTGGTTCTCTTCAGCACTTTGGACTTTTTCAACGCTGGGCTGGCCAGAAGAAACCGAGGAACTAGAGAGGTTCCATCCGGCGTCGGTACTTGTGACAGGCTTTGACATCATCTTCTTCTGGGTAGCCAGAATGATCATGATGACACTGCATCTGAAAGGGGAAATACCCTTCAAGCAGGTTTATGTACACGGTCTAGTTCGCGATGCGGAAGGGCAGAAAATGTCCAAATCCAAAGGCAATGTATTAGACCCAATCGATCTGATCGATGGCATTGAACTTGAGGATCTCGTTGCAAAGCGAACATCGAGCATGATGCAACCAAAGCAGGCGCAGAAAGTCGAAAAGGCGACCCGCAAACAGTTCCCGGACGGCATTCCTGGATACGGTACCGATGCACTGCGATTTACCTTCTACTCTCTGGCATCGACCGGTCGTGATATCAAATTCGATCTCGGACGAATGGAAGGGTTCAGAAATTTCTGCAATAAGCTGTGGAATGCGTCACGGTACGTATTGATGAATACTGAGGCGTTCGCGCTCACAAGCGAGAAGCCCAGCTTCAGCCTCGCTGACCGATGGATTCGCAGCCAACTGCAACAAGTCATCGCAGAGACCAGCCGTAATATTGAGCATTACCGTTTTGACCACGCCGCGCAGACACTGTACGACTTTGTTTGGAACGAATACTGTGATTGGTACCTTGAGCTTTCGAAGCCGGTTCTTTGGAGCGACGATGCCTCAGCCTCCCAAAAGCACGGGACGTTGCTCACCTTGCTCGAGGTACTGGAAACCGTTTTGCGGCTTCTCCACCCCATGATGCCCTTCATCACGGAAGAAATTTGGCAAAACGTCGCGCCACGCCTTGATCGCCATGGCGACACCATCATGTTGGCCCAATGGCCATCGAGCGATGCTGAGGAGGTCGACACCGCCGCGGAGGACGATATCGAGTGGCTAAAAACCGTTATTACTGCCGTGAGAACAATCCGGAGTGAAGCGAATATTCCGCCCGGGGAAGCCTTGGAAGTGCTGTTTGGCAATGCAACAGAAACAGACAAGGCAAACGTCGAGAAACTGGGACAGTCACTTGAAAAAATGGCCAAGGTAAAACGTACGACCGTGCTGGGAAATTCAGACGATAGGCCTCCCGCTCTCAGTGCGCTGGCCGGCACGCTCGAAGTAATGGTGCCCATGGCCGGCGTTGTTGACATCGAGAAAGAGCTGACGCGACTCGAAAAAGAGCTTGAACGGATGAAAACTGAGCAGGCGCGTATTGCCGCAAAGCTTGGGAATCAAAATTTTGTCGATCGAGCACCGCAGGCGGTTGTTGACAAGGAAAAAGTGAAGCTTGAGGAACTTGAAACGGGTATTTCTTCAATATCGGCTCAAAAATCGAAAATTGAGGAGTTGCGTTAAAGGCTGAGCGCTGTTATAGCTACGCAAACATAATAATTAATAAGCGGAGCGTCTGATGGCAGATAAATGTGTCGGCACCGTAAAGTGGTTCAACAATGCAAAAGGTTTTGGCTTCATTACGATGCCTGACCGCACCGAAGATATCTTCGTCCACTTTCGTGCCATAGAGGGCGAGGGGTTCAAAAGCCTTGCCGAAGGTGAAGAAGTGGAATTCGAGCTCGCAGAAGGCCCCAAGGGACTGCAAGCCGAGGCGGTTAAAAAGCGTAGCTAGGGTATTTTGTCGATCGCTCCCAAGCCGTTGTTAAGGAGCTAAGTTGACGACAGACAAACACCTCAGAGTAATATCTGGCTTAAGCGTTCCCTACGCGTCTCACCCGCAAGTTCGTGCGCTGAAGCGCAGTGGTAGACGCCCTTCCCTTCACGGAACGAAGTTATGGGGGGCGAGTCAGATCCTCATGGATTATCTCGCCTCAACCACACAAACTCAGCCCAAGACGGTCATTGACGCGGGTTGCGGCTGGGGACTTTCAGGTATCTGGTGCGCCAAGCACCTCCAAGCCACGGTTGCATCGCTTGATGCGGATCCCGATGTCATCCCCTATCTGGAGCTCACCGCAAAGATCAATGGCACTGAAGTGACACCGATCGTTGGGCGCTTCGAAGATTTGGGCTCAGATCTTCTGTCGGCTACCGACCTTTTAATTGGTGCGGACATTTGTTTCTGGGACGAGCTGGTTGACCCGGTTATAGCCATGATTACGACAGCCATTGAGAGTGGAACCAAGCGAATCGTCATTGCAGATCCACAACGCGCTCCGTTTCTCGCGGTGTGCGAGCACATTCTGGAACACTTTGGTGGAGAACTGATTGAATGGCGGGCGCCCGCAACGAAAACTGTCGGCGCCTTACTCGTTATCGAAAATGCCTGAGCGCCTAGCGGAGAAAACGATACTGCCCCGTTAGTTCATGCTCTTTCACCTCCCCCTCAGAATCGAGCGATGGCCGAAACCGCATATCTCTTAGTGCTTTGCGAATCCGGTTCGCATCAGAGCCCTCAACTTTTGTGGATACCAAGCTGAAGTCTTTGGCGCGACCGCGCTCAGTGACCGTAAACCGGTAGGTTGACACCAACGCGTCGTCGTCTGCTCGGGATACAAGTGACCCTGTAAGTCCATGCGGCAGTGGCTTAGGAGTCCGAAACATTCCAGGGTTCAAATGATGTAATTCGCGGTAAATATCTCGCGCCGCTCCCCGACGACCGAAGTACCAACGCCAATCTGCCAGTGCAAGCTCCAAATCAACTTGTCCCTCGGCCAGATCTATAGCGTCTTCTAGGATGCGCACACCTGACTGGTAGGCGTTGCGCTCAAGTGCCACCAATTGATCGTCATAGACCGATCGATCCGCCAGAAACTTCGACGGCAAACTTCCGCGCACCTCACGATCTTCAACAAACGGCTCCACAGCAAATGCAATCAGATACAGCAAATGGAGACGCCGCTTGACCAGGGCGCCGCACCAAGCAGCAGACGACTTTTCTCCCTCGCAGCTGCGTTCGGTCACACCCTTCAAATGCCGTTCAAATCGCAACACAGCGCTCTCGTTAGCGAGCCAGTCCGTCGTTGCAAACCGTGCGAGCTGATTGTCAAAGTACTCAAGCGCATAACCTAACGTTTCCTCGGTCCAGTCAGACATGCCAAATCCCGTAATCCGATAGCGGTATCTCAACTGCTCGCCCAACGCATCGCTGTCACCCAGTCGTCGAAGAACACCAATCCAATCGCTGAGCGCCTCAACTTGCCCCTCTGTCGTCAACCCCGCATTTAATCGTAGGTTATGAAGTCCTTGCTGAAAGAAACGAGCCGCTGACTCAGGTTGCTCTAACCTGACCGCATCGTGCGCAAGGTCAAGCCATGTCTCGCTTAACGACTCATGGTAAGCGCCGAGCGTGACTTGGCGTTTGACGACCTCCTGCACACGCTGCTCGTGGGCAAGCAGTTCCGCCGAGTCAATGGTTGAATCGCTTAGGAGAACCTCACCCTTGACTGCCTCGACGTACATACCGAGCGGTTGCGGCACAAGCACAGCCACAGCAGATGGCGAAAATAAGGAGACTGACAATAAGAGGGCTAGGAGCGCTTTAAGGGAATTCATACTTACGAATATAGCGCAAAAAAAAGCCCGCGCGGAGGCGGGCAAACAAAACCTGGGCGCGTGCGTTTAAACCGCGCATGGTGGAAGATAAAGTTGCGGTCTTATTTATTCAAATTTATTATTATCATCTAAAACATTCTTTTGGGTTATATCATATGGATACCAGCCAATTATCGCGCGTAGATTTGAATCTTCTGGTTGCCCTGCATGTGTTGCTCGAGG
>NZIJ01000011.1 GCA_002689915.1 Halieaceae bacterium | reverse complement strand
GGGGGCTGCCGGTTGAGTATGAACACACAGACAGCCTCAGAGTTACCGCTGATCGACTTCAATCAAGAGGGCGCCAGTCAGTCGTTTTTTAACAGCTTGAGGACTTTCGGATTCGCGACCCTGGTGAACCATCCGCTGGATATGGTCCGAGTGGACCGTATCTACACGAGTTGGCGTGACTACTTTGCCGCGGGTGTTGGTTCACAGTTCGTTATGGATCCAAAGAATCAAGATGGCTACGTAACACTTGAGCAAGCCGAGAGTGCGAAAGGCCAGGTCTTGAGAGATCACAAAGAGTACTTTCAATTCTATGACTGGGGGCGATGCCCTGAGCACCTAAAGGAAGACCTAAGCGATCACTTTCAAGACTGCGTTCGTTTTTCCGCTACCTTGCTTCAGTGGGTTGCATCCCACCTGCCTCAAAAGGTTGCTGAGTCACTCTCAATGCCCTTAGAGGAGATGATTCAAGAGAGCGCACAGTCGATGTTGCGCGTCCTGCATTACCCGCCCGTGCCTGACGGTTCGGCACTTCCTCGCGCAGCGGCGCACGAAGACATTAATTTGCTGACTATTCTGCCCGCGTCAGATGGTCCTGGCTTGGAGCTTCAACTGCAGGACGGGAAGTGGATTGAAGTCGTCAACCGGCCCTCTCAGGTTGTCGTAAATATTGGCGATATGCTCCAGGAGGCCACGGGCGGTTACCTGCGTTCGACGACCCACCGTGTTGCTGCCACCAAGGCTGAAGATCTGCGCCGCGGACGCATGTCCTTGCCTCTTTTTCTGCACCCCCGCCCGGATGTCGTTTTGTCAGACCGATACACTGCAAATGCGTATCTTCAGCAGAGACTCAAAGAGTTAGATGTTATTTAGGGCGATTGAGTACCTGCTGACCGACCAGCCCCGCCAAAATAAGCAATAGCCCGGCAAGCGTGCTCGTAGCGACCGGCTCACCGAGCACTGTCGCGATGAAGACAAGCGACAGTGGCGGTGCGAGGAAGATGAGGCTGCTGACCCTAATGGGCTTGTCTGTGAGCTGCATGGCGTTCATCCAGAGCACGAAAGCGAGGCCCATTTCAAAAAGACCCACATAAAGACCGCCCATGACGGTACCCACGTTCATATCGGGTAGGCTCGCAGTTGCCGCTAAGATCGCCCAAAGTACCGGGACTGCCATCGAGAAATTGAGTAGCAAGGCGACCTCAGGATCCATCCTCTCGTGCTCGACGGTTCGGGTATTGATGACCCACGACAGCCCCCACAGCACCGTCGATCCGATGGCCAGTAACACGCCCGTTACGTTCTCAAATTCGAACGATGCGAGGTTGCCGTCTGTGACAATAATTAGAATGCCAAGATAGCTTAAGAGCGCCAGCGCCGCCTCCTTTCCTGACGGAAGGCTGCGTGAAAAGCACGATGCGATAAGCGGAAGCGTGAGTCCCCAAGTGTAGTTGATCGCCATCGCGTCCTGCGCAGGTAGCAGGTCATAAGCGCTAAACAATACCCAGTAAAAGAGGGTGGGGTTGAGGAAGCCTAAGCTAAAACACCGTAGGAGCGAACGCCTCGAAAGGGCGGTGAAACTCAAAAGCGTTCCTCGGGACACAAGCCGCGCAGCAAAGAACAACCACGATACCGTCGCGGCAAGCGTAATGAGCTGCATAGGGGAGCTGAACTCCAACGCCCATTTAAACGCCGTGGCCATGGTGCTCCATAGGCCAACTGCCGCCAACCCATATACCAGCGCAAGACGATTTGTTGATGGGGTTCCTTCAGACATAGGTTTCGGACTGTATTCCTCGCTAGCCAATGAGTAGACTCGAAGCCGTATTCGAAGCCTATCTAAGAGGAGCCAACAATGGGCCACATCAGCAAAAATGTCACCCTCGATAACCCAGCCTACATCCATGAATCGGCGTGGTTATATGGGAAGGTCTATATTGGCCCTGGCGCCTCGGTATGGCCCAACGTTGTGACACGTGCTGAAACGTATGAGATTCGCATTGGTGCACGAACCAACATCCAAGATTTCGTCATGATCCATGTCGGTGCGGCCTCGCCAACGATTGTTGGGGAAGAGTGCTCTATTACGCATCACGCAACCCTTCACGGCTGCACGATAGGTGATCGCTGCTTAATCGGTATTAACGCGACGATCATGGATGGGGCAAAAATCGGCAATAACTGCATTGTCGCGGGCCATACTATTGTCACGGAGGGCAGTGAGTTTCCCGACAACACGATCATTGCAGGCGTGCCCGGAAAGGCCGTTGCGACCAGAGACTGCGGTGAGGCTAACCTTGTGAATGCCAAGTTTTACAGTGCCATGGCCGAGACCTATGCAGCGGGTGACGATCGCTTATCGAAAGAAAAGGTCGATGAGGTTCTCAGCTCTTTGAGTTCCTGACCTGGGGTTGCCGGTGGCGCTAGGAGTTTGGCTCCCCGAGCGCGTCTTCAAGGTTCTCCATGGCGCCGCCATCAAAGACGCGTTGAAAGCCAGCGGCTTTTAGTCGCGTTTTAGCTTGCGCAGAGCGTCGTCCGCTTCTGCAGTAAACAATGACCTCGTCATCCAGAGCGACACCGGACTTGAGAAGGGAATCGGGTAACCCCTGAAGTGGGTGGTTAAGAGCACCATTGAGCGCCCCCGCATCGAATTCCTTCTCGGTTCGCACATCTATTAGCGTAGGCGATGTGACACCGGTTTGAATAACCTCAAGGTCCGTTGCCCAACCGGCACTTATCCCCATCAGGAAGGTGGTGAGTCCCGCAATAAAAAGGGCGCCCATTCGCGCCCTTGGAGAAGACACGCACCGAGGAGCACCTCGTCGCGCTTGGCCTTTCTCTGTTAGTCCTCTTTGATCCATACACTTGCCGCTCTGAGTGCCGCTTCGCGGGTAGGATACTGCATATCAGCCGAGAGATATTCATTGACGCCGAGGCCTGACAGCACGCCATTAACCTCATCTCTGATACCACAGGCATACACACGCTTTCCCGATGAATGCGCATCGACGGTAATGGTCTCGACTGCTCGCGCTGCTGACACATCCATAAATGAAACTTGGCTGAAGTCGAGTAGAAGCGCTTTGTGATCGTGTCGACCAACACGTTCTCGGACTTGATGGCCTAAGTCAGCCGCCGCACCAAAGCTTAAAGGACCGCCAAAATCAAAGAGGGTGATATCGTCGCTGATTTGGCTATAAATCGCCGCCTCCTCGTCACTTAAACTGTGGTCTTCTTCACCGTCAGCACCACTCGCCTTCCGAAGTTGCTCGTCGGCTATTTGCTTAACGAACGCAAGCGCGGCGATCACAACACCTGCTAACACGGCCGTAATGAGATCTACAAATACTGTAAGACCTAGAACGAGTGCCATGAGCATAAGGTCAAAGCGAGGCCCTTTATGGGCTCGCTTGAGGTAAGCGATATCGATGATGTCGTACCCGACTTTAACCAGGATGCCGGCAAGAACCGCATGCGGGATTTTTTCTGCAAGCGGAGCCAGCACCACTACGACGGCGAGTAACAACAAGCTGTGCAGCATGCCTGAAATTTTTGTGCTGCCGCCCGTGCGAATGTTGACCACTGTCCGCATCGTAGCCCCCGCTCCGGGAATTCCACCAAAGAAACCCGCTACGGTATTACCCAAGCCCTGACCAATCAGCTCACGGTTTGAGTTGTGTCGAGTTCGCGTCATGTTGTCTGCAACAAGCGAGGTCAGCAGAGAGTCAATGGCTCCGAGAACCGCCAAAATAAATGCTGCTTCGAAAATGATGATGGCAGTGTCTGATTCAATGGTAGGCACAACGAAGCCCGGTAGGCCTGTTGGAATATCACCCAGAATAGGCAGGCCTTCGATGTAGAGGCCAATGATGGTGCCCGTTATCAAGGCTGCGAGGGGTGCAGGTACGACTTTGCCCCACTTCGCAGGCCATGCGAAAACCATCGCCAGCGTCAGCAAACCCACAAAAAGGGCGCCGAAATGAGGGTCTGACACTGCGTTTGGTACTTCAAGGAGTGCCGGTATCGTACCGCTGCCTGCAGGTTCATGTCCGAAAAGGCGGGCGAGCTGAAGCGCGATGATGATGCACCCAATACCGCTCATAAACCCGGAAACCACGGGGTAGGGGACGAGTCGGATGTACTGACCAAAGCCGAGCACGCCAAAGGCAATCTGAATGACGCCGGCAAGCACCACAGTTGCAAAGACGAGGGATGGGTCGCCACTTAGGGAAGAAAAGACGCCTGCAAAGACAACGACCATCGGCCCCGTGGGCCCTGTGATCTGGGAGCCCGTACCCCCAAAAAGAGCGGCAAAAAAGCCGACAATGATGGCGCCGTAAACGCCGGCGATGGGTCCTGCACCCGACGCCTCTCCAAAGGCGAGAGCCAGCGGCAAGGCCACGACACCCGCGGTTAAACCGCCGTAAACATCGCCGCGAAGGTTACTGGTATCGAAAAATTTACCACTCATTCACACGTTCTCTTTGAAAGTCAGGGAAGTATCGAAATAGGGGGTGTTTACAGCCAACCCCCATCGTTTGCTGAGGTCCTAGCCCTCGGGCATCGCTGAGCTATGGTGCTGAATGATCTTCCAGTCACCGTCACGTAATTCGTAGGTGTAGTTAAAGCGCGCGGAGACAGTTGAGCCATCGCCAAACGTGAAGACGTAAACGCCTGCGTTAGTCGCCAAAGTTTCGGACAAAACACGTGCGTTTGACTCGGTGATTACACCCTGCGGCTTTTTGGCGAGAAAAGCGACAAAGTAATCTCGAATTTCTGCATGATTGTGTCTCACCTGATTGGAAACTGTCGGCAGTAACACGGCGTCGTCAGCGTACATATTTGTTACAACATCAGGGTCGCCTGTTGCCAGAGCATCGTTCCAATCACCAAAAAGCGCGATTACATTTTCTTCGTTCACTTCTGTCTCCACAAAATTAAAAGGGGTGTTTTTACCTTGGGTGGCGTAATCACGCACTTACTACACCAAAAAACGCGATTACCACCAAATGTACGCTTGCACTCTATTGATTGGATGCGATAGTTGTTACTAATATATCGATAAGTTTTGATAGTAAAAATCTATCACCCACGAGGACCGGCTACCTATGCAGTCAAAATCAAACTTAAGCCTACGGCAGCTCGAGTACTTTAAGACGATTAGTGACATAGGTAGTTTCCGTGGGGCAGCTGAGAGACTAGGGGTGACGCAGCCCACACTCACCGCGCAAATTGCCACTTTAGAGGAGTCTTTGGGGGTGAAGCTATTTGAGAGAACGCGTTCGGGTGCGACACCGACCGTGGCAGCGCGTGAGCTCATGCCTGTATGCCACCGAATTCAAGAAGAAGTACAAAGCTTTGTCGACACAGCCCATGGGTTTACTGGAGGCGTGGCGGGTACCTACCGTATTGGTGTGACACCCACACTGGGACCTTACCTTTTGCCACAAGTATTACCCGACATTCACGAGCGCTTTCAGGCCTTACGCTTGTTTGTGAGAGAAGGCGTACCGGCCGATTTAAACCATGACCTGAGAAGTGCGAAACATGACCTTATCCTGTCTACGCAGCCTATCGCTGAAGCTGGGCTGGAAATAAGCCCTCTATTTCGAGAGCCACTCAAGTTGGTCATTCCTCTGGATCATCGCCTAGCGAACAAAAAAGTAATTAACCGAGTGGATTTGGTGGGCGAGGAAGTGCTGACGCTGGATGAACACCACCTGTACCACCGTCAGGTGACTGAGCTATGCCAGACGCTCGGTGCTACGACGCGACGCGACTTTGAAGGCACGTCACTCGACACGCTGCGCCAAATGGTCGTTATGGGGATGGGTATCACCTTTCTACCATCACTTTATGTGGCCTCAGAAATTCGTGAAACGGACCCGCTGCGCGTGACTGATGTCTCTGGCGTCAACATGTACCGAGATCATGCGCTGGCCTGGCGCACCCGCTCCCCGGCGCGCCCTCTATTCCGTCGGCTTGCGCAAACGATTCGTGAGCTGCTTCCCAATACGGGCGCGACAGAGCTTCGGGTGCTCTATTAACTCAGGGCGATTAACCCAAAGTGTCCCAGGCGCTCCCTGTTTGAGTGAGTAAAACAGAAAATAGCTGAGCGGAGATAACGGCGATCGTGTAAGTAAAAAATAAATCGTCCCTACCTCCCGTGTAATTAGCGTAGGGCCGGCTTAGCGCCCTTGCGCGCGACAGTAATGCATCGCTAGTATCGACCATTACCTTCACTTAAGAGAGTCGTATGCAGTATCAATCGGAAACACCGTTTATCAATGTGAATCTCGATGCGAATTGTTTGACGATCGAGTTCAATCGACCCGATGCGCTCAATGCGTTGAGACCGGAAATGCTGTCCGAGGCGACGCGATTAGTGACACAGGCTAATGAAGACGATCGCGTTAAAGTCATTGTTTTGCGAGGCGCCGGTAGGGCTTTTTCGGCGGGCGTCGATCTGAAGGTTTTGCAAGGTGTTAAGCCGCAGGGCGGCATCATTGGCAACGTATTCGATAAGCCGGCCGAGGAACTTGCAGCTGCCATTCGTGACGCCGGTGTGCCGGTTATCGCGCGTGCTGTTGGCGCCTGTTTTACGGGTGCTTTGGAAGTTGCCTTACATTGCGACTTTGTCTACACCACCCACACCACGAAGTTTGGCGATACGCACACCAAATTTGGTCTTCGTCCTACTTGGGGAATGTCGCAAACGCTTTCGCGAGCAGTCGGCCAGAGGCGTGCACGAGAGCTTTCCTTTACCGCGCGTATTTTCACCGGCGCTCAAGCGCTCGAGTGGGGGGTTGCTAATGCAAGCTTTGAGACAGCAGAGGCCCTAGACGAGGCCTTGGCTGCGACCTGCGCGCAAATTGCGGGTAACAGCGCAGAGGCCGTTGCGGCGATGAAAGATCTCTACAGACTCGCCGAGACAGAGCAAGGTATTCGCCCGTCCTTGGCGGGGGAAACCGCTTCAAATTACGATATTTCTGACACTGATGTGCGGCTCTCGGCCTTCTAGTCAAGGTTGTGTCTAACCCCTCAGGGGAGGGCGTTTTTACACCCCTATTGCGTCAGAAAAAAAAGACGGTTACCGTCGCGTTTTTCGCGGTTGAGACACGCCATGAGTGCGGCAAAAAGCCTATTAAAGTCGCTGTATTTCGAAGTCATTCCGATGAAGGGCTTCGAAGAAAAGTTGGGTGTGCTCAAGGCCGGAGATCGCGTCGGTATTACCTGTTCGCCGAAGCAGGGTTTACAGGTCACGCTCGATACGGTTGCCCAACTTTCTGATCGCGGGTTTTCGCTGACGCCGCACCTCGCTGCACGTCAGGTCATGAACAAGCAGCACCTAAAAGACATCGTTGCACAACTGACTGACAGCGGCATTACGTCGATCTTTGTGCCCGGTGGCGATCTCGATGAACCCATGGGTGAGTACGATAGTTCGGCTGCGGTCCTTCGTGATCTGTCTGAGATGGACCACCCCTTCACCCGAATTGGTGTGGCCTCTTACCCAGAGGGTCATCCCGCCATTTCAGACGATCTCTTGTTCGAGGCGCTGGCGGCCAAGCAAGGTATTGCGACGCACATGGTGACTCAGATGTGCTTTGACATGCCTGTGCTCATAAAGTGGCTTTCCGACATGCGCGATCGAGGCATCACAACGCCTGTATGGATTGGTCTTCCCGGCGTGATGGACCGCATGCGTTTGTTTAAAACGTCGTTGCGCATTGGTGTCGGGCAGTCGGCCAAATACGCGAAGAAGCAAAAGGGCCTCATTGGTATGTTCCTGCGAAGCCCTACCTATAAGCCCGACTCGCTATTCAAAGAATTACAACCCGCGATGGCTGATGAGCGCATGGCTATCGAAGGTTTGTACATGTTCACCTTCAACCAAATCGACAACACTGTTCAGTGGTCTCAAGAACAACTTAAACGCCTGGGCTAAATCGCCCACCGGAGACTTTTCCAATGACAAACAACACCCCTCTCGCGATAGGAATCGGGCCGCGCGTGCGTCGGTCGCCTTTTTTTGACTCGACTATTGACGCCGGTGTCCGGGCGTTCACGATTTATAACCACATGTATTTACCGGTGCATTTTGGGGACCCCCTGGCGGAATACTGGGGCATGGTTAATGGCGTTATTTTGGCGGATCACGCGGTGCAGCGGCAGGTAGAAATTAAGGGGCCGGACGCGCTGGCACTGACGCAACTTTTAACGCCCAGAGACATCTCGACCTGCCCCGTAGGCCGAGGTCGTTATGTCGTTTTTTGTAATGATCAGGGCGGCATCATCAACGACGCGGTTTTGTTTCGAATGGCAGAGGACTGTTTTTGGTTATCGCCGGGTGATGGCGACGTCATCTTGTGGGCGACAGGTCTCGCACTGGGGAAGGGTTACGATGTTGAAGTGAGCGAGCCTGATGTATCACCGTTGCAACTTCAGGGTCCCGTATCGCCGCATGTGGCAAAGAAGCTCTTTGGTGAGATTGCGCTTACGCTGGGTTACTACCAATGCGTTGAGCTTGAGCTCAACGATATTCCTGTTGTTCTTACTCGGACCGGCTGGAGTGGGGAGCTGGGCTATGAAATTTACCTTCTT
>NZIJ01000010.1 GCA_002689915.1 Halieaceae bacterium | reverse complement strand
TCAGACAGGATAGGCAGGAAAAATGTCTATCGTTGGGGCGCCATCCTTACTGGCGCTTGGGGCTTTGCCTTGTTCCCGCTGATTGACACGGGTAACCCGCTGTTCATTTGTTTAGCTATTACTGTTGGGCTCTTGTTCCTCGGCATGCAGTACGGACCGCAAGCGGCGTATTTTACGGAGCTATTCAGCACTGAAGTGCGCTACTCAGGAGCCTCACTCGGGTACCAACTCGGTGCCATTATCGGCGGGGCTTTGGCTCCGACGATTGCCGTTCTGCTTTGGGATAGTTTCGGAATCTTCTACGTATCGGTATACATCGCGATCGCCGCCCTGCTGACGCTCTGGTCACTATCTCACTTGGAGGAAACCAAGGGCAGCACACTCTGAGCAGTTACAAACCTGCCAGGCTACGGTTATGTAACGGGTGGCGCTTACTCCCGTTTAGATGAGGCCACCCGCTTCTAGGCGTGGCCATTCCTGCGCAGGGCATTTATCAATAACGACGGTCAGCCCGTTGTCCAACGCCTTTTGCTCAGCTTCAGGGTGCCTAACATCGAGCTGTGTCCACAGTGAAGGCGCACCGATTGCGATGGCCTCGTCGACCAACGCCGGTAACGCGCTACCCTGTCTGAAGATATCCACCATATCGACGGGTTCATCAATATCACTCAGTGCCCCGACCACGGTCTGACCCTGAAGGGTTTGACCCGCCAGACCCGGATTTACCGGCGTGACCCGATAGCCTTTCTCAAGAAGAAACGTCAGAACTCGATAACTCGGCCGCTCCGGTTTATGGCTCGCACCCACCAGCGCAACATGACGCACGGTCTTAAGCAGATTGGCGAGACCCTGATCGGACTCGATCAGCACGCGATCACCCCCACTCTGGGGTGCGCTTTTCAAAGAACGCCTTCACACCCTGGCGCGATTCATCGGAGGTCATTGCCTCTACCATGACTCGGTTGGCGTGCTCAAAGGCATCGTTGAGAGGCATTTCAATCTGTGTGTAAAAGGCCGTCTTACCATCGCGGATACTTTGTGGCGAGCGCGAGGCGATGCGCGCCGCCAAGGCCTGGGTCTCAGCTACAACGTCGTCAGGTGACACACTGCGATTGATCAGGCCAAATCGCTCTGCATCAGCCGCACTGAAAAACTCGCCCGTGAGCGCCATTTCAAGTGCGTGCTTTCTAGAGAGGTTGCGACCAATGCCCACTAGGGGTGTCGTACAAAAGGCACCTAGATTTACGCCCGGCGTACAGAAACGGGAATCACTGGAGGCAATCGCCATATCGCAAGCCGACACGAGCTGACAGCCCGCTGCCGTTGCAGTGCCCTGCACACAGGCAATGACTGCTTTGGGACCGTGGACGATGCGCTGCATCATCGTGGCGCAGGCTTCGAGGATTGAGAGAATCCTTGGGCGCCATGCTTCTTGCGTCTCATCCGGCCCCCTCGCCATTTCCGTTAAGTCATGTCCCGCGGAAAAAACGGCGCCTTTGGCCGAGATGACAATGCATCTCACTGCATCATCGACATAGGCCTCGTCGAGAACTGAGGTAAGAGTGGACAGCATCTGGCTGGAGAGCGGGTTCCGCTGTTTTTCGTTGTTAAGTGTGAGCCAGAGGACGCCCTTGTCCAGCGTTTTTAAAATAAGTTCCGTCGCCATAATGCCCTCGACAAAGTCGTTACATTTCACCGGATTAAACAGAAGTTTGCGCCCGCTGGCAAAGGCCTCCGGATTATCGCCATTGACGGGCGGCAACTGGATCGCCGCCCATATTGAGTAGCTGAGACATCCTTCGAGCAAGCATTGGGTAGTCATCGGCCAGACCCGTATCTTTTAGGTGCTGCGCATAGGTCTGTAAATCATCAAGATACGCCTCGACCAATGGCCTGTCGCCGCTGTCAACCGCGTGTTTGATCAAATTGCCATATGCCCTCAGGCTCAGACCCACTTGCTGCGGGTAATCCTTTGGTATCGACTCAAGCAACCCAACAGCCTCTTGCACGGCGCCTACACGTAATTTCGCAGTGCCCAGCCAACCTAACGTCTCAACTGTTTGTTGTTCTCGGCCTCGTGTGTAACGCAAAGATCGCTCGAGAATGGGGATGGCCTCTGCCCATCGACCATCTTGACTCAGTAAGGTAGCAAGATTCATCTGACTCTCACGATTGTGCGGATACATCTCGTTTAAGGTTGTTAGGTGGTAGTACTGAGCCTGTTTATTTTTAAGGTATTTCGCGAGCGCAGCCATCTCGAAATGGACTTTCCAGTCAGCATTTCCCTGTGTCAGCACCTTTTGACGTCTTCGTACCACATCCTTGGGCTCGCCCACTTGACCCTTAATTTTTGACAGCTCGACGGCCATCTGCGCTAGGTAATCCGTGTAATTACTCTGACCTGGGAAGGGAGGCTGCTCAGCCATACCCTGTAAGTTTTTTATATTTTCAATTGTCTCGTGATTGGGATAACCAACACGCTCTGCCACTTCTTCACTGTTAAGTACGCCTTGCGGCCTTTCACCTGTGACTTGAGTTGCTATCGCGCGAGAAAAGATACGAGCCAAAACATCATTCCCTGCGAAGGTGTAGTGCACGTGCTCCACGAGCGACTCCCACCCGGGAGGAAAGGGCGTGCTTGCACGATCGAACGCAGCGGCACTGTCCACAAAGCTCAGTGATGCTGAGGGGTAATCTTTGCTCACTGTTCTGATACGGTCATTGATCTTTGTATCGGCACGAAACCTCAGCGCATCGAGGTCCAGTGCACGCTCGAAGTGCCGTTTAGCGCCGAGATGATCGCCCTGCCGCTCAAGACTCGTCGCCAGCTGAAAATGGCTGTCAGCGTGACCTGGATCTATTTCGATGGCCTGCTGCCATAAGGTTGAGGCCGCACGCCATTGTAAATTGCGAGATTGTGCCGCGGCACGCGCTTTAAGATCCGAGACTTGCTGACTCAGCTCAGGACTCAACGCGTTATCTGTCACCGATAAAAATGGCGCTGAATGGCGAAGGTTGACCGGCACGGTCGACAATACAACGTGCATTCCTTTGCTCGACAGAATATCGATGATATCTCTGAGGTTAGCCTCAAAGTGCGCATACACGTCGCTCATGCGCGGGTCGCTTTCAGCCACGCCGTTCTCGACAAACATCTGCATTCCTTGCCACTCAAGGTCAGTCTTTGCGTCGCTCGGTTGGACCCCTTGAAAGGCTTGATCGAGCCACTGCCAGATACGGAGCCGCTTTGCCCACTGCAACGTTCTTATGGCACCGAGGCTTGAAAGAAAGTTTTGATTGAATGTTCCAGGGCCATAGGGCCCTACGACCTCATTATTTCCCATGAGTATCACGGCCACATCGGCCGATTTTGCAGGGATCGTTTCAGCCACTTGGTAAACAACGTGCGAATTGACGGACGTCATCGCCGTATTGATCACCTCGACTTCCTTGTCGGGAAATAGCGCGTTCAGCTGGGCGGTGAGTAGTCTGTCGACACCATGGTTTTTGTGCGGAAACCCCATAGCGGCGGAGCCGCCCAATACATAGACTCGCAGACGGTTGTCGCTCGCCGTTTTTACAAACGTGTTTTGCAGAGGCCCTACATTCAGCGAGGACGGATAAAATTGATCAGCAAAATCGATGTTTTCCTGATAGTAAATCTCGCCCTCAATGTCGATCTCGTTGAAGTAATTGAAATCGGTACCAACGCCCACTAAACGTAAAACACCCTCGAGCAGGACAAAAAATAGCAGAGGGATAACGACAGCCGTTATGATGGTGAATAATGCGTTTCTTGCTTGTGACATGAGATACAGTCCTCAAGGCGTTGCTTACACAGTAACAAAGATAGCCAGACTCTCTGGAGGCGGACGACACTAAAGCTAATGAGAACGTCAATCAACATTCTAGGCCTCTCTGCGTATTACCACGATAGCGCCGCCGTATTACTGGTCGACGGCGAGATTGTGGCCGCAGCGCAGGAGGAGCGCTTCACGCGAAAAAAGCATGATGCCGCCTTCCCCGCAAATGCCATCAGCTATTGCCTCGACGAGGCGGGCCTGAGTCTCGACGAGATCGACTACATTACGTTTTATGACAAACCGCTGGTGAAGTTTGAGCGGCTGCTGGAGACCTATCTCGCTTTCGCCCCCAAAGGTTTTCGCTCGTTCGTCATGGCCATACCGGTCTGGCTAAAAGAGAAACTCTTTTTAAAAGTAACACTGAAACGTGAACTGGCCTCCTTATCGGGGCTGGTGCAGACAGCCTTACCACCCCTTCTTTTTCACGAACATCATGGGTCGCACGCCGCCTCGGCCTTTTTTGCCAGCCCGTTCAAAAAAGCGGCCGTGCTCTGCCTAGACGGGGTAGGCGAGTGGGCGACCAGCTCAGTATGGCTGGGCGATGGCTCGACACTGATACCGCAATGGGAAATACGCTTCCCACACTCCTTAGGGCTGCTGTATTCAGCATTCACCTACTACACCGGCTTCAAGGTCAATTCCGGTGAATACAAACTCATGGGGCTCGCACCCTACGGCGAACCGCGGTACGTCGACCTCATCAAAAACCATCTCATCGATATCAAGCCCGACGGAACCTTTAGACTCGACATGCGCTACTTCGACTACGCGACCGGGCTAACCATGACCAATCGCCGCTTTGATGCCTTGTTTGGTGGTCCACCTCGAAAGCCTGAGGCTGAGCTTACGCAACGTGAAATGGACATCGCCGCATCCATCCAAGTGGTAACCGAAGACATTGTATTAAAGCTTGCCACGACGATTCATAAAGAGCTCGAAGTTGATCACCTGTGCCTCGCCGGCGGTGTTGCGCTTAACTGCGTGGCCAATGGTCGACTCGAGCGCGAGGGACCCTTCGGTCAGATTTGGATACAACCAGCAGCTGGCGATGCCGGCGGTGCCTTGGGCGCAGCGCTTGCGACATGGCATGAGTACCTAAACAAACCCCGAGAGGCCAATGATCTCAACGATACAATGCACGGCGCTTACCTTGGAAAGTCATTCAGTCAGGACGAAATAGAAGACTACTTAAGGGGTGTCGAAGCCCCGTTTCATCGATACGATGACACCGAGTTAATGCCCGAGATTGCCGCCGCGTTGGATCGTGGTGCGGTGGTCGGCTGGTTCAATGGTCGAATGGAATTTGGTCCGCGTGCACTGGGCGCTCGATCGATTATTGGTGATGCGCGTTCACCCACCATGCAGTCGGTCATGAATCTTAAAATCAAAAATCGCGAGTCGTTCAGGCCGTTTGCCCCTGCTATTAAAGCCGCCGCGGTATCCCAATGGTTCAATACCGAGAGCACAAGCCCCTACATGCTTAAGGTTGCAACCGTTAGGGAAGAGCGGCGCCTCCCCATATCTGATGAGGAGAAGGGCTTGTTTGGCATTGATCAACTCAACGTCGCGCGCTCACAGGTACCGGCCATCACGCACGTTGACTACTCTGCGAGACTACAGACCGTGCACGAGGAGACAAACCCGCGTTTTCATGGCCTGCTCTCAGCCTTTGAGGCGGTGACAGATTGTCCCGTGCTGATCAACACCTCGTTCAACGTTCGCGGCGAGCCCATTGTCTGCTCGCCTGAAGATGCGTATCGCTGCTTCATGCGAACGGAGATGGATCTGCTGGTTTTGGAAAATGCGCTACTCATCAAAGCCGAGCAACCCGAATGGCATGACGACGAATCATGGAAAGAAACGTTTCAGCTGGACTGACAATTGTGATGAATCAAACACCCGATCTACCCACAACCCCGAGAGAACTTCGCCAGTTCGGTCTCCTGTTCAGCGCAATACTTGTCGCACTGTTTGGCGTCTTGCTGCCGTGGATGCTTGGACACCCATTCCCACCTTGGCCTTGGGCTATTGCTGCCATTCTAGGCGCCATTGCCCTTATTTTGCCCCGCGCACTCACGCCATTTTACCGCGCCTGGATGCGGTTTGGACTGATCGCCGGTTACGTCAATACCCGTATCATCATGTTCATGCTTTACTATTTGGTATTCGCACCGCTTGGCATAATCATGAGCCTCGTCGGTCGAGATGCGCTGTTGCGCAAAACAGGGGATACCACCCAAGACAGTTATCGCGTGACGAGCAGTCAACGAGACGCTGACCACTTTGAGAGACCTTATTAATGTTTGACCTACTAAAGGACCTCTGGGGTTTCATGCTAGAGCGCAAGAAGCTCTGGATGGCACCCATCATTGGCATCATGCTCCTGCTAGGTGTGTTGGTTGTTATGACACAAGGCTCGGCGCTAGCACCGTTCATTTACACTATTTTTTAAATATGATCCGCGAGGCAACGGCGGCTGACTGGCCCAATATTTGGCCCATCTTCAGCGAAATAACTAAGGCCGGCGACACCTATGCTTACCCTGTCGACACCGACAGGTCGACCGCGGAAATGTTATGGATGACAAAGCCCGATCGAACATTTGTCTTGGAAGAAAACGGCGAGATTCTGGGAACCTACTACTTGAAAACCAATCAGGATGGCCCGGGTAAGCACGTCTGTAACTGCGGCTACATGGTAACAAACGCGGCTCGCGGCAGAGGCTTGGCTCAAAAAATGTGCCTGCACTCTCAGGGTATTGCCGCCGAAATGGGTTATCGCGCCATGCAATTCAACTTTGTCGCGTCCAGTAATGACATCGCTGTCGCACTCTGGAAAAAATTGGGTTTCGATATTGTCGGGACCTTGCCGCGGGCCTTTAACCATCCGACACTGGGTTTGGTCGATGCCTTTGTGATGTACAAATGGCTCGCTGACTAAAACACCAAAAGTGATGCTGCAACGGAGAGCACCGTGATGAACGATCCCTATCTTTTTTCAGTAACCAATCACGTTGCGACCTTCAGTGTTAACGACGCGCCCTTCAATCTCATGCCGGTGAGTTACATCGATCGTCTGGAAGAGCAACTGCCCGAGGTGCTCGCTGATAACGCGATTCGCGCCATGGTCTTCACCGCAGAGGGCCTGGCGAATTTCTCCGCTGGCATGAATCTCAGACAAATCCCCGAGGGCATTAAACGCGCGGGCAGTCCAGAAGCGTTTTTCGCACAACGCCACCGTGTGCTGGGCATGATCGAAAACGGTGGGACACCCGCGATCGCCACCTTCTTCGGCTACTGCCTCGGTGCTGGACTTGAGTTACCTCTGGCTTGCCATTTTCGTATCGCAGCGAGCGAAGGAGCAAAAATAGGACTGCCCGAGATGGATTTAGGCAGTGTCCCTGCTTGGGGCGGATCAGCTCGCCTTCCTCGTGTCGTGGGTCGGTCGCATGCGCTCGATATGATTTTGCGCGCCCGTAAAATCGACGGAAACGAAGCACTAAAGATGGGTCTCGTGACGGAGGTGGTTCCGCTGGAGCAATTAAAAGCGCGCGCACAAGCGCTTGGCGAAGAGCTGGCTGCGCAACCCCGCCTTGCCGTGAAAGCGGTGTTAGATACCGTTGTCGGGTTTGAAACCAAAACCCTCGATGAATCCATTGACGATGAGAAACGGGCCGTCGCAGCGACGCTCGGGACGCCTGATTCGCAGGAGGGAATGGCAGCCTTCCTCGAGAAACGAAAACCCGTGTTTAATCAGTCTTAATTGAGCAGGAGTCCGTAATTACCGATATGACCGACGACCAAACTGACACATCACTACTGAGCCGCCGCCGCTTACTCCGTGCCATGGGGGTATCGACGGCCGGTGTCGCTGCCGCAAGTGCCATAGCAGCAAGTCGCGAGAAAATTGTCGATGCAGGTGACACTGCGAAAGAAGAACTGGCGGAACTCAAGAAGCAGTTTGATGCACTCGACAAACGCTCAAAACTTATCTTGCGCTTAGTATTGGTGCTTAGTGGTCTCGACCTCTTTCTCGCAATTTGACGAACAGGCCCCAAACCGACTCGCCATAGTACCTAGCAATACAGGGTGTCGTTTCTTTCGTCAGGAGAGGACGACACCGCGAGCGAACGAGCTGTGCTGCCTCAGCGGACGCTTACTCTGAT
>NZIJ01000009.1 GCA_002689915.1 Halieaceae bacterium | reverse complement strand
GGATTTGACGAGGAAGGCGCACAAGGCCACCCGCCGCCGCCGCCAACCCGCGCTTTACTTCAGGAATGCCAAACTTGGAATTGTCTGCAGCGACGATAAGGTCACATGTAATCGCCAATTCGCAACCACCCGCAAGCGCGTAACCTTCGACAGCAGCGATAAGCGGCTTGTCGGTAGAGCGTTGAACCATACCGGCGAATCCGCGCCCCTCGACGTAAGGTGTCTCACCTGTAACGAAGGCCTTGAGATCCATGCCCGAGCAGAAAGTACCGCCCGCGCCCGTCAGGATTACCACGTGGGTATTCTCATCCGCGTCAAGCTGATCCAGAGCCGCCGCGATCCCTACCGCAACGTCCTTATTCACTGCATTCTTTGCGGCGGGACGGTTAATTGTAATTGTCATGACGCCATCGGCGACGTCCGTTAATACAGCTGGTTCACTCATTATCGTTCTCCTTATCGATTCACCGTAACCTTAACGGGGTTGCATACGGATGCCACCATCCATACGGATAGTTTCGCCGTTAATGTAGTCATTATCTATGATTGCTGCTGCCAACTTACCAATTTCCTCCGGCGCACCTAGGCGCTGAGGATATAAAACTGCGGCCGACAAGGAATCGATAGAATCTTGTGGAAGACCTGCGAAAAGCGGTGTGTTGATCATGCCGGGAGCAATCGTATTCACTCTAATACCCATTTTTGACAAATCACGCGCGATCGGCAGAGTCATACCCACAATGCCGCCCTTGGTTGCACTATAGGCTGCCTGCCCCATCTGTCCTTCAAAGGCCGCAACTGATGCTGTATTGATAATCACACCCCGTCCCATGTACTGATCAACAGGCTCGTTGTGCTGCATTCTAACCGCGCATAGGCGAATGACATTGAATGTACCGGTGAGGTTGACGGCAATGACCTTGTTCCACAGATCAAGGGGGAATGCACCGTCCCGACCAACCGTACGCGACGCATTTGCAATACCTGCGCAATTGACCACCGCGTAGATCGCACCAAATTTCGCGATTCCCGCTTCAATACCCGCTTCAACAGTGGCCTCATCAGCGACATTGACCTGCGCAAAGACACAACGATCTGCGCCCATTTCCTCAACCATCGCATTGCCTGCGTCTGCATTGAGATCAAATATGATGACATTGCCACCGTCGGCATAAATTCGTCGGGCAACTGCCTGACCGATACCTGATGCACCACCTGTGACAACGGCCGCTCTTCCTGAAATATCCATATAAATCCTCTGTAACTAACGTTGCGTCAGGCAAGCCCGACAACTTTGTGCGTGTTTTGCGTATCAGGTTCAATCCGAACCCTTGCACCGACAGGATCGCCTTCGACACAGAGGTCTTTCAGGTCACCCGCCTCCAATAGTGAAGCTGCGACAACACGCTCTCCAGCCTCGTTTAAAGCGAGCACAGCGAGCCAAGTCCCCTCAGCCAGCTGCTTCATCATAAAAGTCTCTACTACGGCGGTGCCGCTGAATTCTGCGGCAAGCACTCGACTATTTCCAGCACCTTCGAACTTCAAGTCGCTCGCTCTTGGGTCGACACCACCCGGCGTACGACTGTAGATGCCCACAGCATGCTTGGACATGTGACCACCCAGTGCGCCAACGAGCACTGTCTGATGCTGTTTACGCTGAATCGTTGTTACCGCCGATGCGATGCCATGCATTGAATAGTTGTTTCCGGGCCCACCGAAAAATGGCAACCCGCCCGTGAGACTGACGGCTCTTTGTTCACCTACCTCAAGTCCCAGAGCCTCCATCGCCTCAATGACAGCAACGGGAAAGCAACTGTATAAGTCGAACGCGTCGACTTCCGAAAGCGTCATATTCGCGGAGATGAGCGCATGCTCATAGGCCCAACGCAGCGCTGGCGATACTGACCAGTCAACCCGCTTTAGAAGGTCCTGCTCGGTGGCCTCTGCGAACCCTCTTAAAAAAACCGCCTGATTCTCAAGGCCGAGCTCACACGCCCTGTCATATCGCATGACAATGACAGCCGCAGATTGATTGACACCATCTTTAGCAACCATGGATTTTAGATGAGGATCCCCGACCACACGATTTCGCCCCGATGGCGTTGAGATTTCATTTGCCGCTGGTACTGACTCAAACATAGTGATGGGGTTCTTGCGCGCTCTATCAGCAAGCGGCGCGAGAACATCCCCCAAAAATGTCTGATATTGACTACGACTCATACCAAGAGAGACGCGTTTTTTGTGCTCCATTAGGGGATAAATATCGATCGGAGCGATCACCTTGTGCGCGGCCAGGACGGGAACGAATTGATCCTCAAGGCCCATGCCGTGATCCTCGGATGTGCCCTCGGGGCTTTCCGACCAGTCGAGCGTTTCGCCAGATCGTTGATACGCGCGCATTGTCGCTATCGCTTCCGCACCACACAGTGCGATGACGTTGGCACGGCCTTGAGCGATCTCGGAACAGGCCGTTGCAACATACTGCTGCGGACTCTGCCCGCCTGCCGTCGCATAAATAGCCTTTGCACCTTTCATTCCCGCTCGATTCGCAACAGATCGGGCAAACTGATCGCTTGATCCAAAGGGTGCTAACAAGGGCTTAATCCGCTCCGGTACAGAATCCACGAAGGTCCGCATCACCATCAACTGATCAACCGTGCTAGCAAGATCTGTCACATTGGTTGCGGCCACGGCCGCGTTGAGCGCTTCGGCAGCAAGATCTGCGGGTGATAAACCGCGCCAACCCTCACCGAGTCGATCAACAATCTGGCCCGAGGCCACTAAGACCGGCGTATTGTCACTGATCTGCATTAACCCTAACTCCCAACCGATTGACAGATATTTAAAAACGTTCTGGCGCTCAAGGATGCTCCTCCCACGAGAAGCCCGTCGATGCTATCGCAGCTTGCAAACTGACTCGCATTACTTTCATTGACCCTCCCGCCGTACAAGACAGGCACAGGTTTACCAAATCTTTCCCCCAACGTTGCTTTAATCAAAGCGTGCATCGCTTCTGCTATCTCGGGTGTTGCAGCCTCTCCGGAACCAATCGCCCACACGGGCTCATAAGCAATGACCGGAGGGCTTTTCAATAACGCACAGCTAGCTAGGACCTGCGCCGCCACAACCTCTTCTGCCCTGCCGCTCTCTCTATCGGCTTTCGACTCGCCAACGCAGATCACAGGACATATCTGCAACAACTCGAGTCTCAGCGCTTTTTTGGCTACCAAAGCATCAGACTCACCCCACGAAGAGCGCCTCTCCGAATGTCCTACCAATCCGTGGCTGCAACCAAAATCGTTCAGCATCTGTGCCGACAATTCTCCGGTGTGCGCGCCCGGCTCGTTGGCTGAAACGTCTTGGCCACAGAGCGCTACACCCGCCATACCGTCGAGGTCTGATAAATAAATGGCGGGAGGCGCTACAAGGATTTTTGCCTCGTAAGATGCCTGGTTCGCTTCCCATTCATTGCGGAAATGACGAACTGAATCCCGATCGATCGCCATTTTCCAATTGGCTATTACGAGCTTTGGTATCATTGTTGTTTGGTTCTCTTTATTGCAACGGTAGCCGCTCGATCATCGTCGAGGTGTGAGTGAGCACCACGCAGAGGTATTTGCTAAACGTGAAATTTTCGACTTACGCGCAACATTACAGTAGTGAAAGTGGAATCGTCCAGCTCATGCAGGATCTCACGATCGCTGCACCGCCTGGAGGGCAACTTTACCCTATGGGTGGCGGAAACCCAGCCCACATTCCAGAGGTTGAGGACGCGCTTCGCCAAATCGCCAGTGAAGTCGTAGACGATACGAAGCGCTTCGCACAAATGGTGGGCGACTACGATGCACCACAGGGTCATGAGCGCTTCAGAGCCGAGTTAGCAGAGCGTTTGTCAGGCCTTTTTAAACAACCCCTTTCGGCGTCCAATATCGCGATTACCAATGGTAGTCAGGCGAGCTTTGAGGTTCTCTTCAACGCCTTTGCGGGAGCTTTTAGCGATGGAAGCTGGCGACACATTGAGCTCCCCATAGCGCCCGAATATGTCGGCTATAACGACATGGGTCGTCAAGCGCGACCCATTCTTCGATCAACCCCCGCTCGCATCGACCTTATTGGCGATCAGCAATTCAAATACGGCATCGACCTCGAACGCTTTGAGCTCAGCATCAAGACCAGTGGCGCTGTGTGTCTCTCCAGACCCACAAACCCCTCAGGGAATGTCGTGACTGATGCCGAGCTTACGCATGTAGCTCAGCAATGCGCCGCGACCAACGTGCCTCTCATTATCGACGGCGCCTACGGTCTTCCCTTTCCCGGCATGATTTACACCCAAGCCAGTCCTTTCTGGGACGACAACACGATCCTCTGCCTCAGTCTGTCAAAACTTGGACTACCGGGTGTCCGGACCGGCATTATTGTTGCCGCAACAGAGGTGACAGAACTGATAAGAAACGCCAATGCAATCAATGGACTTGCACCCACAAGAGTTGGCCCTGAGCTAGTCCTTCCACTGCTTGGAAATAACCGTTTGGATGAGCTCTGCGAGACGGTAATCAGACCGCACTATTTATCGAAACAGTCGCTTGCGTTGAATACATTATTGGAAGCCGCAAAGGGGCTCCCAATCAGAGTCCACCGGCCGGACGGTGCCATGTTTTTATGGGTTTGGTTCGAAAATCTCCCAGGCGGGACTCAAAAGCTGTACGAGCTTGCCGCCGCAGAGGGGGTGGTAACGGTAGCGGGACATCATTTTTTCCAAGGGCTAACCCGCCATTGGCAGCATGCTAACGAGTGCTTGAGGGTCAACTACGCCGGCGATCCCAACACTGTCGAGATGGGTATCAAGCGTCTCATTAACCTAGCGAGACGCCTCTATGATCAGGACTCATCAAGCGTCTAAAGACTGATAATAATCCATCAGAATTTGTGCCACCTCGGGACGCGAGAATTCAGGTGGAGGCGCAATACCCTGTCCCAGCATTTCGCGCACCTTGGTCCCAGACAGTAAAATGAAATCCGCTTTGTCGTGATCGGGTGCATCTTTCATCATGACCACACGATCCAATTTTTTGCTGTACGCCGTGTGATCTGCTCGGTAAATACGAATCGCCAAAGCGTCTTGAGGCACACGATCATCAAATATGGTTTGAGCATCAAAGCCACCATAATAATCGCCAACACCGGCGTGATCGCGGCCGACAATGAGCTCCGTGCAACCGGCGTTCTGCCTGAATAATGCATGCAACACTGCTTCCCGCGGCCCCGCATACAACATGTCAAATCCGTATCCTGTGACCATCACTGTATTGGCGGGAAAGTAGTGCTCGACCATGGTTCGGATAGCGTTATCACGCACCTCTGCGGGGATATCGCCAGCTTTAAGTTTACCCAACAACATATGGACCAAAATACCGTCGGCATCCAGGTCCTCCATTGCCATCCTGCACAATTCTTCGTGGGCTCGGTGCATGGGGTTACGCGTTTGAAAGGCAACCACGCGTTGCCAACCCCGTTGCGTAATCTCATCTCGAATTTCCATGGCCGTTCTAAACGTCTCGGGAAAATCGGCCTGAAAATAAGAGTAATTCAACACCTCGACAGGTCCCGACAAGAGCACTCGCCCCTGACTGTTAAACGTTGCCACACCTGGATGCGCGGGATCCTCAGTGCCAAAAATTTCGCGCGTCATAAGCGACATATCATCGTCAGATAACGTATCGATGCCCGTAATTTCCATCACAGCAAGCACAGGGTTGCCATCCACATTAGGGTCTCTCAACGCGACTCGATCCCCAACTTCCCCCTCAAACTCCGGCACCATATTTAAAACAGGAACAGGCCAAAACAGCCCCGTGGTCGTGCGCAGATCGCGGGCGACGCCCAGGGCGTCAGCTCGATCCATGTACCCGGACAAGGGAGTGAAATACCCTGCAGCGAGCATCACGGCGTTCGCAGCAGCGGCAGACGAGATGGTTATCGCCTTCAAATCTGTCGCCTCTTGTGTCAGCGCGTCCAAGCGCTCGCCTGTCACGATTCTGGGTATCAGTGCCTCAGCACCATGAGGTTTAATTAAGCTCATTAGATTCTCTTGTTCTCGTTCAGATAAGGGGGTGATGGTGAGTGTTGCTATCGAGCTGGAGGCAACAGCTACTGGGGAATTAAACCGCGCGCTTGAAGCTGCTCGATAATTTCCGCGACCTCTTGTTCCAGGCTTTGCTCATCAGTTCTCAGGTGAATTTCTGGATTTTGTGGCGCCTCGTAAGGATCGTCGATGCCCGTGAAGTTTTTGATTTCGCCCGCACGTGCTTTTTTGTATAACCCCTTCGGGTCGCGCAGCTCTGCGGCATCTAAACTGCAGTCGACGAATACTTCAATAAAGGCCATACCCGCGTCCTCGTGAACTTGTCGAACCAGCTCGCGATCGCGCACATACGGCGAGATGAAACTCGACAAGACCAACACGCCCGAGTCCACAAACAGCTTAGAAATCTCACCAACACGCCGAATATTTTCGGCACGATCTTCCTCACTAAAGCCAAGATTCTTATTAATCCCGAAGCGGACATTGTCCCCATCTAGTCGGTAACAAAGCACCCCCCGATCATGAAGCACGCCCTCAAGGGCCACCGCCACGGTGCTCTTGCCGGAACCGGACAAGCCAGTGAACCAAAGCGTTGCCCCCCGATGTCCAAGAAGGCCAGCACGCTCATCCCGAGTCACCTCTCCCTCGTGCCAGTGAATATTCGTTGCTTTTTGCTCTGCCATGTTCTTCTCCAAAATTCTGGCGCGAGTCTAGGGGATATCATTTATAAATAAAAACGGTTTAAATAGATTAAATCTATCGAAATTACTGGTTAATATGCAGTACACGCTCAAACAGCTAAGCGTATTTACAACCGTCGCAAAGCTCGAATCGACCACCGCTGCAGCGAGAGAATTGTCGTTATCACAGTCCGCTGTGAGCTCAGCGATACAACAGCTTGAATCACAGATTGGACAGAAATTATTCGATCGAATCGGCCGACAGCTAAAACTAAATCGGGTCGGTGCGTCGCTCTCACCCGCTGTCACCGAATTACTCGCCCATGCAGAGCGCCTTAATCTGCAGTTAAAGGGCGAGACGATAGCGGGCACGGTATGTATTGGCGCGAGTTACACCATCGCCAACCACATCATCGTGGATACCATGGTGGACTTCCAACGAGAGCATGCGAATGTCGATATTGAGATAAATAGCGATAATTCTCCCGGCATTATCGAAGCCGTCATCGAGGGGAATGTTGACTTTGGTCTAATAGAATCGTCTGTTGATGACCCACGCGTTTTAGTCGAACCCTGGTTGCAAGACGAACTCGTGGTGTTCGCGAGCCCCGATCACCCACTCGTTCGTCAAGGCCGCGCCTCGGTGCCGGAGTTAGAGCGCGCCGCGTGGGTTTTGAGGGAACTGGGGTCCGGTGCGAGAACCGTATTTAATGACACGTTCCGAGGGGCACTGGCCAATCTTCAAATCGCCATGGAGTTCCGCCATAACGAGCCGATTAAACGGGCTGTTGCCAAGGGCGTGGGTGTTGGCTGCCTCTCCGCTCGTGTCCTGGAGCGTGAATTAATCGACGGCACACTCGTTGCACTCAAAACCCCCAAGGAGCGAAAAATGCCTCGACGCCTAGCCATGATACGGCGACGCGATGGCGTGCTCTCTGCCCCCGCGCAAGCGTTCTGGCAACAATGCCTAGCTATGCGGTAGCTGGCTCCGTATTATTCACAACTCACCAAGTACCGAGATTTCAGTATGCGCATAGGCATCATAGTGGGTAGTCATCGTAAAGATTCGCAAAGCGCGAAGATTGGTCGCTTTTTGCAGGCGCAGATAGAGTCGATTGGCGATCACAGCTGTTGGACCTGTGATTTAGGAAAGCACCCTTTGCCGCTGTGGGATGAGGAGATCGGCACCGACGCCACCCACTGGGCACCGCTTGGCGAGCTCAATGCGCAGCTGCACAGCTCTGAAGCGATCATCGTCATTTCGCCCGAGTGGCACGGAATGGTGCCCGCTGCCGTCAAAAACTTTTTTTTGGTCTGTGACGGCACTGCTTTATCGCATAAACCAGCGCTGGCGGTCGGTGTGTCTGTGGGGCCTGGAGGCAGCTACCCGATCACTGAGTTGCGGATCAGTAGCTATAAGAATAATCGCATGTGCTACCTACCTGAACACTTGATCGTTCGGAATTGCATGGTAGTTATGAATGACGACACGGCAGCAAATGATACCGATGAACACAGCTACATATCAGAGCGGAGCTTGTACTGCCTCAGGCAGCTCATCGCCTACGGTGATGCGTTGATTCAGGTCCGAGCATCGGGTGCTACAGACTTAGAGGCGTATCCGAACGGCATGTGATGCGTTGGCTACCGGCAAAACAATCCGCCATTTAAGACAGGCGTTTATAGCCCCCGCCAAAGAATAACAGCGGCTCACCGTCCACTGTCGTAAACGCCTCAACCTCACCGACAATGATATGATGATCACCCCCTTCGTGGATGGCCTGCGCGCGACAGGAGAACGTTGCAAGCGCGTCTTTGATCAGCGGCGTGCCGTTTGCATCGTGAGTCAAATCTGAAGATTCAACTTGATGATCCATTGAGCGGGCATATCGGTTTGATATGACTTCCTGCGACTGCTGCAGCACGGAAATACCGTAACGTTCACACTGAGTAAATTCCTCAAAACAGTCCGAGTTATTTTGGATACTCCACAAGACCAAAGCGGGTTCGAGTGAGACCGCGGCGAACGAGTTCACCGTCATACCAATTGGCCCCTTACTCGACTCGGTTGTTAATACGCAGACACCCGTAGCGAACTGCCCTAGGGTGTTTCTAAGCTCTCGTGTATCCAAAATACGCCCCTTTTCCACAGCGTGAGACTATCATTAGCGAAGCGCAATTAAGGCGTCCTTTTAGGGTAACGAGACCATCGTCCAGATGGCCTACGACGTCTTCAATCGATATGAGCAACTACAAACAGCGGCTTAAATCCGTTTTACGCTTAACACACAAGCACGAGATCACCCCGATGGACATTAAAGCAAATACCCACTTATTTTTTTAGCTCGATTTCCTCTAATGTGATGGTCGAGTTCGATCGCGCGTTGACAGCGCCGTCCGACTGCCTAAGCTGTCGCCTGTGAAAATGAGGTGCTAAACACAATGAGTAACCCGCTAAAAAGCCTAAACCACGGATTGAGCGAAGAGCTCAATATGCTCCGAGATACCACGCGGCAGTTCGTAGAGAATGAACTGCTTCCCATTGCGAGCGAGGTAGATTCATCAAACGACTTCCCTCATCACCTATGGCGCAAAATGGGGGATGTAGGTCTTTTGGGCATTACGGTTGACGAGCGCTTCGGTGGATCGGCGATGGGGTACTTGGCACACATCATCGTCCTTGAAGAGATCAGTCGTGCCTCGGCATCAGTTGGTCTGTCCTACGGCGCTCACTCCAACCTGTGTGTCAACCAACTCCAGCGCAACGGTACTGAGAGTCAAAAAGAGAAATACCTACCGGACCTCTGCTCAGGCGCGAAAGTGGGTGCGCTCGCGATGAGCGAGCCCAACGCAGGCTCTGACGTGGTCAGTATGAAGTTGCGCGCCGAGCGTCGCGGAGATCACTTCATTCTCAATGGTAGTAAAATGTGGATCACGAATGGTCCCGATGCGCACACCTACATCATCTACGCAAAGACCGAGCCAGAAGCCGGCTCACGAGGCATCACCGCCTTCATTGTCGAGCGCGGCTTTGCCGGATTTTCGCAGGGAAAAAAACTCGACAAATTAGGCATGCGTGGTTCGAATACGGCGGAACTTATCTTCGAAGATTGCCCCGTCCCGGCGGAAAACGTCTTGGGTGAGATTAATGCAGGTGTAGCGGTACTCATGTCTGGACTCGACTATGAACGCGCTGTTCTCTCGGGTGGACCCGTTGGGATTATGCAGGCCTGCTTAGACACCGTTGTGCCTTACGTTCATGAGCGACGACAATTCGATCAACCCATCGGCGAGTTTCAGCTCATCCAAGGGAAGCTCGCGGACATGTATGCCTCGACCGCCGCCTGTCGCGCGTACCTCTACGAGGTTGGTCGTGCACTCGATCGCGGTGAGGACAGTCGCAAAGACGCCGCTGCTGTCATCCTCTATACCGCAGAGGCTGCGACAAAAGCCGCACTCGATGCGATACAAATACTGGGCGGCAACGGTTACACGACCGACTACCCAACCGGACGTTTTTTGAGAGATGCGAAACTGTATGAAATCGGTGCAGGCACCTCCGAAGTGCGGCGGATGCTGATCGGGCGAGAGATATTCCAAGAGACTGCCTAGTTAAAAAGGCTTTCCCAGTATCCTCGGGGACTTGGAACGCGGTACTTGCCCTCAGTAAGGAGGGCAAACGAAAGAGCAATAGTTGATCGCAGGCGATATACTGGCGATTCACGCCAATGAGTAAATTAGGAGTAGTTGTGTCCCTTGAAAACGTGTCCACCATCGATGACGTACGAATCGATGGAATCGACGACCTCGTCTCTCCTAATGAGATCATCGCTCGTTACCCAGTCCCCACTGAGACAGCCGCGTTGATCGAGACAACTCGCAGCCGCATTGCCAAAATCATGCGTGGGGAAGACCCTCGCCTACTGGTCGTGATTGGTCCCTGCTCCATTCATGATGCTGATGCAGCGCTTGACTACGCGCAAAAGCTCATACGTATCCGGGAGCAATATGCCGATAAACTCGAAATAGTGATGCGCACCTACTTTGAAAAGCCGCGAACGAGTCTGGGTTGGAAAGGCTACATCAACGACCCGTTCCTGAACGACAGCTTCAAAATAAACGACGGCTTAGCGCTCGCAAGAGATCTCTTACTCTCGATCAATAATATGGGATTACCTACTGCGGGTGAGTTCTTAGATGCAATTACACCTCAGTATGTCGCGGACCTGATGTCTTGGGGTGCGATCGGTGCACGAACAACAGAAAGTCAGAATCATCGTCAGCTTGCCTCTGGCTTGTCATGCCCTGTTGGCTTTAAAAATGGAACCGAAGGCAACGTTCAAATTGCAGTCGACGCAATTAGAGCGGCTGGCGCGAGCCATCATTTCTTGTCGGTCACAAAGACGGGCTCTGCTGCGATCGTTAAAACGGCGGGCAACCATGACTGCCACTTAATTCTGCGCGGCGGACTCAAGCCCAACTATGATTCGACGAGCGTCCGAGAGGCCGAACTTTTGTTGGAAAATGCGGGACTCACCACGGGACTGATGGTGGACTGCAGTCACGCAAACAGTCAGAAAGATCACGCGAAACAAATCGGTGTTTGCCAAAGTATCGTTGATCAAAGGCGCGAAGCAGCATGCCCGATCAAAGGTGTGATGATAGAGAGCCATCTGGTTGGCGGAAATCAGCCCATTGCGCGACCTGATGCGCTCACCTACGGACAAAGCATCACCGACGCCTGCCTCAGTTGGGCAGACAGTGAAATGCTACTAGACGCTCTCGCTCAGGGATAACTCAGGGGCAAGACCGCCCGGCATATCCCTTACGAGCGGTCCCATTTTCCTTGAGACCGACTCTGACAAGTTGAAATAGTGCGTCTCGAGTACCCCAAATGCGCCGCAGCACGTCATCGATGGCCATAGATCTCTAAGCCTTCAGCAAGGGTGCTTTAGCGTGGCTTGGTTAAGGCCTCACCCAGAGCGTTTCCTCACTGACGGTGCTAGACGCTAGGAGAATGCGGGTGCCGAAATGGGCCCGTCAGGCTCATCTGACTCAATTAGCTCAATGATAGGCTGGTTAAAACCACGTTTTAGTCCTGCAAGCGATCGCCGGTTTTTACCCATCATAGGGGCTGCCAACTCGAGTCCCATCGCTTCTAAATCGTCCATGGATCCCGTGGCATCGACCACTTCGAGGTCCAAAGCACGACTCGCTGTGAGGCGCTCCCCCGTTAACAGCGCTGCCCTGATTGCCAATGGGCTCAGCTTGCTGCACACAAGCTCGTTCATTCGCACGGTTAGGGTCATGTTCAGATCGACCTCAGGTAGGCAGAAAAACCCTCGGTCTTCTCTCATCACACTGTAGTCAGACGCCAAAACGATCATCGCCCCCAAACCAAACGCATGCCCTGTCACCACTGAAACCACAGGAAACGGCGCGTCGAGCACGCGAGCAAGGACACGCATACACAACTCGGTGAACTCCTTATCGCCACTTGCCATCAAGTAATCTAAGTCCAGTCCCTGACTGAAGTTTTTCCCCTCGCCCGCGAGCAGCAGAACTTGGCATTCCTCATCCGCTATGGCGTTGGTAATTGCCTCATCAAACTGACCCAAGGTTTCAGGGTTGAAGCGGCCTTCTCCGATAAATTGATGACGATGGATAGCTGGCATGGCAGACACTCTCGAGCAAATTGTTAGCCGCGAATACTACATGAGCCGGGCCGCTATGAGTTAGACTTGTCACTCTTGTTTTAATTCAAAACTATTGGGGGATGCATGACCAAGCTTGAGCAGCTAGCTGCCATGAGTACAGTAGTCGCAGATACAGGTGACATAGACGCAATAGCCAAGCTAAAGCCGGTTGACGCGACCACCAACCCCTCATTGTTGCTCAAGGCAGCTGGGCTTGCGCGCTTTGAGGCAGATGTAGCTTCGCTAAAAGGCACGCCAAACGCGGCTGACGAATTTGCTGTAAGAGTTGGCTCGCAAATCGTGGCCCTGGTCCCCGGAGTCATCAGTACTGAAGTCGACGCTCGGCTTTCTTTTGATACCTCACGCACCATCGAGAAAGCAGAAAAGCTCATTGAGCTTTATGACAGAGAAGGCGTGGCAGCTGACCGTGTACTCATCAAGATCGCCTCGACTTGGGAAGGCATTCAAGCCGCTGCTGAGCTGGAAAAGCGCGGTATTCACTGTAACCTGACGCTATTGTTTGGCTTTGAGCAAGCGCGGGCCTGTGCGGATGCAGGCGTTTTCTTAATTTCGCCTTTCGTTGGCAGAATTACTGACTGGTACAAAGCCAACACGGATGTGGTGATTGACACACCTGCTCAAGATCCCGGCGTGCAGTCGGTGTCCAAGATCTTCAATCACTATAAAACCCACGGCTACGACACGGTGGTTATGGGCGCGAGTTTCAGAAATACAGGACAGATTGAGGCGCTTGCGGGTTGCGATAGGCTTACCATTGCACCGGATCTTCTCGACGCGTTAGGTGCGAGCGAAGGTCACTTGCCTGAGGCGCTGAATAAAGCGCAGGCGGCATCAGCTGTAGGTCAACCCATATCAGAGGCCGAATTTCGTTTTGAACACAACGAAAGTGCCATGGCCAGCGAGAAGCTCGCTGACGGAATTAGGCGCTTTGTCGCTGACCAGGTGAAGTTGGAAGCGGCGCTCGCCTGATTAAGGATCGTTGCTTGCTACCCAAAGGATAACCGTGTCGACATAAAAAAGCGCCCGTAGGCGCTTTTTTATGGGAACGTTTCAGGCCCGCCCGCCCCTTTATTGTCCTAGCCAAACTTCGCCTCGCGCTTCTCGAAAAACGCCGCCACAGCCTCAAGTTGATTGGGCTTATAGATAATTTCAGTCTGCTCAACTGACTCCGCTAAAAGCAGTTCGGCATCGGACGCCTCACCCATCATATTCGAGATCTTTTTTGCGGCGCGGATGGCATCTGGATTTTTACCCGCAATGACTCGAGCCAACTCCAGCGCCCTGGCAAGGGGCTCCTCGTTAACCTCGGTCGCGAAACCATAGCTCTGCGCATCCTCACCCGAAAAAATTTCATTGGTGTAGACAAGGCGGCGCAAAATATCGTCACGTACGTTACCCCGCCACAGTGGATAGCCCGACATATCAGGAACGAGCCCCCATCGCATTTCCATAACGGCACAACGGGTATCAGGGTGAATGACCTTAATGTCGGAGCCCGCCATCAATTGAAGTCCACCGCCAAAACACACGCCATGCACCGCAGAGATAACGGGAACAGGCAGTTGTCGCCATCCCCAACCGAGATTTTGCACCCAATTGGCTTTCCCATGCGTACGAGGAACAAGGTCTGAGGGCGCGTCATCCTGTAGTCCAAAGCTTCCTAAGTCGAGTCCGGCGCAAAATGCGTCGCCCTCACCGCTCAGCACAATGGCACGGACACTACCGCTAGCCGCAAGTGTCTCCAGCGCCGCAGTGATGCCCTCAAACATCGCGGGATCAAGCGCGTTCATCTTATCGCCCCGGTTTAGTCGGACGTGACAGACACCGTCTGTCGTGGTCATTAATACCCGCTCTGCCATCTCTTTTCCTCTCATTGCCGTGTTACACGCGGCGAACAATATTGCGAATATGTGATCATAAAGAGATGCCAATCGACCGGCAATTCATTCTCTCAATCGCGATAATTCGACGTTGTATTACCGAATAGCGGTATCTGTAAAATACGATGCGTCAAACGTTTGTAAGGTGACGCTAGACCCTGCTCGATTGACCTCAAAAAACCCCGCTAGCGCTGTCCCCTTGGGGGCGATCCATCCCACCGGATGTGTTTCGCTCACGCTTTAATACTTTGCCCCCGGGCCAATCGGCGCGGCCTCGACCCTACATGATGGTAGGGGTGAACCGACTATGGGCACGAGCCGCCACCGTGTAGGCGATCTATGAACTCGCTGATGATTTGCAAACCATTGAGCACAGCGGTATTTTCCTGACTCCACCAACAATAACGAGAACGTCATGAACTCGATCGCTGATATCAACCCATCGATTGCCGGGTCAATCGAACAGGCCGAAGCCATCCGCGGCTCAATGCAGATGAAACTGGACGAGATGCGCCGCGCGTACCACCAAGATCCTAACCCCAGCGAGGCAGACCGTAAGCACCACTTGAAGCAGCTCAAGAAGCTCATTGGGGAGAATAGCGAGGCTATTTCGAAGGCGATCTCTGAAGATTACGGACACCGCTCAGAGCACGAGACCATGTTTGCCGAATTTATTGGTACCGGGGGCGGTATTGATGACATTCTCAAAAATCTTAGAAAGTGGATGAAGCCCGAGAAGCGACACATCGATTCCATCATGTTTCCCTTCGCCAGCAACACGGTCATTCCACAACCTCTGGGCGTCGTTGGTCTCATTATCCCATGGAATTTCCCTGTGTTTCTCTCGGTATCCCAGATTGCGATAGCGTTTGCGGCGGGG
>NZIJ01000008.1 GCA_002689915.1 Halieaceae bacterium | reverse complement strand
TTAACCTTGCGCGTCTTGAAATGCGCATCATGTTTGAGGAGATGCTGCCGCGTCTAAGGAACCCGCGACTAGCGGGCGATATTACCTATATGCGATCGTTCTTCATTTCGACAATCAAAGCGATGCCGATCGAATTTACACCGGAGCCTTAACGACGAATATGAGAAAACATGCAATAACGAGCGCAGGAAAGCGCGACGTTAAAAGCGAGAGAGGGTTAGCGCTATGGCATTCACAGGGCAGTTAGCAGTGATCACCGGAGGTGGCAGTGGTACGGGCCAAGCTTGGGCAAGACAGCTTGCCAAAGAGGGTGCGACCGTTGCCATTCTCGATGTGAGTAGTGAAGGCATGGCTGAGACGGCTTCGGGCTTCGATACCGTGCATCGGTTTGAAGTCGACATTACGGACTCAGACGCGGTGGCTGGCGCTTTCAAAACAATAGAATCATCGTTAGGCCCCATCGAGCGAGTCATCAATGCAGCGGCGATCATGCCTTTTGGGCGGCTCGTTGACGAAGATCCGCGTGTCACCAACAAGGTGATGTCGGTCAACTATGGGGGCTTAGCAAATGTTGCCACCGCAGCTTTACCACCCATGCTCGAGCGAGGCTACGGCGACTTCATCAGCTTCTCCTCGATGACGGGTATCATCCCCGGGCTACTCATGGGCGCTTATGCCTCGAGTAAAGCTGCGGTTCAGCATTACAGCGAAATTCTCTATCACGAAAATCGCGACAGTGGTCTGCGTTTTTGTTGCGTTTGTCCGCCGGCGGTTGCAACACCGCTGTGGCGACAAGCGGAAGCCACTGTGGTACCGAAGTTGCCGGCCAAGGGTGAGACCTTGACACCCCAAGAGGTAATTGCCGAGGTCGAGCGGTGCCTCGAGAACGGCAAGCCCTTTGCTTATCCGGGTAAGCAGACCAAATTCGGTGTCATGATGCGGCGCTTGTTCCCGGGGCTAGTATGGAAAGCGTCCCATGAGGCAGAGGGTTTCTAGGGCTTTGAGCGCATAAAGCTAGGCACTAGCCACCAAAGCGCTCATGAACTGCTCTGCGCCTGACCTGAACCGCATGGCGTCGCTCCTTGGGTGACACCTTGGGAAGGTTCTCAATGTAAGTGGCTAACTCTTCAGGGGATAACACGCGCGTCCGTGGCTGATCTGCTTTAGTAGGTGGTGAGGCTAAACCCTGCCACCGCATAAAAATGAGCCCCTCATTATGGCCCGCCGGATCTAGCCAGTTTGCAACACCCGGATCCTCGAGTGAGATCAGTGCATAACAGCGGCTCTCGTCCTCACGACATCCCAACTGATTCATATTCAGGGTGCTCGTGCGGTTCTCGTAATCCATGCTCACGAACCACCGATTGCCTAATTGAATCCCCATGTAAGGCGCGCCAGTATCTCCAAATTCAATGAGCATGGTCTGTTCAGGGGCGAGCTTGAAGTTGCCGAAGGCTGAGTATTGACCAACCAGACCACCCGGCGTTACCCGCATATTGAAAATAGAGTTATTGGGAACCAGCGACCACATGCGATCGGCGATTGCGATCCAGCTCGCGGTTCGATCGTACATGGACTGTGAGGTGCGTTTTAAACCGGCAGCCAACGAGGCTTCCGTTAACGGTGCGGGAGGCTCCCCATCGGTATCGAGGCGCTCAATATACAAAGGGTCAATGCGCTCAGTTTCCCAATTGGAGTGCGTGAATCTGACTAACAGTGACTCGGCCCCCGGTGCATTTTTCATCCAGTTTTTGGCGTCATCGGGCCGCTCAGGGCTGACGATAATTTCAAAATTACCGTCCTCATCGAGGACGAGGTCTTCGTCATACAGCACATCGACATTGGTGCTGGAACCTGCGTTACCTACCCCCGGGACACCAATGACCAGCTGGAAAATGAGTTGGGTGGTGTTACCGCGCTTTCCATGAAGCCGATAACTACCTTCGTCGTCGAGCAGGGCGAAAAAGTAGTTGTTATCGGGATTATCGAGACCTGCCTTACTTGTCCAGTCGACGCCGCGCATGGTGCGAGGGTAGTCATGCGACATCAGCGCCCCCGATTTGATGGAGCCCACAATGGTGTATAAGACGCCGCGATAGGCCTCTGCCGCCGCTAAGGGATCGTCAAAATTTTCATGAGCTTTGTAAAGTGCCAAGGTATCGCGTTGAGCCTGAATAAACTCCTCGAAGGCAGCATCCATAGGATTCGAGGTATTTACTGTTTGTACATCAAACCGTGGGGCAGGGGCCGTAAACCGTCCGGCGGTGAACCCCGCTGCGGTAACCGCTATAACAACGAGTAAAAGGGCAATTTTCTTCACGGTCGACTCCTGTGCCGTTAGAGGTTCTCTGTGCGATACCAGCGGATGGCATCTGCGACGGTGTCCGAAAGAGAGCGGGGTGTCCAGCCGAGCTCCTTAAACACTTTTTCATGACTCATTGCGCAAAATGCTGCCGATAGGAACATGGAAGTTCGGCAGAACTTGTCGTCCTGCATTACCCGCAGTACTTATGGTCTTTCTACCCGTCTTCGGCTCGGTGTCCACCCTCCAAAGGGACGATGGTCTGGTAGGAGGGCTGGGTATACTGAGTCTCTATGACATTTATGGTTGAACGACGACATGTTATCGACAGCTTATGAGCCTTTGACCCTCGGTCCCATTACGTTGCCCAATCGCTTCATTAAAGCGGGCGCAAACGAAAACATGTCCAAGAGAGGGCGTCCCACACGCGCCATGCGCATGCATCATGAGGCGCTCATCAAGGGCGGCGTTGGTATGACCACCATGGCCTATGTGGCCGTTGAGAAAGACGGCCGAACGCTGCCTGATCAAGTGTGGATCCATGACGAGGCTACGGCTGACCTGCGCGCGGTGACAGATGCTGTCCACGGTGCGGGCGGCAAAATTGCGGCACAAATCACTCACGGCGGTAGTTTTGTGACCGGTGTCTTTGTACCTAGACGCTTACAAAGCTCGGTTTCGGGGTTCAATCCCGCGGGCTTGCTTCGTGGGAATATGTTTCGTCGCGCGATGAATGAAAAAGACATGGCCCGTATGGTCGACTTATTCGTGAACGCTGCCGAGCGTTGCTTCGACGCGGGATTCGATGCCGTGGAGATTCACATGGGGCACGGCTACCTTTTGAATCAGTTCCTGTCCCCTCTCGATAACAACCGAAAAGACGAGTACGGCGGAAGCGCCGAGAACCGAGCGCGATTCCCGGCACGGGTGTTGAAAGCGGTCAAGGCCGCGGTAGGGGACCGCATGGCGGTCATCGCTAAGATCAATGTCGCGGATGGCCGAAGCAAAGGCGCGCAACTCGAAGACGGCATCGTTACCGCCAAAGTCCTTGAGGCGGCTGGCGCTGATATGCTGGTGCTATCGGGTGGCCGTAACGTGGAGTCCGGCTGGTTTACCTTTGGCAGTAATATGAACTTGGATGCCATGCTACGCGTGATGGGTAAGTGGTCTTTGAGCGGGATGGCGATCGCTTCAACCCAAGCCACTGTCCCCAAGATAGAATTCAAAGAGCTCTATTTCTGGGAGTACTCTACCAAGATCCGTGAGGCGGTTAATCTGCCGTTGGCGTATCTGGGAGGTATCAAGTCGGCGGACAATGTCGCGCAGTGTATGGCCGCAGGCTTTGAGGCTGTCCAGGTTGCTCGAGCCTTTTTACGAGAGCCTGATCTGGTGAATCGTTGGCGCGAAGAAGGTGGTGAATCGTTGTGCGATAACTGTAATAGCTGTGTTGCCTACATTTACCACCCTGCGGGCACGTGGTGTATTCACCAACCAGCTAATAAGCTTGAAGATAATCAAATACTCGCATCAGCGGGTTAGCACGTGTTGATTCAGAGGCGTTGTTCATTGCGTCCGACGACAGCACTAACGAGGGCGTCAATACGATGAAGATCGAGTTTTTGCGGGAGATCGCCGCGCCAAAAGAGATCGTATGGCAAGTAATTACCGACTTTTCGAGCTATGGTGAGTGGAACCCTTTCATAACCGTATGCGATGCCGAATTGCGCGTAGGTGCACCTATTTCCATGACAGTTGCACTTGGAAGCAACACGCGTGATCAAGTTGAATTTGTGAGCCGGGTCGTCGAGGGCGAGCTTTTTGAGTACCGAATGAAGCCTGTGGGCCTGCTGCTTCACAGTTATCGCCAACACGAAATTGCCGCGTCTGGTGATGGAAAAACAATGTACCGGTCGACCTTTGAGCTCAGGGGTTGGCTCTCGGGCCTCGTTAGTATGAGTCTGGGTTCTGCGCTGCGCGATGGCTTTCATGGCATGACCGATAGTTTGGTGAGTCGCGCCGAGAGCTTGGTGGAGCCCAGTGTCAGGGCCTAACGGGCCCTGGTTTTTTATCGGAGGAACTTATGGGTATCACTGATACACCTGTAGCGCTCGTAACAGGCGCGAGTCGAGGTGCCGGCGCGGGTATCGCACGCGCATTGGGGCTTCATGGTATGCGTGTTTACGTGACGGGTAGGGCGGAGACTGTCGGTAAGGCCAAAGGCTGGGATGGCGCGCCGCTTCCAGGGACAATTCATAGCACAGCCGCTGAAGTAACGGCGGCGGGCGGCGAGGGTATCGCCCTTCGTTGTGACCACGCAGACGACAGGCAGGTCGCTGCAGTGTTCGAGGAGATTCAACGTCATTCTGGGCGTCTGGACATCTTGGTGAACAACGCGACGATGATTCATCGGGAGCTGATCAGTCCTAAGCCATTTTGGGAAAAGGGTTTGGATGCGGCGGGTATATTAGAGGTAGGGTTGCGATCGGCGTATGTGGCGAGCTGGCACGCAGCCCGTATCATGGTGCCGCAGGGTTCGGGCCTGATTGCCTTCGGTTCGTCCTTTGGTGCGAACTGCTACATGCATGGGCCTGGCTATGGGGCTCAAAAAGCCGGTATCGATAAATTTGCGCACGACATGCAACACGACTTCTCAACGACGGGCGTCAATGCTGTCTCGATTTGGATGGGCCCGTTGAAAACCGAGCGTGCACTCATGGCAGCCGAAGTGCATCCGGAGCAGTATGAAGAGATCATGAAGGTCGCCGAGACCCCTGAGTACACGGGGCATCTCCTCTACGCACTCTCGATCAGCCCAGATATCGATAAGTATGCAGGGAAGACCCTAGTCGGTGCCGAGTTGGGCATGGAGCTTGGCATACGCGATGAGGGCGAGTTCCGGGTGTCTCATAGGGCGATGCTGGGTGGTCCACCTGAGCGATCCGAGGCCATCATCTATTAACGCGGGGATAAAGCGTCCCTGTCACGTTATCGCAGCATGGACGCTCAGGACGGGTAGTTAGAGTCACACAAGCCGGGTGAGCGAGAGAGGACCCAGAGCTTTAGAGGGATGAAGGAAACGTATGCAGCGAGTGACATTCCAAAAAGGTGCAACCCGAATTCCGGCGCTAGTGGTTCTTGCGCTGCTTCTCTCTTATCTGACATACCAGCTGCTGACACCTATTGATGATCCATCGCTCGATGGGCCCCGCGTGACAGTGGCGCCTGTCCCAAACCCTAATGGGTTCGAGGCGCCGCATTCGGTCGTCGCAGAGACCCCCCAAGTCTTCTGGGGTGATCTTCATATTCACACGTCGCTCTCCAGCGATGCTTTCACGATGGGCGTGCGAGCAGTACCCGACGATGTCTATCGGTTCGCCAAAGGTGAGACGCTGACACATGGCGCAGGGTATCCCGTGACCATCAGCAGGGCCCTTGATTTCGCAGCGGTTACCGACCACGCGGAGTACTTGGGACAAGCCAAACTCTCTGACTTAGACGTGCCCACGACGCGGCAGGCGCTGTCGGATATTCTCCGGCGAGAGAATCGACTCACGGTAACCCGGTCCTGGTGGGAGATCATGAGTCTGATCCGAGACAACGGCTTCAAGCTGACACTCGAGGGTGTAGACGCCGACATAAATCGATTGGCTTGGGAAGAAATCATTGCGGCAGCAGAGCGCCATAATGCCCCGGGTGTCTTTACGACCTTTGCCGGTTGGGAGTGGTCCGCCGATGCGGGCGACGTTGGAACGCACCTCCATCGCAATATCATCTATGGCGGAGGGGGTTTGCCTGACATTCCCTTTAGCGCTATCGATGGGCCAACCCCTCCCGAATTATGGGCATTTTTGCGAGCCGAGCGAGCTCTCGGACGGCGAGTAATGGCGATTCCTCACAACCCCAACCTCAGCGAAGGACTCGCTTATCGCATTGCAGACGAGACAGGCAAACGACTCGAGTCGTTATCACCTGTCGATCGATCTGATCTGGAACCTCTGAGCGAGATTTTGCAGATCAAAGGTAGCTCAGAGACACATCCACTGCTGTCGAGCCTTGATGAGTTCGCTGACTTCGAAATAGCGGGCACAGTACCGGGGCGTGACATGACATTGACGAGCGTCAAAGGGGCTTACGCGCGTGATGCGCTGCGAAGTGGCATCTCGATGTCGCACAGTGAAGGATTCAACCCCCTGAAGTTTGGTGTCATTGGGTCAAGTGACAGCCACAACGCGACCTCCCCGAGTGATGAAAAGGGGTATACCGGAAAACTCCCCATGATGGATGGATCTGCCGGTCTCAGAACTGGCGCGGCAGGGCTTGGGCTCAACATGATGACGCCCGCTCGCAAGTGGGGCTCGGGTGGTCTTGCAGGTGTTTGGGCGGCTGAAAATACCCGAGAAGCACTCTTTGACGCCATGCAACGCCGTGAAACATTCGCCACATCAGGACCCAGAATCGTAGTGAGTGTTTTTGCGGGCTGGAATTTCCCAAATCAAACAGCGACGTCGCCTAATTTTGATGCGATTGCGCGGGCTAAGGGCGTCCCCATGGGGTCTATTCTGGTAGCAAGCGGCGAGAATGACGCGCCCGAATTTGTGGTGGTGGCCGAGCGTGACCCGGTGGGCGCGAACCTGGACCGCATTCAAATGATCAAGGGTTGGGTCGACGCCAAAGGTGAGAGCCAAGAGCGAATATATGATGTCGCTTGGTCCGGTGATCGCGTTATTGACAGTGTCACTAAACGACTCTCGCCTGTTGGATCCACTGTCGATGCCGCTTTAGCCACGTTTGATAACAGCATTGGCTCGCCTCAGCTGCGGGCTCAGTGGAAAGACCCTGACTTTGACGCCAGCCAAGAGGCTTTTTATTACGCACGAGTCTTGGAAATTCCGACACCTCGATGGTCGACCTACGATGCTGTGCAGCTGGGTACCAAGCCCATGGCGCCTGTCTCGATTCAGGAACGCGCCATCAGCTCAGCCATTTGGTACCAACCCTAGTTTGGCAATACCTACAAGATGCCGGGGATGATGGCTTTGCGAGCCTTAGGGTAGTCATCGAAGTTTTTGTGGAACCACTTGTGCGTGAACAAGGCCCTCGGGATCAAGTTGCCCGCGGTCATAGCCAACACAAAGACAGCACCTAGGTTCCAAACCATAATGGCGAAGCCGGTGAACGACAGAATTTCACCGAAGTACTGAGGACAGGTCACCCATTTGAAGCCGCCGCCATAGGGAATCTTATAGCGTGGCTCGTCTGGACTCGGATTGGGTGCGCGAAGATTTCTTAAAATGCTGTCTGAGTGCACATTGAGCGAGAAACCAATGACATAGACCACAAGGCCAATTTGAAAGCGTGGATCACTAAACCATGCGTCAGTATATTGCTCACCGAATTGTGTCAGGTAGGCGGCATTGAAGTAGCCGTGTAAAAAAAGTGTTGCCCACCCTGCAATGACAACACCGAGCGAGAAGCTCGCAGTTGAGCCTGGCTGAACCCTCATCAGCATCGGCGCCACAAGCGCGCGGTTGGTGTAGTGGAACATCCAGACGGCCAGGAAGAACAGCGGCACACTTTGATCGGCATTAGGCCCCATGAAAAAGACGACGGGGAAGACCAGTAGTCCGGGTAACTCCATAAGGATCCATCCAGTTTTAGAACCTAACTTGATGCCCTTGGCTCGCTTGCCACCCCCAAATCTGCCGCCGTAGGCCGCCGTGCCAAAAACGCTAGAGACCATGACGAGTAACGAATAAGCGAAGCCGACGATGAGAAGCGTGTCGTAGAGTGTATTCCCGGTATACCACTGCATATGCGATGTCCTGTTATCGATTAGTGCCGCGGCGCTAAAGGTCGCCCCGTCGCGATGTATACGCAAGGGTTCACCATCGTCCAAACGGAGGCAGAGACGCGCAAAGGTAGTCGATACATTGGTGGCTATACCGATAAAAACAGCGAGGAGCACCGTGTCCTTTTCACCCATATTAGAAAAAGACGTCGTCACTTGGACCGATAAGAAAGACGTGCTGGTTGTCGGATTTGGTGGTGCCGGTGCCTGCTCGGCGATCGAAGCGTTTGATAATGGTGCATCAGTCGCCATTTTTGAGGCGGCCTCGGAGAGTGGTGGGTCAACAAAGTTGTCTTCAGCGGAGCTTTACTTGGGTGGAGGCACAACGGTACAGAAGGCCGTCGGTTATGATGACTCGGTGGAAGATGTCTACGGATACCTGATGGACTCCAACGGCCCACAAGCGGATGCAGCGAAGGTTAGGGCATACGCAGAGGGCGGTGCGGCACATCTTGATTGGCTCATGGCGCTCGGCGTCCCTTTTAAGATGTCAGAGTATCCTCAGCGCGCAATGATGGCGTTGACCGACGACTGTTTGTTGTACACCGGCAGCGAGAAGGCCTGGCCCTATGTTGATAAATACAAGCATGCTCCGCGCGGTCACAACCTCTACGTTGAGGGAGACAATGGTGGGCCCTTATTCGTCAAGATTATTACCGAGGCGGTAGAACAGCGCGATATCGATATTCATATTGAGGCGCGGGCTTTGCGCTTGATTGTTGACTCTTTTGGGCCTGAGCAGCGTGTCGTCGGACTTGTGGTCCGAGAAGATATGCAAGAGCGGTATTACCGTGCAAATAAGGGCGTCATTCTCTGCGCTGGTGGCTTTGTGATGAATGCCGAAATGATGCAGCAATATGCGCCTGAGCTCGCAGAGGCGGGAACTGTTCCGATCGGTAATCCAAACGATACCGGTGGCGGCATTCAAATGGGATTAAGCGTTGGTGCGCGTGCGATTAATATGCACGAGGGGTTTTTGAGTGTTCCTTTTTATCCTCCGGCCACGCTAACCCATGGCATTTTTGTCAACGGACAGGGGCAGCGCTTCATTAATGAAGATGCCTACCATGGACGCATAGGCTGCTACCTCGTGAGGCAAACCTACCCGGTTTACCTCGTTTTGAATGTGGAAGATTACGCAGACTACGAAACAGCGAGTTGGCTTGCGGCGCCGGTGGCCGGTACAGGGGAGACAGTGGCAGAGCTCGCCGAGGAACTCCGCTTGCCGGACAGCGGGTTGATCGACACGATAAACACTTACAATCTCGCGGCACACAGCGGTAATGATGAGCAATTCCACAAGTCTAAGGAATGGCTAAAGCCCCTGACGGGGCCCTTTGTCGCGCTGGATTGCACGCCGGGAGCCGGTGCTTTCCTACCGCACTTTACCCTTGGCGGCTTGGATACCACGGTGGACGGTCAGGTCTTGTCAGTGCAGGGTGATGTCATATCAGGACTTTACGCCGCGGGTAGAACGGCCTGTGGTGTGCCGCGTCGCGGGGACGGCTACGCGTCGGGAAGCTCTGTCGGTGACGCTACGTTTTCCGGACGTCGCGCGGGCCGTCAGGCCGCTATCGCTTAAGAGGAAAAGAGGATGACTGACTCAGTACTAATGGCTCGCATCGATCGCTTGGAGTCTATCGATGAAATTCGCCAACTGGCTGCGAAATACTCGTTGGCGCTCGATATGCGCGACATGGACGCTTTAGTGAATCTCTTCCCCGAAGATGTCCGTGTTGGCAAAGATAAAGTCGGGAGGGCGCATTTTAAGCAGTGGATGGACGAGACCCTGCGAGTGCAATTTACGGGGACTTCGCATCATATTGGCAATCACATCATTGAGTTCGAAGACCCTGACCGCGCTGTCGGTGTCGTGTACTCAAAAAATGAGCATGAAACGCCCACGCAGGACGGTGGGTGTGAATGGGTGATCATGCAGATGCTCTACTGGGATCATTATGAGCGTATCGATGGGCGTTGGTATTTCAAACGGCGGCTTCCCTGTTATTTTTATGCCACTGACCTCAACAAGCCGCCCTGCGGTGACAATAAAATGCGATGGCCAGATCGCGATCATTACGATGGCGCCTTCCACAGCTTGTTTCCGAGCTGGCAAAAGTTTTGGAGTGAGCCTCCCTCTGAGGAGCTTCCCACGGTGGCGGCACCTGCGCCTTACGAGCAGTTTTTGAAAACGATGCGGGCGGGTGTTGAAAACCCGAGTATCCGAACGCGTTAAAGGATTTCCTCTATGAACCTTGAGCACTTGCTGTCGCCCCTGACGGTCGGCGATATGACACTCAAAAACCGCGTCATCATGGCACCGATGACGCGTAGCCGGGCGTCACAAGTTGATGATTGCGTCTCGGCGCTTCATGAGGCGTATTACTCGCAAAGGGCCAACGCGGGCTTAATCATTACGGAAGGAGTGCACCCCTCATTTGATGGCAAGGGTTACAATCGTACCCCCGGTATTTGCAATGACGAGCATGTCGCGGCTTGGTCAAGGGTGACATCTGCCGTTCATAGAGCAGGTGGTCTTATTGCCTGCCAGCTAATGCATTGCGGTCGTGTTGGTCATCCCGACAATAAAGCGACGGGCACACGGATGCTGGCGCCGTCAGCCATTGCCGCGCGAGCCGAAATTTTTACCGAGCAAGGTATGCAGGCCATGCCTGAGCCTGAGGCGATGACGGTCGATGAGATTGCGGGGGTTATCGAGGATTACCGTCAGGCGTCTGAACGCTGCAAAGCGGCGGGCTTTGACGGCATTGAGCTGCATTGCGCATCGGGTTACTTGCCCGGGCAGTTTCTCGCATCAGGGAGTAATGTCAGAGAGGACGAGTACGGTGGCTCTCTTGAGAACCGGTTGCGGTTTGTTGCGCAAGTTATCGATGCGTTAGCGAGTGTGATGGGTATAGCGCGAGTTGGACTTCGAATTTCTCCTGGAAATCGTTATAACGACCACGTCGATGCGGACCCTCAAGCAACCTATGGCGCTCTGCTGAGAATGGCACAAAGAAAGGGAATAGCTTGGGTTCACGCGATTCGCATGCCCTCGACAGGGATCGACAGTCTCGCGCTGACCCGAGACAATTTCTCAGGCGTGCTTATCGGAAGTGACAGCTTTACGGCACAAGAGGCCGAGACACGCATCGCTGCAAGCGAGGTTGATGCGGTCTCCTTTGGGCGCTTGTATATCGCCAACCCTGATCTTGTTGCGCGTTTTGAATCGGATGGGCCTTACAACGACATGGATAAGCGCACCATTTACGGGGGGGAAGGCGCTAAAGGCTATACCGATTACCCCCTTCTTTCGGGTGATGCATAAATGAGCGTCAGCTTGTAACGTACGCCAACGACTGAGAGACCAAGGAAAGCACCATGCCTATGCCGACGGATGTGCCTGTCATCGACCTGATGCTCGCCGTACCCAATGATGACACGTCGAATTTTTACGACTTTATTCGCCCGTTGTTGATGGATGAGCAGAGCCGGCAAATGTTCAAGATGCCCGCCCAATACATGTTCAAAGACCTCCCTAAGGTTGGTAAGCGCGATGATTACATTGCATATACCTTGGAGAAGATGGACGAATTCAATATCGAAAAAGCGATGTTGGGTGTCGACGAGGGGCAGTACGAGACGCAGTGCGAGGCGGTGAAAAAACATCCCGATCGTTTTTTTGCGTCCTACGACTGCAATCCCAATAACGGGATGGATGAAGTCCGCAAAATTCGCCGCCTTAAAGAGCAGTACGACATCAAGTCAGTGAACGCTTTTCCTTCGGGGCTCTGCCCTCAGGTCTCGCTCTCGGATAAGAAGTGGTATCCCATCTTTGTCACCTGCATTGATCTTGATATTCCTTTTTGCCCCTGCGTTGGTGTACCCGGTCCCCGTATTCCCATGGAGCCTCAGAAAGTGGAGCACCTCGACGAAATCTGTTGGTTTTTCCCCGAGCTCAAGGTGGTCATGAAACACGGTGCGGAGCCCTGGACAGACCTCGCTTGGAAGCTCATGCTGAAATATGAAAATCTGTATTACATGACCAGTGCGTTTGCACCCAAGCACTACCCCAAAGACATTGTGCATTTTGCTAACACACGCGGTGCTGACAAGATCATGTACGCCGGCTACTTCCCCATGGGCCTCTCGTTGGAGCGCATCTTTGGCGATATGCCCAACGTCCCGTTCAAAGACGAGGTTTGGCCGAAGTTCTTACGGGAGAACGCAAAACGCGTGTTTAAGGTCTGATCACCCGTTAGACACAAAAAACCCCGCTCCAGGCGGGGTTTTTTATATTGAGGCTGCGGGGTTATGACCGCAGCCCTGTTTCTGGGTGATTAGCGTTTGGTGATGAGGGACCTCAGCCAGGGAAGTAAACGCTGATGGCGTCGACAATACAGGCGGGTTTCTCGGCGCCTTCCGCCTGCATAACAATGCGCAGGATCATTTTGATGCCGCCGCTTGCCTCTTCCACCGATACCACCGTACCCGTTGCCGACAACTTCGAACCCACTGTGACCGGGGAGGGGAAACGCGTTTTCTCAGTGCCGTAGTTAACACCCATCGCGATGCCGCGGACTTCGATGATCTCCGGCATGAATTTCGCAGCAAGCGACATGGTTAGGTAACCGTGGGCAATCGTGGCGCCAAACGGGCCATTAGCGGCTTTCTCTGCGTCGATGTGGATCCACTGATGGTCACCGGTCGCATCCGCAAACTGATTAATGCGCTCTTGCGTGATTTCCATGCTGGGGCTTGGCCCTAAGGTCTTTCCTACGAGATCGTAGAGGTCAGCGGGTGATTCGATAACAGTTTTAGTCATGCTTTGTTCCTTACAGATTTCAGCAAAATGCTGTCGCGATAATGCGATGGGTTGCGATTAGCAGGCTCTACTGTGCCACATCTGCTGCTCCGGTGGAGCTACCCCAGAGTCATGGGCATCATTGTTTCAGACGATAAATACGATTGGTGACTCACTGCGCGCAAGAGGCATAATGCCTATGGAATATACAAGCTGATGCGTAACGGAGTTTGCGCGCAGTAATTGGGTGCAAGTGGGGCGTTTATGTCAGATCTATCCGGAAAAGTATGCTTGGTGACAGGCGGTGCGGGTCACATCGGCCGAGCGATCTGCGAGTCGCTACTGGCACAGGGTGCAGAAGTGATTGCTGTGGGCCGGCGCGAGCCCGCAGAGCCAGTCGCTTTTCAGGGTAGGGAAGCCACGTTCTACAGTGCGGACATTCGAGATCCCGCGGCTTCTCAAGCGCTCATAGAGTCTGTTGCTGAGCGTTTTGGACGACTCGATATTTTGGTTAATAACGCGGGCGGCGGGCCGCCTGTGGCTGCAGCTGATGCCAGCGCTGAGCTGACTCAAAAAATCATCTCATTGAATTTACTGGCACCGCTTGTGCTGTCGCAGCAGGCGCACCCACTTCTTATGACGGCTCCGGGGGGTGGCGCTATCGTGAACATCGCCAGTGTCAGTGGTGCGCGCCCATCCCCAGGCACAGCGGCCTACGGTGCTGCGAAAGCCGGATTGCTTAACGTGACGAAGTCGCTAGCGATGGAGTGGGGTCCACAGATACGCGTTAACGCGTTGATCGTGGGTTTGGTTCATAACGAGGCGGGCGTTGAACACTACGGTGGTGAGGAGGGCTTTAAGCGGGTGGCCGATATGTTGCCCCTAAAGCGCATGGCTTCACCACAAGATGTGGCCAACGCAGTACTGCTGATGTGCTCGGATCGCGCGTCCTACATCTCCGGCGCCAATTTGGAGGTTGATGGGGGCGGTGAAGTCCCCGTCTTTTTGCACCTCGCTAACGAGTCGTCGAAAGCCAAATAGGGGACGTCCAGGCGCGCTCACGAATCGTGGGCGAGTAAAAGGGATCGGTTTCTGGGTTGGTACAGCAGATACCGTATATGTTGCCTGAGTCGCCGTTCTCATTCGCCAGCAAGTTAGCGGCGTCAGCTTCGGTGGCACAACTTTCCGAAAAGGGATTTACACCCGCGGCTTGGCACTGGAGTGTGCTCCAGCGACAGCTTGGTGTCTCTAAGATCCGAGCGTAGTAAAACGCGGACTCGCCGGGGCGATACGTTGGGTCTTCCCAAACCGTGCATAGACTTGCATGTCCAGGTGCAGTGGCGGCACAGCTATTCATATCGACGCCAAGGCCTTGTGTTTCGTTTCCTAAAACGTCCACCACACGCTCATGTGTTGACCCGTCTTCATCCACCCAGCCCTTGATGATTTGAATGCGCTCAAGCGGGTTTGCAGGGTGAAGATCAGTACCCTGATCGCGCTGCGCACTGACGAAGAAGCGAGGTGTTGCATCCCCTTCGCTTCGCGCTAACACGCCGCCCATCGGAACGCCTGACTTGTAGGCCTCGTCCAGCGCGTCGGGATCATCACAGAGGTCCGTTTCATAGTCGCCCGCGAAGAATCGCACAATCGGACGTGTGCCCGAGGTTGCGTAGGTTTCCCGATTGCGCATGGCTTCAAAGAGCGCGTCACGACGGTTTTCTTCAGCCCAGACAACAGCGAGACCGCCGGGGTTTGAGACAAAGTGATCTTGGACGTTTCGGAATGTCGCGTCCCGAGAACCGAGATGCCCTACGTAGTTCTTTTCCATCGCGCCACCGGAGGTCGCGGTATGCGTGTCGGTGCTGCCAATAAACCCCTGTCTGAATGGGTTGAGCCCTGTCTTTTGCTCGAGTGCGAGCCCGTCTTTCAGGACGTTTCGCATCATATTGCGTCGGTGGAAGTTGGCGACGTTGACGGGGAGTCCGCGATCTGACCACATCTTCCCGTTCACACTGCCCAGCATCGCTAGATTGTCAGACGGTATTTGCTCAAAGTCACAGAGCTCGTCCTCAGTGTCGATGCCGACACCGGCTAACCGGTCGAAGCGACACTCTGAGGCCCCCTTGTGTTGAACCAGCTCAACCAAGGGCTCTATTTCAAGCCGGTTGATGGCTTCTTCCTCAGTGGCGGGGTCGGGGAACATAAGACCTCCCCCTAAGTTCGGGTTGTGGGGGATGGCGAGTACATCGCAGCCGGAATCTGACTCTAGGCACTGCGAACGAAGCCGTCGCCATAACTCGGGTACTGAGCTGTCTGTATCAAAGACCGAGATAGGGAGCCGCGTCACTTCCTCGCCTTTGAAAATCACATTTCGGTGCAGGTTGGCCATTTCTTGGCCTTGGGTGTACTCATAACCTACAAAGGTTGTGAAACTGCAGTCCTCAGAGCGATCGTAATGGCGCTCAGCGGCCTGCTGAATGTCATCCCATACGTTGAGGGCGCTTTCCTCGCAGTTGCCTAGCGAGCACACGAGGCCGCGCTCGGGCGCCTCACCTTCCATCCCACCTGATGCGGTCCATAAACTTGCCGCGTAAAGTTGTACCCAAAGATTCTGAGCGCGGGACATGAGGCAGACCGGTGTCCACCAGCCAGCTTGCGTCCAGTCGCTGTCACACAGCGCGACTTCACCTAAGAACTCACCGTGATCGGTGACGGCTGCAAAGTCGATAGGGCGATCGATTTGGGCAGATACGGTCTGCTCCCCATAGGCATCGGGGAGTGTGATGACGTTACCCTTGGCGTATTCATAGGCGCCATCGGGGTCGTTTTTTTGATTCGAAAGAAAGGAATCGAAGGAGTATCGGGTGTGAATATGGAGATCGCCAAAGAACGGAAGCTTGGTGTCGGATGAGACGGCACAGGGGACTTCGCTTGATTGAGCAGACAGGCTTCCCAGCATGCTCACTGCGATAATCGACGCTGAGACCAGGCGCTCAATGCGCGCGCTTAACGTGTCTTGGGTGCTCATTTCGGGATCTCCCCATCGCGGGCAAAAGGGCCAGCGTATCGAGCGCAATCGCTGTGATGGGGTCCCATTCACAGACCGCGCGTTTAGTGTTTATAAATTGGCATCTGGCCGCATCATGGCATCGTGTGCGCCGTCGATAACGAGCGTTGATCCCGCGACATAGGCCCCCTCAGGCGAAAGCAGAAACAGGGCGAGATTGGCAACGTCTTCGGCCTGTCCCGGTCGACCAATGGGTATAGAGTCCACAAAAGCCTTAATCAGCGGGCCATATTCCGCGTCATTTTCGACACTCTGTGTCATTGGCGTGGAAATATATCCTGGCGCCAGTGCATTGAATGATATGCCTCTTTGTGCAAGTCCCGGCGCCTTTCGTCTCATGTAGCGAGCCACAGCGCCTTTACTGCTGGCGTAGCACTCGTGGCCGTGGAGGTTGCCGCCTAGCTCCACCGTCTTCTCTTCTGAGCCCTCTAGCATCGCTTCAATAAGATCTGGGCGCGTGCTCATAGGCGCCGAGTTCGAGCTGATGGCGATAACGCGACCCCCCGAGATGATATTACCCTCAAGCCCTTCGATGACCTCGGTCGTGCCGAAATAGTTAATCTGGAGAATTTTCCCCGGGTCGGGAAACTGAGAGGCCACCCCTGCGCAGGTAATAAGGCCATCGATAACAGGGACTTCGGTGGAAACCTTCGTAATGGTGGCCTGGCGTGCTTTGGGGTCTCCAAGATCTGCAAGGTAGTCACCGTCTTTTAGATCGATGATGACAACCCGGTGCCCTTGGGCGCGAAGTTTTTCTTTGATGGCGGCCCCAATGCCGGTAGCACCGCCCGTTAGAACATAAGTTCCCATTGTTATCTCCTATTACGTGAGCGTCGACTCAATCAGTCGTGGTTCGCGCGATATTCGCTTCGATTGCTGTTCCGGGTAACGCCGCCATTCCGCCATCTACTTCGAGTATCTTTCCGCTCACAAAGCCTGAGGCATTCGATGCGAGATAAAGTGCCGCCAGTGCAATGTCGTCAGGTTTCCCCAGTCGCCCCTGCGGTATCCACCGAACAGTCGCGTTGTACATGTCTTCATTTTGCGTAATGAACGCGGTACTGGGTGTTTCGATCGCCCCTGGCGCGATGCCGTTGACCCGAATACCCGGTGCCAGTTCGTAAGCGAGAATCCGCGTCATTTGGTCCATACCCGCTTTGGCCGCCCCATACGCCGCAAAGTTTCGATCGACCATCCAACCCAATGCTGAGGACACATTGACAATGCTTCCTTTCGGGGCGGCTTTGAGAAGCGGTAAGGCAAGGTGTGTCAGTGTATACGCCGAGGTAAGGTTGATCTCGAGGGTGTTTTCAAACCGCGCTTTGTCGACTTTCTTCAGTGATCCATAGCCCTGACCCGGCGCGCCTGCGTTGTTAATAAGAATGTCGAGCGATCCCCAGCTGTCTGAGAGCTCCCTGACGACCGCAGCGAGTGCAGCCTCGTCGGTGACATCGCAGGCAAAGGTCCGTACATCCCTGCCGAGCGCGCGAACCTCACTGGCAACCGCATCCAAGTCGCTCTGAGTTCGGGCAAGCAATGCCACATCGGCACCCATTTCGGCAAAGGCGGTTGCGATGCGGGCGCCTATGCCTTTTCCGGCACCGGTTATGAGCGCTCTTTTTCCTTCGAGGCTGAAATAATCTGTAATCAAAATGGGTTCCTTGATGCCCGGGCTTTAACAATCCAATGGCTCTAGTCCATTTGGGCTTGTGGACAGTACCGTGCACAAGATAGAACGAAGCGTGCGAGCAAGGAATAAGCGTGCGCGTGGATACTTAGTCTAAATTGACCATTAAAAAGGGCAGGTGGTAAGCAGGGTGGCAGAGCTAGCAGGTAAAACAGCATTAGTAACGGGTGCAGGCGTCGGCATTGGCCGGGCGATTGCAATGAAACTCGCAAGCGAAGGTGCGCGCGTGCTTGTCGTTGACTTCAATGAAGAGACTGCAGAACAAGCAGCGAAAGATATTGCGAACGCCGGAGGTAAAGCCGAGGCGTTTGTTGCCGACGTGAGCGATGAGGCTCGAGTGGCCAGCATGGTTCAGGCCGCTATAGATCACTGGGGGTCACTCGATATCGCTTGCAATAGCGCGGCGGTGAGTCGAGGCTCGGGTCCGATTCATACGTTTGAAAAGGCGGTCTTTGATCAGACCTTGGATTTATGTCTTACCAATACATTTCTCTGTATGAAATACGAGATAGAGGCCATGCTCACTCAGGATACGGGTGGCAGCATTGTCAATATTTCATCTAACGCTTCACTGCGCGGTCAGCCCTACAATACGGCTTACGCTGCTGCGAAGAGCGGCGTCAATTTGCTCACTAAAAGCTCGGCTTCTGAATACGGTCATAAAGGGATCCGCATCAACGCCGTATCGCCCGGGGTGATCCGTACGCCGGGTGTTGAGAAATACTTCGAGGAGCAACCTAAGATTGCCGAGGGCCTCAAGCAAGCCGCTGTAATGCGACGCTTAGGCGAGCCCTCAGAGATCGCCGAGGCGGTGTGCTTCCTTGCATCAGATCGCGCCTCGTTCATCACGGGACAACTGCTCAGTGTTGACGGTGGTGCGTCCGTTAAATAAGGCAGATGGCGTGAGGGTTCACCCCATATTGACCTGACCCCCATCGATGGCGATGGATTGGCCATTCACGTAGCGTGACTCGGGAGAGCATAAAAGGGCAACAAATTCGCCAATGTCGTCTTCACAGTGACCAATTCGCTTCATTGGGACAGTGTCGGCAAAGGCTGCGGCTTCCTCGGGGCGCCATTGCTCCCACATTTCTAACGCAGGGGATTTAGCCAGCGGTAAAATGGTATTTGTTCGAATACCCATACCGCCCCATTCGCAAGCTGCGCCGCGTGACAGCGCGCGAATCGCTTCTTTTTGCGCTGCATAAACCCCGTAGGTCGAGCTATCCCAACGTTTTGCTGCGGCAGTGGCGAGATTAATGATATTGCCGTCCCCAGAGGCGAGGAGGTGCGGTTGTGCGAGCTGCATCATGCGAAGCGTCGCCATCGGACCTACTTTGAGTCCTTTTTCGAAGTCCTCAAGTGTTGTGTCCATGAGTGAGTTAATCGTTGTTGTCACCGCGTTATTAACCAAGATGTCTAAGCGACCGTAGGTAGCAACCACGCGCTCAATTAGGCCATCAAGGGCGGCTAGATCAGAGATATCACACTCTACGGCAATGGCCTCGGTGCCAAACCGCTCGTTGATCTGAGCAACCGTATTTTCACATTTGCTCAGGGTTCTCCCGACGGCTGCCACTTTGACGCCACGCTTTGCCAAGGAGAAGGCAATGCCTTGCCCAATACCTTGGCCAGCGCCAGTGATTAGGGCAACTTTTCCCGCTAATGCTGAAGTTTCGGTGTCATTACTCATTAAGATTCCTCGGTCTTGCGCGTTAAAGCAGGCGCTGCTCGGTCATGTGGATAACGGATGACTTTTCCAAGTCGAGCACACGCTCACTACTCTCGGTCAGTCTCTGGATGTGATTCATCATTTTTTCAGGGTCATCGCCGTCGGCAAAAAAGTCAGTCAGCGAGGCAGCAGCGGCAATGGGGAAGAGCTCCTCGACAATGCCATCAAGCGGACTGTGCGAGGAACTGAGCACTAAGTTCTGCCGGTAGCCGACGTTGTTCTGCGTCTCAACCGCAACGGGCGCGTGCTCGTTGAACCAAATATGCTTGAGCTCCTCATCTGGCAATCCCTCTCTACGCTCGAAACAGCAGAGTTGGAGCGTGCCCGAAAACGTAAGGGCGGGGTTCAGAGGATGCGCTATTGGACTTGCACCAAGGCACCAGTGCGCCTCGCCACCAAGTGTGTCTGCAAAAGCTGTTGCTGTCTCCCAGTCGAGTGCCTCGCTCGCGTATTCGAGGGCAAGACGACCGATAGGCAGGCGGCCTGTGGGGTTTCGGGTCCACATTGCTGCGCGCTCGCTGTGGGCGTCGCACTGGGCTAGGTGAACAGCTGCGGGCAGCGGCAGTTTATCGACGGCTGCCTTGATTTGATTGACGCCCGGTATGGCCTCAAAAAATAAAACGATGAGCCGGTGGCAATCGATCGACGGCGTGCTGTCCATGCTAGCCAAAGTAGCGCTCCCGGATCTGTGCTTTGAGGAGCTTCTGAAGCGCGTTTCGCTCCAGTGGCGCCTCGGTGAATACGACGTGTGCAGGGACTTTAAAGCCGGCTAGACGCTCCTTACAAAATGCGGTGACTTCGCTCGCATCGGACGACTGACCGTGTGACATGCGAATGACTGCAGCGACTTCCTCGCCCCAAGTGTCGTGAGGTAGTCCGATCACGGCCGTTTCCTCACAGCCGGGAAGCTCGAGCAGGCATGCCTCTACCTCTGACGGATACACGTTCTCGCCGCCGCGAATAATCATGTCTTTAACGCGGCCGCAGATGTAGAGAAATCCTTCGTCGCTGATGTAACCGACGTCACCGGTTGCCATCCATCCATCAACGGGTTCGTCGGAAGGCTTGCCTCCTGAAAAATAGCCCTGAATGGCAGCAGACGAGCGCACCCAAATTTCGCCGGGTTCGCCCGCAGGGACAACATTGGCGTCTTCATCGCGGAAGCTAAATTCGACGATAGGGCTGGGGAATCCTGATGCATCAGGACGCTCGGCGAAATAGCGACCCGTAAAAGCTGCGCCTGAGCCCATGGTTTCGGTCATTCCCCAGCCACCGCCTGACATTGCAGAGCCGGTTTTATTCGCATAGAGCTCTGAGAGCAGCTCGGGTGTCGCAGCGCCACCGGCACTGACATTGGTCAAAAAGGCCGCGTGCTCGTCGCCGAACTGTTCGTTTTTCAGGAGCTCTAGCAGCATGACGGGCGCGCCCATCAAGACGGTGATTTTTTCGTCCTTGACGATTCGAATCGCTTCGTCAATTTCCCACTTGTACATCATGTAGAGCGCACGCCCGTGCCTCAGGTTGATCAGGGCCTGGGAAAGCAAACCACTAATGTGGAACAGCGGGACTGCCAGCAATGTTTTGGGCGGGATAGGGCTGGCAAGCTGTTTGTTCATCTCCTCCATGTTGGTCATGTAGGTACCAGCACCGATGAACTCGATGTTCATTAAGGCTTGGCAACAATTGAAATGACTGAGGAGAGCGCCTTTTGGCCTGCCCGAGGTGCCTGATGTGAACATTAGGATGGCGGGGTCGTGTCGATCGATCGTAACCGCCTCAGTTGGCTCAGCGACGGCTGTGATGTCGCGGCCGAGGATTTGGGTCATTAGAACGGTGTGTTCTGAACGAGCGCCGTCAGCACAGACCACGGGCAATGTGCGGTTCAGTTCTCGAATGAAGGCAAGCCGCGCGTCGTCTGCAAAAACGAGACGGGCCCCACTGTCTTCCAAGCCTTGCTGTAATTCCTTAGCCTTACCCCAGCTATTAAGCGGTACCGCTACAGCGCCTATCGTGACGATCGCAACGAAAGCGACCAACCATTCAGGTCGGTTGCGCATGGCGATGGCAATACGATCACCTTTGGCGATCGACTGCTCATGCGTTAACCAATTGCAAACTTGATCGACTGCATGAAAAAACTCGACGAAAGTCCAGGCCTCACCCTGATACTGCAGGAAGAGGGCATCACCGTGGTTTCGTCCTGCTGCGAGAAATGAACCTAAACTTGTCTCTGCATTCTTGAACGCTTTGAGAGAGACGCCACCGACGTTCACGGTTTCAACCTCGAAAGGGGCTGTTGGCGCCATCAGTTGCGCAATCGCGTCGAAATAGGGTTTCGTAAACTCGTTCATTGCAGGCTTATCAGCGACATTTCGCAAACTCTAAACCAGAAGCCGGAGGGCGCACAGCCTCCGTTTGGATCCCATAGTCTGATCAGCCTATCGTCCCATAACGTCTCAGATTGAAGTAAATTATGGCTCGGATACTGTGCGGGTATATAAAACGTGAGTGCAACGATGAACACGAGGCTAACGGAGCTGTTGGGGTGTCGCTATCCCATCATTCAAACGGCTATGGGCTGGGTCGCCGACGCAAAGCTTGTAGCAGCCACAGGCGAGGCGGGCGGATTTGGCTTTTTGGCCGGTGCTGTGATGACGCCCGCTGAGATTGAGCAGGGCATTCGCGAGATAAAATCGCTTACTGCGGCGCCGTTTGGTGTGAACTTTCACATGTATGTGCCGCACGCGGAGGAAATAGTCGATCTGTGTATTGAGCATAAGGTGCGAGCGGTCAGTTATTCCCGATCCCCATCACCTGCCACGGTCGAGAGATTAAAGGCGGCGGGCATCGTTTGCATCCCAACAGTGGGTGCCAAACGTCACGCCGTTAAAGCGGTTGAGATGGGCGCAGATGCTGTTGTAATTCAAGGCGGTGAAGGTGGCGGACATACAGGCTCCGTCGCGACGTCAATCTTGGTGCCACAAGTCCGCGACGCGATTGACGTCCCCATTGCGGCGGCCGGTGGTTTTCGGGATGGACACGGTCTTGTGGCTGCCCTCGCGATGGGGGCGGACGGTATTGCTATGGGGACACGCTTTTTACTGACCCAGCAGTCGCCGGTGCCCGAGGCAACCAAGCAGATTTACTTGGGTACACCGCCCGAAAAAATCGTGGTCAGTACGAAGCTTGATGGCTTGCCACAGAGAATGATTGCGAACTCCTATCTGGACAAGCTGATTCAAGCCAGTCAGATCGGTCTTCTCGCCCGTGCATTGAAGAATGGATTGGCGTTTAACCGCATGCAGGGTGGCTCTCTGATGGCAACTCTTGGGGGCGCCTGGAAGATGTACCGGAGCGGTGATCTGTCGTTTGGACAAACCCTGATGGCGGCCAATGCACCGATGATGATTCAGGAAGCGATGGTAAAAGGTAAGCCCGATGCCGGGATCTTACCCTCAGGGCAGGTGGCAGGTTTGATTAGCGACTTGCCATCCGTGGCAGACTTAATGGCCGATATTATTAAAGAAGCCCAGCAATCGGCGAATCGCATATCGGTAACGATATCGTCTGAAGAAGACAGTAATTAGGAGGTCTGATATGGCGTTTACGTCATCCGTCGAGGCGGGTATTGCACAGCTGGTTTTTAACAAGCCGCCGGTGAACGCGTTCAACAGTGCCGAATGGGCCTCCATCGCCGCTGAGATTAACGCATTGGGTGAGCGGGATGATGTCACGGTCATCATCGTTCGTGCCGAGGGGAAGGGATTCTGTGCGGGTGTCGATATTAAAGAGTTAGGTGCTGATCCGAACATGATCGTGCCGGTCAATAAAGGGAACTTCGATACGTTTGAGGCGATCCATAGAAACCCCAAGCCCGTCATCGTTGCATTGCATGGTTTTGTCCTTGGTGGCGGCATCGGCATCGCAGGGGCTGCCGATATTATTGTCGCTTCAGAATGCGCGTCTTTTGGGGTGCCAGAGGTGGACCGTGGCGCAATGGGTGGAGGGGCGCACTTACAGCGTATGTTCCCAGTCCAAAAAGTCCGCTACATGTACTTCACCGGTGAGTTTATCGACGCGCAGGAAGCTTACCGCCTTGGTGCAGTCGAGCGCGTTGTACCAAAAGAGCAGCTCGTTGATACGGCGCTCGAAATCGCAGCCACGATTGCTCAGAAGAGCACCATCATGATCACGCTTGCAAAAGAGGCGTTAAACGGGATTGAGGATGGCAATCTTGAGGCAAAATACCGGAGCGAGCAGGGCTTCACCCTGGAAGCCTACCGACATCAGGACTCGCAGGAAGCGCGCGATGCCTTCAATCAAAAGCGCGATGCAGATTTTTAATTAAAAACATTAGAAAACAATAGTTTAAAGTAATAATAATAAGTAATTTATTAGGATTTATTTGCCATGATCGACTACGAAACTGCTAAGCAAGCTTGCGAAACTTACGTGCGTTCACTTGAAAACAGTGACTTAGAAACGCTGCTGGATCTATTCGCTGATGACGCCGCGATTGAGGACCCGGTAGGTACCGATTTAAGAGAAGGAAAGGACGTATTGCGGGCCTTTTACAGCGAGGCCTGTCAGGGCGTTGCCAAAGCAGAATTGACGGGTAATCCGCGTCTGGCCGGCAACGAGGTGGCGTTTCCGTTTAACGTGACGGCGGGGGCACCGGGGCAAGAAGTGGGGATTAACATCATCGACATTTTCAAGTTCAATGGCGACGGAAAGATTGCGACAATGCGCGCTTTCTGGGGGCCGAACAATATGACCAGCTAGCCGGCTGAGGGCTTTTCGGCTCGTTCAGCTTCCAAGCTTTTGGTCATGATCAGGAGTACGTCACAACACTCTTTAACAACAAGCTCACCAGCATTGACTGACGCGATACACCCGTTTTGGCAAAGATGGATCTAAGCTGCGCTCTTGCCGTGTTTCTCGCAATACCCAGTTCGGCAGCAGCCTGATCGAGATTGGCGCCTTCTGCCAGTAATTTCGAGAGGGCAACTTCAGCTTTTGTGAGGCCATAGAGCGACATCAGAATGCGTG
>NZIJ01000007.1 GCA_002689915.1 Halieaceae bacterium | reverse complement strand
GCCGCTGCCGCGCTAGACATCGACCCAGACGTCATTGCTCAGGGTATCGAGGCCCTGTCGCCGGTAGAAGGGAGAGGGAATACCATTCAGCTCGATAGGGGCATCCGGCTTATTAACGACTGTTACAACGCAAGCCCGTCAAGCGTAATGGCAGCACTCGATACACTCGATAAGGCTCGCCCACCGCGCACAGCCGTGTTAGCCGACATGCTGGAGCTTGGCGATGATGGACCTCGCTACCACCGCGAGGTGGGCAAGCATCTCTCGAATTTGGGTATCGAGCGCGTTATCGCCGTAGGTGAGCTGTCAGCTCATATTAAAGACAGCTGTAGCGTTCAAGCCCTGCATTTTTCCGACACCAATGAATTATTAGCTGATTGCCCTGACTTCTTTCAGGACGAGACGATTTTGGTCAAAGGGTCTCGCGGGATGCAGCTAGATCGGTTTGTGACTTCAATGACATCATCTTTGGGAGATGCGAAGTGTTAACTTGGCTCGCACAACAGTTGGCGGCGTGGGAATCTGCGTTCTCTGTTTTTCAATACATCACGTTGCGCGGTATCTTGTCGGCTATGACGGCCTTGGTGATCTCCACTGTGGTGGGTCCTCGAATGATTCGATGGCTTCAGGAGATGCAGATTGGTCAAGCCGTTCGCGTTGACGGTCCTCAATCCCATTTAAGTAAAGCCGGAACGCCTACGATGGGTGGCGCGCTCATCATTGTAGCCATTGCCTCTGGTACGTTGCTATGGGGCGACTTATCCAGCAAGTATCTCTGGGTCGCTTTGTTGACTACGGTCTTGTTTGGCGCGATCGGATGGGTTGACGACTACCGTAAGGTCGTTGAAAAAGACTCCCGCGGTCTAGCCGCACGCTGGAAATATTTTTGGCAGTCAGTGGTCGGGCTCGGTGCGGTTAGCTACCTGTTTGCAACGTCAACCCAAGCCCCTGAATTGACCCTATATCTCCCCTTTTTAAAGGACTTCGCTTTGTTGATGGGGATCCTTTTTATTCCCTGGGCCTATTTAGTGGTTGTGGGCGCGAGTAATGCGGTCAATTTGACCGATGGACTCGACGGACTCGCTATTTTGCCCACCGTTATGGTTGCGGTTGGGTTAGGCATGATTTCGTATGTCACAGGCCGCGTGGACTTTGCCGCCTACCTCAATATTGCCTATATCGCAGGCGCAGGTGAGATGGTCGTTTTCTGTGGTGCCATCGCAGGGGCTGGGCTGGGCTTTTTGTGGTTTAACACCTATCCAGCGATGGTCTTCATGGGCGATGTAGGTGCGCTCGCACTCGGTGCGGCACTTGGCATTGTCGCGGTCATTATCCGCCAGGAATTGGTGCTCTTTATCATGGGCGGTGTGTTTGTCATTGAAACGCTGTCGGTCATTATTCAGGTCGCCTCCTTTAAGCTACGCGGCAAGCGTGTCTTTAAGATGGCGCCCATTCATCATCACTTTGAACTCTCCGGTTGGCCTGAGCCTCGTGTCATTGTCCGTTTTTGGATCATTACAGCGATGCTCGTCCTGTTCGGATTGGCGACGTTGAAGTTGAGGTAGGAATGAATGATGCCTGAGCTTATCTCCAGTTCGATTCGACGTGGCATTCTCGGTATGGGACATACCGGGCGTTCCGTTGCGCGTTTCTGGGCGGCACAGGGCATACCGTTTATCGCCATGGATACGCGCGCTGACGTCGGTGACGATCTCACATTACGTCGTGAGCTTGTGGGTATCGAATCGCATTTTGGCGAGATCAGCGAGGCCGTGCTCCGGCAGGTGGACCTCCTCGTGGTCTCACCGGGTATTGCAATGGATTCAGAGGTGATTGGTTTGGCCCAGTCGCTGAATATTGAGGTGCGCGGCGACATCGATTTATTTGTAAGCGAAGCGCAGGCCCCTGTAATTGGCATTACCGGCTCCAATGGGAAGTCCTCGGTGACAACCTTTGTTGGCCAGTTGCTGACCGCGAGTGGTCTGACTGTTTCGGTGGGTGGGAACTTGGGAACTCCGGCTCTCGACCTGCTTAACGATGAGGTCGACGTCTTCGTCCTCGAGTTATCGTCTTTCCAGCTTGAGCGCGCGGGTGACTTAAATCTCGCCGTAGCTGCTGTGCTCAATCTTTCGCCAGATCATCTGGACCGCCATCACACGATGCCCTTGTATCACCTCGCAAAGCACCGAATCTTTGCGGGCGCTCGGCACGTGGTAGCGAATTATCGAGATGCCCTGACACAGCCTGTCGGTAAGGGCGATGTGCCTTGGACCCTTTGGCGGGACAACGAGCCCGATATGCAGCAGTTAGGGTTGCGCGACCACGAGGGTGCGCCTTGGATCTGTTTCGGTTTTCAGCCCCTTTGCCCATTGTCGGAAATCCCCCTGGTTGGTCACCACAATGTAAACAACGTCTTGGCGGCCCTGGCGATTTGCCATGCAATGGGTTTGTCGTATGAAAAGTTGATTGAGGGCGTTAAAAGGCTCAAAGGCCTACCACACCGCTGTGAGTTGATCGCCGCCAAAGGCGGTGTTCGATTCGTCAACGACAGCAAAGGGACTAACGTTGGCGCCACCGTTGCGGCGCTAGAGGGACTGGCGGTCGGTCAGAACATTATTCTAATCGCGGGCGGTGAGGGTAAAGGTCAGGCCTTTGCTCCCCTAACCAAGGCGATATCGCGCTTTGTAAAACACACGGTGTTGATCGGGCGCGATGCAGCGGCGATCGACGATGCGCTTGAGCAAGCGGCGTCCCGCTCGTTTTCTGACAGCATGGAGGCCGCCGTTCGGTCCGCAACCCAGTTGGCACAGCCCGGTGACACTGTGTTGCTGTCACCTGCGTGTGCGAGCCTGGATATGTACCGAGATTATCAAGAGCGCGGTGAGGCCTTTACGGTCGCTGTGCAGGCTGTCGAGGAGGTGTCCTAATGGCGACCTTGCCTCGTGAAAATTACGCTGGAGCCACCCTCTTCGTATTGACGTTGACCCTAATGTCCATCGGACTTATTGCCATCTCTTCTGCGTCCATCAGTCTGTCGGAAGCAAAGTTCGGTGACGAGTGGCATCACGCGACGCGACATCTTATGTACTTGGGTATCGGCCTCACCCTGGGCGTTGTCGCGTACTTCATTCCTGTTTCCATTTGGCATCAAACCTCGCCCTGGCTCTTAATGCTGGCATTGGCCTTACTCGTGGTTGTTTTGGTGCCGGGCGTCGGACGTATTGTAAACGGTAGTCAGCGCTGGATTCCTCTTGGGCCACTGACGTTCCAGCCCTCGGAGTTCGCAAAATTCGCGGTAGTCCTGTGGCTTTCGGGCTATATGGTGCGCCATGGCAATGAGCTTCGCACGGTCCTTCGGGGCCTCTTAAAGCCGATAGCGGTGCTAGTGATTTTTGCCGGCTTACTCCTGATGGAGCCTGATTTCGGTGCCACGGTGATCCTGCTAGGAACCGCTTTTGGCATGCTATTTATGGCAGGCGCTCGATTAATCAACGTCTTAGGGCTGGTCTCTGCGGCCCTCGCTATCCTGGTGGGAATGATTTTGATGGCACCCTACCGAATGAAGCGCTTGATGGCGTATCAGGACCCTTGGAGTGATCCCTTCGGTAGCGGTTTCCAACTCATTCAGTCGTTGATCGCCTATGGGCGTGGCGAGTGGTTTGGCGTGGGCTTGGGTAACAGCATTCAGAAGTTGTTTTACCTTCCCGAGGCCCACACCGACTTTGTCTTTTCAATCTGGGCGGAAGAGACGGGATTAGTCGGTGCTGTTGCGGTCGTTGTGCTCTTCGCCGCATTTGTGGGTCGAATTGTATACATCGGCTACCGCTTTCTCGAGGAGAAACGTGAGTTCGAATCCTATGTCTGCTTTGGTTTTGCACTCATCTTTGCAGGGCAGGCCTTCGTCAATATGGGCGTCAGTTCCGGCTTGCTTCCGACCAAAGGCCTGACGCTTCCGTTCATTAGTTACGGCGGTAACAGCTTATTCGTCAGCTGCATGATGGTAGGTGTATTACTCAAGCTCGAGCGCAGTCGCCCCCATCGGCCTCAACATGCGCAAGCTAGGAGGAAGTCCGCATGACTGCCTCTGCGCACAGTGTGATGATCATGGCGGGTGGCACCGGCGGTCATGTCTATCCAGGTCTTGCCGTAGCGCAATGTCTGCGTGCGAAAGGCTGGGATGTTTCGTGGATAGGTACTGCGCGCGGCTTAGAAGCAACCGTTGTACCGGCGAATAAGATTTCCCTTCATACGCTCAAAACGCTTGGATTACGCGGTAAGGGTGCGATCTCGAGGGCAAAAGGCGTTGCCTCCTTGCTATGGGCCTGCGGGCAAGCGCTTGTCCTGTTACTCCGTCGCCGCCCAAGCATAGTAATCGGTTTTGGTGGGTACGCCGCAGGACCTGCGGGTGCTGTAGCCCGTTTGCTGGGTATCCCGCTATTGATTCACGAACAAAACGCCATCGCGGGGACTACGAACCGCGTCCTTGCTCGCCGAGCCGCTCGCGTTATGGCGGGTTTTGAGGGGGCCTTTAAGACAGGTATCGATGTCAACGTGACGGGTAATCCGTTGCGCGATGGATTTTGCAAAGTAGCACACAAAGATTATCCAGCGGATTCGTTCGACGCGTTGCGCCCCCTTCGCATCGCCATTCTTGGCGGTAGCCAGGGCGCCCTCGCGTTGAATACAGGCTGCCCAGAGGCGTTTGCGCAATTATCGAGCGAGGAATTGGCGTCTATTGAGGTAAGGCATCAGTGTGGGAGTGCGCATGTGGAGGTCACTCAACAAGCATGGGCGCGCATAGGCGTTCATCAGTATGACGTTTTACCCTTTGTAGAGGATATGGCGGCACTTTATGGCTGGGCCGATATTGCTATCTGCCGGGCCGGTGCGTTGACGGTGAGTGAGTTGGCTGTAACGGGGACCCCCAGTTTATTAGTGCCGCTTCCACAGGCGATCGATAACCACCAGATGAAAAATGCCGAGGCTCTGCAGTCAGCCGGTGGGGCCACTATTGTTGCGCAAAAAGATTTGGGTAGTGACGTCGTGCCTGCATTCCTATCCCGGGTGCTTGCCGACGCGCCGTCGTTGCTTCGGATGTCGCAGAGTGCCCGCGACTGGTCAAAGCCACATGCGACCGACGATGTTGTAGCGATTGCAGAGGAGGTGGCCCGTGGCTGAAACCGTCCTCACACGCGAACCCATGATGCGACGCATTCAGCGCATTCATTTTGTTGGGATCGGTGGCTCAGGTATGAGTGGTATTGCCGAGGTGCTCGTGGGCCTTAACTACACCGTCTCCGGATCCGACATCGCTGAAAGCTCCTCTGTAGCGCGGCTAAAGGGTCTGGGAGTCGAAGTTTCAATTGGTCACAGAGCGGCGAATGTCGATGGGTCAGACGTACTCGTGGTGTCATCTGCCATCAACGAGGCTAACCCTGAAATTAAAGCGGCCAGAGAGCAGCGTATACCGATCGTCCCCCGAGCTGAAATGCTGGCTGAGCTCATGCGCTATCGCTTTAGCATCGCAGTCGCTGGGACTCACGGTAAAACAACGACGACAAGTCTCATTGCATCGCTCATGGCAGAGGCGGGCTTGGACCCCACGTTTGTGATTGGCGGTGTACTCAATAACACCGGGTCCAATGCTCAGCTGGGTGCCAGTGATTATTTAGTTGTGGAAGCGGACGAGAGCGACGCCTCCTTTCTCCACCTGTTGCCCATGATGACGGTGATTACCAACGTCGAACCCGATCACATGGAGCATTACCAAGGCGACGTAAAGGCATACTACCAAGCGTTCACCGAGTTCCTGCAGAACTTGCCGTTTTACGGCGTGGCGTTGGTGTGTTTAGACGACCCGGGTGTCCGTGAGTTGTTGCCATCCGTAACGCGCCAGGTGGTCACTTACGGATTTGCCGATGATGCCGATTTTAGGCTTGAAGGACTGACTTACTCTGGGTTGGAAAGTCGTTTCACGCTGCACAGAAAAGCAACAGAGGACAGCCTTGAACTTCGGCTACCTATGCCCGGTGTTCACAACGCGCTAAATGCCTCTGCCGCGGTCGCGGTCTGTAGCGAACTAGGCGTGAGCGTTGAGGCGATTACCCGCGGTCTGGCCTCGTTTGAGGGTGTGGGTCGTCGCTTCTCTGTTTTGGGTAATGTGACATGGGAAGCTGGTGCTGCGCTTTTGGTTGACGACTATGGGCATCACCCCACGGAGCTTCGCGCAACAATTAACGCCGCACGGGACGCTTACCCGGACCAGCGCTTGGTTATGGTTTTTCAGCCACATCGATATAGCCGGACACGCGACTGTTACGACGAGTTTGTCGACGTGCTCTCTTCTGTGGACGGACTGGTTCTGCTCGATGTCTACGCCGCCGGCGAAGAGGAAATCGTTGGTGCGGATAGTCGATCTCTCGCCCGAAGCATACGCCAAGCCGGTTTTGTGGACCCGGTCTTGCTCTCTGACAACGGACAGCTAGCTGTGCGTCTCTCTAAGTTCCTTATCGATGGAGACGTTTTAATCATGCAGGGAGCCGGCAATATCGGGCGCCTGTCAAAAATGCTGTCAGAGACACCTTCCCTGGAGGCCTTGATATGAGTGAGGTCTTCAAAGACATGAGTGTGACCGTACTCATGGGTGGAAATTCTGCAGAGCGTACGATTTCGCTAAAAAGTGGCACTGCGGTGGCAAACGCGCTGAAAGAGGCGGGCGCCATCGTCACGCGTCTCGATACGGCGACTACGGGGTGGCATCACAACCTTCCGCTGGAAACGTTTGTGTTCAATCTTCTTCACGGCGTTGGGGGAGAGGATGGCAGCGTGCAGGGCTTGCTCGATTGTTTGGGCGTACCTTATTCAGGCTCGGGCGTCCTGGGAAGTGCGCTTTGCATGGATAAAGCCAAGACAAAGTTAGTCTGGCGAAGTGCAGGCTTGCCAACACCTGCGTTTGAAATGATTGATTCAGACAGCGATCTGTCATCCGTGATCGATCGCTTAGGCCCCGTATTTGTAAAACCCGTTTCCGAGGGGTCCTCGGTCGGCATGTCAATGGCCAGCGACGCAGATAGTCTTAAGCAGGCTTTATTGCTCGCCTCGCAATCACGGGTTGCGATTATGGCTGAGGCGCACATTAACGGTGATGAGTTTACCGTAGCCATTGTGTCCGGTAAGGCCTTGCCGCCAATAAAGATAACGCCTGCGTCTACGTTTTATGACTTTGATGCCAAGTATGTCTCGGGCGAAACACGGTTTGAGTGCCCAGCACCACTGTCGTCGCCCGAGTCTGAGGCTTTGCAAACGCTGGCGCTGAAAGCGTTTGAGGCATCGGGCGCCAAAGCGTGGGGACGGGTTGATGTCATGCGCGATGCTGAGGGTTGGCAGCTCCTTGAGGTGAATACTATCCCTGGAATGACCGAGCATAGCCTCGTACCGAAGGCGGCGGCTGCAGCGGGGCTGAGTTTTACGGACCTCCTCGCCGAAATCTATCTTGCGTCTGTCGTCGACGGTTCCCCCGTGTGTGGGCCTGAGGAGGATCGAGATGGCCCGTAATGTGAAACGTAATGAGCCACAAAAAACACGCTCGCGCTGGGCGCGGTTCGTGCAAAGCGTCAAACGCATCAGCTTGGCGGTCTCGCTCATTGTCGTCGCAGGGCTTCTGGGTTTGATGACACAGCGCGCGACCGATATGCCGGTGCAGCACATTGCTATTAGCGGTGATATGCGCCACGTAGCAAGAGATCGTGTTGAACAAGTCCTCACCCCGCGCGTGGCAGAGGGCTTCTTACTCACCGACCTTGCGGCTATCGCCGACGAACTCGAAACATTGCCCTGGGTGCTCGATGCAAATGTACGACGCGAGTGGCCAGGCACGATTCATGTCCACGTAACAGAGCAAACGCCCATCGCTCGTTGGGGGGTCATGTCTTACATCAACCAGCATGGCGATGTGTTTGACGGAGACACCTTTGAGCGATACGACGATCTCCCTTTGTTGTGGAGCGAGCACAGCGAGCCAGAGCTGCTTATCGAGCACTTCAAACTTTTTCAAATGCTGCTGACCCGCCATCGCCTTTCTGTCGCGGCGCTTAATGAGGATCGCCTCAAGCAGATATCGGCACAGTTAACGGATGGAACCGAGGTCCAATTCGGTGACAAGGATTTTGCTAAGCGTGTTCGTCGTTTTGTCGCGCTGCTTGAGAGCGAGCAGTCGGGTGCGAATCACGCGATTGAGAGAATCGATTTTAGATATGAGAGCGGGGCTGCAGTGCTTCGCAAGAATCAGAAATTTGCGGTGACAGCCGTGTCACAACAGCAAGGAGGCCAGTAATGGCAGCGACTGAAGAGAAGCGCATGATCGTTGGCTTGGATATAGGTACATCCAAGGTTGTAGCGGTGGTCGGTGAGATTGATAGCGATGGCACCATAGATATCGTTGGTATTGGTTCGCATCCATCAAAGGGTCTCAAAAAGGGCGTTGTGGTGAATATCGAATCGACTGTAAACGCCATTCAGCGAGCGGTTGAGGAAGCAGAGCTAATGGCCGGCTGCCAAATTCACTCGGTTTACGTCGGCATTGCGGGTAGCCATATTCGATCCATGAATTCGCATGGAATCGTCGCGATCAAGGATCGTGAAGTAGAGCGAGCAGACATCGACCGGGTCATCGACGCTGCCCAGGCCGTCGCGATTCCTGCGGATCAAAAAATTCTCCATGTCCTCCCGCAAGAGTTTGTGATCGACAACCAAGGGGGAATCAAAGAGCCGCTTGGTATGTCGGGAGTGCGTCTTGAGGCCAAAGTACATTTGGTGACCTGCGCTGAGACGGCTGCACAGAACATTGAAAAATGTGTGCAGCGCTGTGGTCTTGAGGTAGATGCCATTGTTCTCGAGCAGTTGGCATCGAGTTACTCAGTCATTACCGATGATGAGCGTGACCTCGGTGTTTGCATGGTGGATATCGGCGGTGGAACCTCGGATATCGCGGTATTCACGGAAGGATCAATTCGCCATACCGGCGTGATTCCAGTGGCGGGTGATCAGGTTACCAGTGACATTGCGATGGCGCTGCGAACGCCCACGCAGCACGCCGAAGAAATCAAGATCAGATACGCCTGCGCGCTCGCACAACTGACCGGACCTGAAGAGACCATCAAAGTACCGAGCGTCGGCGATCGTCCGCCGAGAGACTTATCGCGGCAATCACTCGCGGAGGTGGTTGAGCCCCGGTACGACGAGCTATTTACGCTCATTCAGGGCGAAATTCGCCGATCGGGGTTTGAGGAGCTCATTCCCGCCGGCGTTGTGCTAACGGGTGGCACCTCCAAGATGGAGGGTGTGGTCGAGCTCGCCGAAGAAATTTTTCACATGCCTGTGCGTGTGGGTGCACCGCAGTACACACGTGGCATGCACGACATTATTCGAAATCCGATCTATGCCACAGCTGTTGGGCTGTTGCTGTCGGGTGCAAAAGAGCTTCATGAGGGCGCGCAGTTATCTGCGGACCGTCAGAAGACCAGCAGTCTGCTGGGTGGGTTGCGCAATTGGTTTGGTCGCAACTTCTGAAATAAAAGGGGAAAACCGGGTAACCGGATCATTTCAAACGGGGAGAAAGATTATGTTTGAACTAGTAGATAACGCACCGCAAAACGCGGTCATTAAAGTCATAGGCGTAGGTGGTGGTGGCGGTAACGCCGTTCGTCACATGATCGAGCACGATATCGAGGGTGTGGATTTTATTTGCGCGAACACGGACTCGCAGGCACTCGCAGATATCGATTCCAGAACCGTGCTACAGCTGGGTAATGCGATCACGAAGGGTCTCGGAGCGGGTGCGAATCCCGAGATTGGTCGAGCGGCTGCCCTTGAGGACCGCGATCGTATTGCCGAGTCGCTGCAGGGTGCCGATATGGTATTTGTTACGGCTGGCATGGGCGGCGGTACCGGTACTGGCGGTGCGCCCATTGTTGCTGAGGTGGCGCGCGATATGGGCATCTTGACCGTTGCTGTGGTGACGCGGCCGTTCAGTTTCGAAGGCCGAAAGCGTCTCGCCATTGCTGATCAAGGACTCAAAGAGCTCGAGCAGCACGTTGACTCTTTAATCACAGTGCCTAACGAGAAACTGCTTGAGGTCATGGGAAAGAGCACGAGCCTACTTGATGCTTTTAAAGAGGCAAACGATGTGCTGTTTGGCGCCGTACAGGGTATTGCAGATCTCATCATCCGGCCTGGTATGATCAACGTTGACTTTGCCGACGTGAAAACGGTCATGTCAGAGATGGGTTCGGCCATGATGGGCACCGGTACCGCAACAGGCGAGGACCGCGCGCGCGAGGCAGCTGAGCGTGCGATCAACAGCCCCTTACTCGATGATATTGATTTGAGCGGTGCGAAAGGCTTGCTAGTCAACATTACAGCGGGACTTGACTTGTCACTGGGTGAGTTCTCGGAAGTTGGTGAGGCCATTGAGGAGATTGCTTGCGACGACGCGACGGTGGTTGTTGGGACGGTTATCGACCCGACAATGAGCGATGAGCTGAAGGTAACGGTTGTGGCAACGGGGCTTGGCGTTGAGCAGAGCCGTCCTGTCCTTAAAAAGGTCGAACCTGTCGCACCCATGCGCAACGCAACGTCGACTTCGCCCGCTTATGAAGGGTATGATCTGCCACCTGCGAAACGTCAGCGTGTAGCGGCTGGCGGTCAAGCGGTTGCGGTAGAGGAAAACAGCGAGGAAGGATATTTCGATATCCCCGCGTTTTTGCGTCGCCAAGCCGATTAGGTTCACGACTCAAAGATGATGCTCAGGGAGTGAAACACTCTCCGAGTCTTTGCCCTCTGAAAAAGGCGATGGAATGATACGACAGCGAACATTACGAAACTCGATCAAGGCGACTGGCGTCGGCTTGCACACAGGTGAAAAGGTGTTACTGACACTTTCCCCGGCACCTGTGGATACGGGTATTGTTTTTCGTCGAACCGACCTGAACCCCGTGGCCGAGATCCCCGCTCGAGCCGATCTGGTTGGTGAGACGACGCTGTCGACTTGCCTTATTCACAATGATGCGCGCGTATCGACGATTGAACACTTGTTATCAGCAATGGCGGGTCTCGGTGTTGATAATGCGTACGTTGATGTTACTGCCCCCGAAATTCCCATCATGGATGGTAGTGCAGCGCCGTTCGTATTTTTGCTTCAGTCGGCCGGCCTCGTCGAACAGCATGCGCCCAAAAAGTTTATCCGTGTTAAGCGCGAGGTCACGGTGACTGATGGTGATAAAAGCGCCACGTTCCTGCCGCTGGAAGGATTTAAGATATCGTTTGGTATCGACTTCGATCATCCGGTGTTTAAACACCGTGCCGCGACTACCGAGATTGATTTTTCGACAACGTCCTTCGTCAGAGAGATTAGTCGTGCCCGCACGTTTGGTTTTGTGGAGGAGATTGAATACCTCCGATCGAAGGGGCTCGCCCGAGGTGGCAGCATGGACAATGCCATTGTCATTGATGACTACAAGGTGTTGAACAACGACGGGCTGCGGTACGAGGACGAGTTTGTTAAACACAAGGTGCTTGATGCGATTGGTGACCTCTATTTACTGGGTTACAGCCTCATTGGCGAGTATCAGGCGTTTAAGTCAGGCCACGCACTGAACAATCAGGCATTGCGTACACTGATTTCCCAGAAAGATGCTTGGGAAATGGTGACCTTTGAAGACCTCGATGACGCGCCAATCTCATATCAGCAACCATTTCTTACTTACGCACCGGCCTAAACGTAGGCGGTTGCCCGGCCGTCGCAAGATCACTTTCACCGTAACGGCAAGTCTGGCATAGTGACGCCTCGAAAATTTGTAGCGAACGCCACGTGAAATTCATCCTGATCAACAACGAAGGACCTTCGAAAACCGTCGAGATAGGCCGGTGGACGCGTGTGGTCGTTTCGGCGTTTTTGATCGGGCTACCTGTTTCTTTGGCAGGTCTAAGCTATGAATTCGGCGTCAAGAAGGGTGTTGCAGAGGCTGAAGCCGCGGAAGAGACGCTCGCTGCTGAGGAGGCGCGTGAACGCGCAGAGGCGCTAGCCAATATGGCGGGGGGGGGGGGGGGGCGGGCCGGGGGGGAGGAGCGGGTT
>NZIJ01000097.1 GCA_002689915.1 Halieaceae bacterium | reverse complement strand
TGGAGGGGTTCCCGAGTGGCCAAAGGGATCAGACTGTAAATCTGACGCGCGAGCTTCGGTGGTTCGAATCCACCCCCCTCCACCAAGGACAGGGTAAGACACGCCTTAGCGAGTGTCTTGTGAGTAAAACAGGGGGCTGAACCGGATAAGCCCTGTCGCGTGAGCGACGAGCCGTCGTCAGGCGGTTGGCTTTGGGGTTTGACCTCCGTCGGCGGTTAAATGCTGCGGGCATAGTTCAATGGTAGAACCTCAGCCTTCCAAGCTGATGATGCGGGTTCGATCCCCGCTGCCCGCTCCAAGTTCCGGCGATGAGTTTTTGCTCATATAGCTCAGTCGGTAGAGCACTTCCTTGGTAAGGAAGAGGTCACCGGTTCAAATCCGGTTATGAGCTCCAATTTGAACAGGCGCCTTAGGTGCTTGTTCGACCGCCCCGGCGGTCAAAGCAGTAGAGGCCACGGCCTATACTGAGTGAGGTGCACAGCGGTATGTGTGCTTAATTGAGTAAGGCGCGTTGGCGTCGGGAAATAGTGCGAGATTGACCAGGAGAGGGTCGTAATGGCAAAAGAAGCATTTGAGCGTAGTAAGCCCCACGTAAACGTGGGAACAATTGGGCACGTTGACCACGGTAAGACAACACTGACTGCAGCGTTGACACGTGTGTGCTCTGAAGTATTTGGTGGTGAGGCAGTTGCGTTCGACGGTATCGATAACGCACCTGAAGAGCGTGAGCGTGGTATCACGATCGCGACCTCGCACGTAGAGTATGAGTCGAACGACCGTCACTACGCACACGTAGATTGCCCCGGACACGCGGACTACGTTAAGAACATGATTACCGGTGCTGCGCAGATGGACGGCGCGATCTTGGTATGTGGTGCGACTGATGGCCCTATGCCTCAGACACGTGAGCACATCCTGCTTTCACGTCAGGTAGGTGTTCCTTACATCGTAGTCTTCCTCAACAAAGCCGATCTTCTTGCTGAAGACTGTGGTGGTGTTGACACGGAAGAATTCGAAGAGATGAAAGAGCTCGTTGAGATGGAGCTCCGTGAGCTTCTCGATACTTACGAGTTCCCTGGCGATGACACGCCCATCATCTGTGGTTCTGCACTGATGGCGCTTAATGGTCAAGATGATAACGATCTCGGCACAACAGCGGTTAAGACACTAGTGGAAACACTTGACTCTTACATTCCTGAGCCAGAGCGTGCAATCGATCAGCCATTCCTGATGCCAGTTGAGGACGTGTTCTCAATTTCAGGTCGCGGCACGGTTGTAACAGGTCGTGTTGAGCGTGGCGTGATCAACGTTGGTGACGAAATTGAAATCATCGGCATCCGCGAGACAACAAAGACAACCTGTACAGGTGTCGAGATGTTCCGCAAGTTGCTCGATCAGGGCCGTGCTGGTGAGAACGTTGGTGTTCTTCTGCGTGGTACTAAGCGTGATGACGTTGAGCGTGGTCAGGTTCTTTCGATACCTGGTTCAGTTCAGCCTCACACCAAGTTCGAAGCTGAAGTTTATGTACTGTCAAAAGATGAAGGCGGTCGTCACACACCTTTCTTCAAGGGCTATCGTCCACAGTTCTATTTCCGCACAACTGACGTGACAGGTGCTGTTGAGCTGCCAGCTGGCGTTGAAATGGTAATGCCTGGTGACAACCTGAACTTCGTTGCGACGCTCATTGCGCCAATCGCGATGGAAGAAGGCCTGCGTTTCGCTATCCGTGAGGGTGGTCGAACTGTTGGTGCCGGTGTTGTTGCGAAAATCATCGAGTAATTGATGAGTCAGTGAGGTGCGTTACGACGCGCCTCGATATTGAGCCGGACCGTCCTCGCGACGTGTTCGGCTTTGTCGTCTCTGCCAGTTTGGCCTATGGCGACAGTCGCGATGTGTTAGGCCAGTAGCTCAATTGGCAGAGCAGCGGATTCCAAATCCGCAGGTTGGGGGTTCGATTCCCTCCTGGCCTGCCACTTTCATCGGATGGTGAAGTGGCGACGTAATTTTGAAGGGGAGTGAATGATCACCCTCTTGAAGGATTGAAGTATGAGTGAAGCTGCGGGCAACAAGCTCGATAGCCTAAAATGGGTTTTGGTTGCGCTACTGGTTGGCGCAGGTATCTATGGCAATAGCTACTTTAGTGACGAGTCCCTGCTGTACCGGGTCATCGGGCTATTGGTGGTTGCCGCAGTCGCGTTGGCCGTAGCGGTAACGACGGCTCGCGGTGATTCAGCCTGGACCATGATTAAGGGTGCGCGCACAGAAATCCGAAAGGTTATCTGGCCGACGCGTCAGGAGACGACGCAGACAACGATGATCGTGATGGTTTTCGTGGTGGTCTGTGGGTTGTTTTTCTGGGCGCTCGACAGTTTTCTGGGCTGGCTGTTTTCGTTGCTGTTGGTATAAGCGCTGAGATAAGGGAAATTCATGGCTTTACGTTGGTATGTAGTTCACGCCTTTTCTCAGTACGAGAAGAAGGTTGCTGTGGCGCTGAAAGAGCGCATTGATCGCTTTGGCATGCAGGATCGTTTTGGCGAGATTATCGTTCCGACCGAGGAAGTGATCGAGATGAAGGGCGGACAAAAGCGCAAGAGTGAGCGTAAGTTCTTCCCGGGTTATGTCTTGGTTCAGATGGAGCTCGGCGACGATACATGGCACTTAGTGAAGGACACGCCCCGCGTTCTTGGATTTATTGGTGGCAAGGCCGACAAGCCTGCACCGATTACTGAGGCAGAAGCCAACGCTATCTTGCAGCGTGTTGAGGCCGGCGTCGATCAGCCCAAGCCCAAAACGGTCTTCGAGCCCGGTGAAATGGTGCGGGTTATTGATGGACCGTTCAACGACTTCAATGGGGTTGTTGAAAGTGTGAATTACGAAAAAAGCCGCTTGAACGTGGCTGTTTTGATCTTCGGACGCTCAACGCCCGTAGAGTTGGAATTCGGTCAGGTCGAAAAGGGCTGATCAATAGCACCATTTTTGGTGCCAAAGTAACGCCGCCTAGCGGCAATGATTGGGGAGCCCGAGCAGTGATGCTGCAACGGCGTTTGAACCCAGGAGTAAAAACATGGCAAAGAAAATAGACGGCTATATTAAGCTGCAAATCCCTGCCGGGCAGGCAAATCCCTCGCCACCTGTTGGTCCAGCGCTGGGCCAAAAGGGCGTAAACATCATGGAATTCTGCAAAGCATTTAATGCTGAAACGCAGGGCCTTGAGCCCGGCTTGCCGATTCCCGTTGTGATTACGGTTTATAACGACAAGTCATTCACTTTCATCAAGAAGACGCCTCCTGCGTCTGTCTTGTTGAAGAAGATTGCGGGTATCAAGAGCGGTTCTAGTCGTCCTAATACTGAGAAGGTGGCCAAGGTCACTCGTGCGCAGCTCGAAGAAGTTGCAACTCAGAAGTGGCCAGACCTGACTGCGGCCGATATGGACGCAGCGGTTCGGACCATTGCGGGTAGTGCCCGCGCCGCAGGCATCGATACAGAGGGAGTTGTTTAAAATGGCGAAGTTATCAAAGCGTGTAAAAGCGTTTCGCGAGCGTGTTGACGCGAACAAAAGCTACCCCCTCAATGAGGCGATCGCGATTCTAAAGGAAACGGCAACGGCGAAATTTAATGAGTCCGTTGAAATTGCTGTAAACCTGGGGATCGATGCACGCAAATCAGACCAAGGTGTTCGAGGCGCGACAACGCTTCCTCACGGCACGGGATCTGAAGTGCGCGTAGCCGTGTTTACTCAAGGCGAAAATGCTGAGAAGGCCAAGGAAGCGGGTGCTGACCTGGTTGGTATGGAAGAGCTTGCCGATCAAATCAAAGGCGGCATGATGGACTTTGACGTGGTTATTGCCTCTCCTGATGCGATGCGTGTTGTTGGCCAGTTGGGCCAGGTACTCGGCCCGCGCGGTCTGATGCCAAACCCAAAGACCGGCACGGTGACGCCTGACATCACAGCGGCAGTTAAGAACGCGAAGGCGGGCCAGATACGGTTCCGTACTGACAAGAATGGCATCATTCACGGCGGTATCGGCAAGATCGATTTTGACCCTTCAGCGATCGAGGGAAATCTCGTTGCTGTTTTGGCTGATCTTAAGAAGGCGAAGCCAGCAGCGGCCAAAGGTGTGTACTTTCGTAAAGTGACCCTGTCCACGACTATGGGTCCTGGCGTCACGATCGATCACGGCGACATCGAATTTTAATGAATAGGAATTGGCTCCGGGCTTGCCCGGGGCTTGCTTGCCGTTGTTCGGTGGGCACGGGATGCAGAAGTTGGGCATTCCACTTTGAAGTCTTAAGCAGAGTGTGTGGGCGCAGCCCCTAGCAGGACGCAGGACTATCAAAGACCGTAGGGGGAGGCACAGTCTCCTTAAAAGAAGCCGGTATTGGTTCGACCTACGCAGATGGTGAATACGTTCACCTAGGGTGGTCATAGCAGTGTTATGGCCTTGGCATAAACCATAGGAGTAGATCCGTGGCAATTGGACTCGAAGAGAAGAAAGCGATCGTCGCTGAAGTCAACGAGACAGCGGCCAGTGCTTTGTCACTCGTAATTGCTGACGCCCGCGGCGTAGCATCGAATGACATGACGGCTCTCCGCGCCACCGCTCGCGAGAATCAGATTCAGTTACGTGTTGTTCGCAACACGCTCGCAAAGCGTGCATTGGAAGGTACTGACTACGAATGCGTCAATGACACATTGGTAGGTCCTTCCATCTTTGGATTTTCAATGGAAGATCCAGGTGCAGCGGCTCGGTTGTTCAAAGATTTCGCCAAAGATAATGGTGAATTCGAAGTCAAAGCATTGTCCGTTAGCGGTAAGTTGCTGGGTGCAGATCAGCTCGACGTGTTGGCGAAACTGCCAACCCGTGAGCAAGCACTCGCAACGTTGATGAGCGTTATGCAAGCGCCTGTCGGCAAGCTTGTTCGTACGATGAATGAAGTACCAAGCAAGCTCGTTCGTACAGTAGCAGCGGTTCGTGATCAGAAAGAGCAATCCGCGTAAGCGAATGCTCGACTACACATTTTAGGAGAGATAAACATGGCAATTTCAAAGGAAGAAATCCTTGATGCAATCGCAGAAATGAGCGTAATGGATGTTGTTGCGCTAATCGAAGCGATGGAAGAGAAGTTTGGCGTTTCAGCCGCAGCAGCCGTTGCAGTAGCAGCGCCAGCAGCGGGTGGCGATGCAGGCGGCGCAGCAGCAGCTGAGCAGACTGAGTTTGACGCTATCCTCACTTCAGCAGGAGAGAAGAAAGTAAACGTGATCAAGGCGGTTCGCGCGATCACGGGTCTGGGCCTCAAAGAGGCGAAAGGCTTGGTTGATGGTGCGCCATCACCCATCAAAGAAGGCGTTAGCAAAGAAGACGCTGAGGACATTAAGTCGCAAATCGAAGAAGCCGGCGGTTCTGTCGAGCTTAAGTGATCCCTCTGGGATTGCAGATTTGCAGGTCCGGGCTGGTGCGCAATGCGCACCGGCCTTTTTCCGGTTTTATCAGCCGGGTAAATTGGCGTTAAGCCATTCGTGTTGGTGATGACCAACGACATTCGTTGAGGAGTATCAATGACTTACTCGTTTACAGAGAAGAAGCGCCTTCGCAAAGATTTCGGATCAATGCCGAAGGTAATGGATATCCCCTACCTGCTGGCCATCCAGCTGGACTCTTACCGTAAGTTCACTCAGCCGGACACCCCGGTGGATGAGCGCGGCGACTACGGTCTGCACGCAGCTTTCCGCTCAGTGTTCCCTATTACGAGCTACAGCGGTAGCGCGGCGCTGGAGTATGTGGATTACTCTCTGGGCACCCCTGTTTTCGACGTTGAAGAATGTGTTTTGCGTGGCACCACGTACGCATGCGCGCTTCGCGTCAAGGTACGTCTTATCATTTACGATAAGGAAGCGTCTTCGAAGTCGATTAAAGACATCAAAGAGCAAGACGTTTACATGGGCGAAATTCCGCTCATGACAGACAACGGCACGTTTGTCATTAATGGCACTGAGCGCGTCATTGTCTCGCAGCTGCATCGCTCTCCGGGCGTTTTCTTCGATCACGATCGAGGTAAAACCCACTCTTCGGGCAAGTTGCTTTACAGCGCGCGAATCATTCCTTACCGCGGCTCATGGCTCGACTTCGAATTCGATCCCAAAGATCAGGTCTTCGCACGTATTGACCGTCGCCGGAAATTACCAGCGACGGTACTTTTGCGTGCGCTGGGCTACGAGTCTGAAGAAATTCTGGAGATGTTCTACGAGACAACGACTTTCCAGTTAAACGATGAACACCTCGCCACCATGACATTGGTGCCAAAACGCTTGCAAGGCGATATGGCGGCTTTCGATATTATGGCGGGCGACAAAGTACTGGTTGATCGCGGTCGCCGTATTACGGCCCGACACATCCGTCAGCTTGAGGACGCAGGTGTGGAGGCTTTGGCGGTGCCCGATGAGTACCTCGTGGGTCGTCGTGTTGCCAAGCCGGTCATCGACACTGCAAGCGGCGAAGTGCTGCTAGAGTGCAATAGCGAATTGACTGAAGAGATTTTGAACTCGCTTCGTGAGAAAGAAATCGAATCAATCGAGACGATTTATACCAACGAGATCGATTGCGGTCCGTTTATTTCAGACACACTTGCAGGTGATAGCACGCGCACAGAACTTGAGGCGCTGGTAGAGATCTACCGCATGATGCGTCCTGGTGAGCCACCTACAAAAGAATCGGCAGAGAACCTGTTCTCCAANCTATTCTTCTCTGCAGACCGTTATGATCTGTCGTCAGTNGGNCGTATGAAGTTCAATCGACGTCTGGGTCGTGACGAAGTAATTGGTAGTGGAACGCTGGACAAAGAAGACATCGTTTCCGTACTTAAGTGCTTGGTTGATATNCGTAACGGNAAGGGTGTCGTAGANGATATCGATCACCTCGGAAACCGTCGAATTCGCTCCGTTGGCGAGATGGCTGAGAATCAGTTCCGAGTCGGNCTTGTGCGTGTTGAGCGCGCGGTNAAAGAGCGCCTGTCCATGGCGGAGAGCGAAGGGTTAATGCCCCAAGATCTCATCAATGCCAAGCCAGTCTCNGCGGCGGTCAAAGAATTCTTTGGCTCCAGTCAGCTGTCGCAGTTTATGGACCAGAACAANCCACTGTCTGAGGTGACGCACAAGCGTCGTGTCTCTGCNTTGGGNCCAGGTGGCCTTACNCGTGAGCGTGCGGGCTTTGAGGTGCGAGACGTGCACCCAACTCACTACGGTCGTGTNTGTCCTATTGAGACACCCGAAGGGCCAAACATTGGTCTGATCAACTCATTGGCCGCTTATGCGCGGACTAATGAGTACGGGTTCCTCGAGTCGCCCTATCGCAAAGTCGTTGATGGCGTTGTGACNGATGAGATCGAATACCTNTCAGCCATTAANGANGCGAACCACGTNATTGCGCAGGCCTCAGCGGCGCTNAACGACGCGAATCAGTTCGTTGAAGAGCTGATCAATGTTCGACACATGAATGAATTTACCGTGAAGACGGCTTCCGAAGTCGATTTCATGGATGTTTCNCCAAAGCAGGTGGTTTCCATTGCCGCTGCGCTGATTCCGTTCCTTGAGCACGATGATGCGAACCGCGCATTGATGGGCTCNAACATGCAACGGCAGGCNGTACCGACGCTTAAGACNCAAGCACCNTTAGTGGGCACGGGTATGGAGCGTTACGTGGCNCGCGATTCNGGCGTTTGTAAAGTGGCAACACGCGGCGGTGTCGTTGACTCTGTTGACGCGAGCCGAATCGTTGTTCGTGTCAATCCGGCTGAGGTGGGACAGGACGAATCTCCGGTCGATATTTATAACTTGACCAAGTANAAGCGTTCTAACCAGAACACCTGTGTCAATCAGCGNCCAATTGTGAGCCCNGGNGACTCGGTTCAGCGCGGNGACATTCTTGCTGATGGACCCTCGGTGGACCTCGGTGAGTTGGCGCTCGGTCAAAATATGCGAATCGCNTTCATGCCATGGAACGGATACAACTTTGAGGATTCTATTCTCGTATCCGAGCGNGTGGTCGAGGAAGATCGTCTNACCACGATCCACATTCAAGAGCTGACNTGTATTGCTCGTGATACCAAGTTGGGNGCTGAAGAAATTTCAGCTGACATCCCGAACGTGGGTGAAGGTGCGCTCGGTAAGTTNGANGAGTCCGGCATTGTCTACATCGGTGCCGAGGTCGATGCCGGTGATATTCTAGTGGGTAAAGTNACGCCTAAGGGTGAAACGCAACTTACTCCTGAAGAGAAGCTCNTGCGGGCCATCTTTGGTGAGAAAGCATCCGATGTGAAAGATACATCGTTGCGCGTGCCTTCGAGCTATAAGGGCACGGTTATTGACGTTCAAGTCTTTACCCGCGACGGTCTTGAAAAAGACGCGCGTGCGAAGCAAATCGAAGCGTCGCAACTTGCCGACTACCGCAAAGACCTNAAGGAAGAGCTTCGTATTTACGAAGAGGCAACATTTGCTCGTTTGGCAGAACTGCTCAATGGCCAAAAGACGGTATCCGGCGGCGGTCTGTCGAAAGGCACAGCCATTGATGCCGACGTGCTTGCAGANCTNGATCGCGAGCAATGGTTTAAGCTCAAGTTCTCTGACGCTGAGTTGAATAACCAGCTCGCCTCAGCGCAGCGCTTACTCGAAGAGCAAAACCAGCTACTCGAAGAGCGTTTTGAAGCGAAGAAANAGAAGCTCCAGAGNGGTGATGACCTCGCTCCAGGCGTTCTCAAGATCGTNAAGGTTTATCTCGCGGTTAAGCGTCGTATCCAGCCAGGCGACAAGATGGCGGGTCGTCACGGTAACAAGGGCGTTATCTCGGTGATCATGCCGGTTGAGGATATGCCTTACGACGAGCACGGTGAGCCTATCGATATTGTATTGAACCCGCTGGGTGTACCGTCGCGAATGAACGTGGGCCAGATCTTAGAAACCCACCTTGGCATGGCTTCACGCGGTTTGGGTGTAAAGATCAATGAGATGCTCGAGCAGCAGGTCAAAGTGGCCAAGCTTCGCGAGTTCTTAAAGGAAATCTACGCGCACACCAGTGACAGCCGACGCGATGCTGATATCGATAGCTTGTCTGACGATGAGTTGTTGGCTATGGCGCAGAATCTACGCCCGGGCGTACCCATGGCGACACCGGTCTTCGATGGCGCTAGCGAAGACAGCATCAAGGCGCTACTTCGTTTGGCAGATCTGCCAGATAGCGGACAGTTAGTGCTTCACGATGGCCGCAGTGGCGATGAGTTTGATCGTCCTGTGACCGTGGGTTACATGTACATGCTCAAGCTCAACCACTTGGTGGATGACAAGATGCACGCTCGATCAACCGGCTCTTACAGCCTTGTCACGCAGCAGCCGCTGGGTGGTAAAGCGCAGTTTGGTGGTCAGCGATTTGGTGAGATGGAGGTGTGGGCACTTGAGGCTTACGGTGCTGCGCATACCCTGCAGGAAATGCTGACTGTTAAGTCGGATGACGTGGCAGGTCGAACCAAGATGTACAAGAACATCGTTGATGGTGATCACAGCATGGATCCGGGAATGCCCGAATCGTTCAATGTATTGGTCAAAGAAATCCGCTCGCTCGGCATCGATATCGATCTCGAGTCCGAGTCATCAGGCTTCTGAGGGGAGAGAACACGTGAAAGATTTACTAAACCTGTTGAACCGCGAGAAATCTGAAGATTTTGATGCGATCCGTATTGGTCTTGCCTCACCCGAAATGATCCGATCGTGGTCTTACGGCGAGGTTAAGAAGCCCGAGACTATTAACTACCGTACGTTCAAGCCTGAGCGCGATGGTCTTTTCTGCGCCAAGATTTTTGGCCCGGTCAAGGACTACGAGTGCCTCTGTGGAAAGTACAAGCGACTCAAGCACCGCGGTGTTATCTGCGAGAAGTGTGGTGTTGAAGTTGCGTTGGCAAAAGTTCGTCGAGAGCGAATGGGCCACATCGAACTAGCGAGCCCAGTTGCTCACATCTGGTTCTTGAAGTCCCTGCCTTCGCGCATCGGCTTGCTCCTTGATATGACGCTTCGTGATATCGAGCGCATTTTGTACTTTGAATCATACGTTGTGACAGACCCCGGTCTCTCTAGCCTTGACCACGGTCAGCTTCTGAACGACGAGCAGTACTTCGAAGCCATGGAAGAGTTTGGTGACGAGTTCACTGCGAAGATGGGTGCCGAGGCGATCCAAGAGTTGATGATTCAGCTCGACCTGCGCAGTGAGATCGAGCGTTTGCGCGAGGAAATTCCTCAGACCAACTCTGAGACAAAGATCAAGAAACTTTCAAAGCGTTTGAAGTTGATGGAAGCGTTTGACAAGTCAGGGAACCGTCCTGAGTGGATGGTACTCAACGCCTTGCCTGTCCTACCGCCCGATCTGCGACCATTGGTGCCGTTGGATGGCGGTCGCTTTGCAACATCAGATCTCAACGATTTGTACCGACGTGTTATTAACCGTAACAACCGGCTTAAGCGTCTGCTTGACCTCAATGCGCCCGATATCATCGTGCGCAACGAGAAGCGCATGCTGCAAGAGTCTGTCGATGCACTGTTAGATAACGGACGTCGTGGTCGCGCCATTACAGGCTCTAACAAGCGTCCGCTGAAGTCGCTTGCAGACATGATCAAAGGTAAGCAGGGTCGATTCCGTCAGAACCTTCTCGGTAAGCGAGTTGATTATTCTGGACGATCGGTGATCGTAACGGGCCCAACCCTGAGACTTCATCAGTGTGGTTTACCCAAGAAGATGGCGCTTGAGCTCTTTAAGCCTTTCATCTTCGGCAAGTTAGAGCACCGCGGTCTTGCAAGTACCATTAAAGCTGCCAAGAAGATGGTCGAGCGTGAGCCACCCGAGGTTTGGGATATCTTGGCTGAGGTGATTCGTGAGCACCCTGTTCTTTTGAACCGTGCGCCAACGCTTCACCGTCTTGGTATTCAGGCGTTTGAGCCAGTGCTTATCGAAGGTAAGGCGATTCAGCTGCACCCATTGGTTTGTGCTGCCTACAACGCCGACTTCGACGGCGATCAGATGGCGGTTCACGTACCTCTGACGTTGGAAGCTCAGCTCGAAGCGCGCGCTTTGATGATGTCGACAAACAACATTTTGTCGCCCGCATCGGGTGATCCCATCATCGTACCTTCGCAGGACGTTGTACTGGGCTTGTACTACATGACTCGTGAGCGCATCAACGCGCCGGGCGAGGGCATGGTATTTGCCGATACAAAAGAGGTGTCGCGCGCTTACGCAAGTGGTGCTGCGCATCTTCAGGCACGTGTCAAAGTTCGTATTCACGAAGAGGTTATCGAATACGGCGAGGCAGCTCAGGCACGAACACGCGTTGTCGAAACGACGGTAGGTCGAGCGCTCTTATGGAACATTGTTCCTGAAGGCCTAGGCTACGACATGATCAACCGTCCTATGGTCAAGAAGGCGATCTCACAGGTGATAAACCAGTGCTATCGTGCGGTGGGTCTGAAGCAGACCTGTATCTTCGCTGACCAACTGATGTACACCGGTTACGAGTACTCGACAAAATCGGGCTCATCGATTGGTGTGAACGATTTCGAGATCCCTGACGCGAAGACTGAGCTCATCGAGAAAGCCGACGCTGAGGTGGTTGAGATCGAGCGGCAGTACTCTGCGGGTCTGGTAACGCAAGGCGAAAAGTACAACAAGGTGATCGACATTTGGTCGCGTACTAATGAGCAGGTTGCTAAGGCTATGATGTCTAACCTGTCTTCAGAAATCGTTATCAATCGCGACGGTGAAGAGGAAAAGCAAGACTCGTTCAACTCGGTGTATATGTACGCTGACTCAGGTGCACGAGGCTCGCCCGCCCAGATTCGTCAGCTCGCGGGTATGCGTGGTCTGATGGCGAAGCCGGACGGATCAATTATTGAGACGCCCATTACGGCGAACTTCCGTGAAGGTTTGAACGTACTTCAGTACTTCATTTCGACACACGGCGCGCGTAAAGGTCTTGCCGATACGGCACTAAAGACAGCGAACTCCGGTTATCTGACCCGTCGTCTCGTGGACGTTGCGCAAGACGTGGTTGTGGTCGAAGAAGACTGCGGTACCGAGCGTGGGTTGCTGATGACGCCCGTCATTGACGGCGGCGACATCATCGAATCGCTTGCTGATCGTGTATTGGGTCGAATCATTGCGGCCGATGTTGTTAAGCCTGGATCGGACGAAGTACTGGTCCCCGCAGGAACATTGGTGGATGAGCTCTGGACGTTGAAGATCGAAGAGATGGGTATCGACGAGATCTTGGTGCGCTCACCCATTACCTGTGAAACACGCTACGGCATTTGCTCGACCTGTTACGGTCGTGATCTGGGTCGTGGCCACCAGGTCAACATGGGCGAGGCAATCGGTGTCGTTGCGGCACAGTCGATTGGTGAGCCAGGTACTCAGCTGACGATGCGTACCTTCCACATTGGTGGTGCGGCGTCAGGCCAAGCTGCTCAGGACAACATTCAAGTGAATTCAGACGGTACCGTTCGTCTTCACAACATGAAGGTGGTCGATCGTGCCGATGGCTCGTTGGTTGCGGTTTCTCGATCAGGCGAACTGTCTGTTATGGATGCCGTTGGTCGTGAGCGAGAGCGCTACAAGGTGCCCTACGGCGCCGTGATTAAGGTCGGTGACGAGTCACCTGTTGCGGCTGGCGATGTCGTCGCAACCTGGGACCCTCACACGCACCCAATCGTTACTGAAGTAGCGGGTGTTGTGAAAATGGGTGGCATGGAAGAAGGTGTGACCATTAAGCGTCAGACCGATGAATTCACAGGCCTCTCAAGCATCTCGGTTATGGATCCCTCTGAGCGTCCAAGTGCGGGTAAAGACATTCGACCTGCAGTAACGCTTGTTGATGAGTCGGGTGAGGAGCTTTACCTGGCGGGTACCAATGTACCGGCACACTACTTCCTGCCAGCGTCTGCGATGGTAAACCTCGAAGACGGTGTCAAAGTGGAAGTGGGTGACGTGATTGCACGTATTCCTCAGGAAGGATCAAAGACGCGTGACATTACCGGTGGTTTGCCGCGTGTTGCTGACCTCTTTGAGGCGCGTAAGCCGAAAGAGCCAGCGATTCTTGCTGAAATCTCGGGAACCGTTAGCTTTGGTAAAGAGACGAAAGGTAAGCGTCGTTTGGTGATTACGCCAACCGATGGCAAGACATTGCCTGACGGCTCTGATCACTACGAAGAGCTTATTCCGAAGTGGCGTCAGCTTTCGGTGTTCGAAGGTGAACAGGTAGAGAAGGGTGAAGTCGTCTCTGAAGGTCCACTTAGCCCGCACGATATCCTGCGTTTGAAGGGTATTCCCGAGCTTGCGAAGTACATCGTTAACGAAATCCAAGAGGTCTATCGCCTCCAGGGTGTGAAGATTAACGATAAGCACATTGAAGTCATTGTGCGTCAGATGCTCCGTAAGGCGAATGTTGTTTCTGCCGGTGACTCTACCTTTATCAAGGGCGAGCAGATCGAGTGGAATGCGTTCCTTGAAGAGTGTGATCGAATGGATGCTGAAGGGTTGGTTCGACCGTCTGTTGACCGAGAACTTCTGGGCATCACAAAGGCGTCACTGGCGACTGAGAGCTTCATCTCTGCCGCTTCGTTCCAGGAAACAACGCGTGTTCTTACCGAGGCTGCGGTGACTGGAAAGCGTGATTACCTCCGCGGTTTGAAGGAGAACGTCATCGTTGGTCGTCTGATTCCGGCTGGTACGGGTCTTGCGCACCACGAGGAGCGTCGACGTCAGCGTGCCCTGGATAGCGAGTCAGGTGTTCAGATGTCGGCTGAGGAGTTCTCAGAGAGCTTCGCTGAGGAACTCGAAAAAGCGGGGGCCGCCGATGATTTGGCACAAGCACTCGCCGCTGAGCTAGAGAATGCAGCAACCACCGAGGGTGATGCTGAGTAATTGGGTGGCGCGAACTTGACGGGGCAGGTCCCCGTCATTAGACTTCGCGCTCTTTTTTATAGCGCCTTTTTTGAGGCGCGCTTAACGACTTGGAGTTAAGGCCGAATGGCAACAATCAATCAGCTAGTGCGAAAGCCGCGCAAGCGTAAAGTAACGAAGAGTGGTGTACCTGCACTGCAGGCATGCCCACAGCGTCGAGGCGTTTGCACTCGCGTTTACACAACAACACCAAAGAAGCCCAACTCGGCACTGCGTAAGGTTTGCCGTGTTCGTTTAACAAGTGGCTTTGAGGTGTCGTCATACATCGGTGGTGAAGGCCACAACCTGCAGGAGCACAGCGTTGTTTTGATTCGCGGTGGTCGTGTAAAGGACTTGCCTGGTGTCCGTTACCACACAGTCCGAGGAAGCCTCGATACGTCTGGCGTTGCTAACCGTCGTCAGGCTCGTTCCAAGTACGGAGCGAAGCGACCTAAGTAAGGTCGTAATACAAAGAATCGGCTGCTTTGCAGCCAGAGTGTCACCCCGTGTGACAGTAAGGACAGCCCTAACGTGGCTGTGTAACCTGAAGAAGAGAGAAAGACATGCCAAGAAGACGCGTTGTTGCAAAACGTGAAGTGATTCCCGATCCCAAGTACGGGAACACAACCCTCGCAAAATTTATGAACCACGTGATGATCAGCGGTAAGAAGTCTGTCGCTGAGTCCATCGTTTACGGCGCACTGACACTCGTTGAAGAGCGCAGTAATCGTGACCCAATTGAAGTCTTTGACGAAGCGCTTGAAAATATCGCGCCTATGGTTGAAGTAAAGTCGCGCCGTGTTGGTGGTGCGACGTATCAGGTGCCTGTCGAAGTTCGTCCTGCCCGTCGTGTCGCTTTGTCGATGCGCTGGCTCGTAGATTACGCCCGCAACCGTGGCGAGAAGTCTATGCGTCAACGTCTAGCTGGCGAGATCATGGATGCGTCACAAGGCAAAGGAAATGCGGTGAAAAAGCGTGAAGACGTGCACCGTATGGCAGAGGCCAACAAGGCATTCTCGCACTTCCGATTCTAATTTCGCTGACTACAGCGACGAGGTATCAACGTGGCTCGCAAAACCCCGATTAACCGCTATCGCAATATCGGAATTTGCGCCCACGTCGATGCCGGTAAGACCACCACTACCGAACGCGTTCTTTTTTACACTGGTGTCTCCCATAAAATTGGAGAGGTTCACGACGGTGCTGCGACCATGGATTGGATGGAGCAGGAGCAGGAACGCGGCATCACCATTACATCGGCTGCGACAACATGCTTTTGGCGAGGCATGGATGGGCAGTTTGATGAGTTCCGTATCAACATCATCGATACGCCCGGACACGTAGACTTTACGATCGAAGTTGAACGCTCTTTGCGCGTTTTAGACGGTGCTGTGGTCGTGCTGTGCGGTTCATCAGGCGTGCAACCGCAAACAGAGACGGTGTGGCGTCAGGCTAATAAGTACGCCGTACCGCGCATGGTATTCGTGAATAAGATGGACCGCGCCGGCGCGGACTTCATGAAAGTTGTTGATCAGCTCAGGGATCGACTCGACTGCAATGCGGTGCCCCTGCAGATGACGATTGGTGCCGAGGAAGATTTTGTCGGTGTTATCGACCTTATAAAAAATAAAGCGATCATCTGGAATGAGAGTGATCGCGGTACAACCTTCGAATACGCGCCGATCCCCGACGATCTGGTCGATCAATGCGATGAGATGCGTGAGTACCTTGTCGAGTCGGCGGCTGAGGCAAATGACGAGCTCATGGAGCTATACCTCGAGACGGGCGAGCTGTCTGAAGAGCAGATCAAGGCAGGCATTCGCGCGCGTACACTCGCTAATGAGATTGTCCCAGTGCTTGGTGGTAGCGCGTTCAAAAATAAGGGTGTGCAAGCGGTGCTTGACGCGGTCGTTGAGTTCTTACCGTCACCCACTGAAGTGAAGGCGATCGAAGGGACCGAGCTCGATGGAGAGACCCCGGTTACTCGCGAGTCAGGAGATGATGAGCCGTTTTCGGCATTGGCCTTCAAAATCGCAACCGACCCTTATGTCGGCACCTTGACGTTTTTCCGTGTTTACTCGGGTAAGCTCGAATCGGGTAACGCGATTTTTAACTCGGTGAAGGGTAAGAAAGAGCGTGTTGGCCGAATGGTTCAGATGCACGCTAATAGCCGTGAAGAGATAAAAGAGGTTTTGGCGGGTGATATTGCGGCGGCCATCGGGCTAAAGGATGTCACCACGGGGGATACCCTTTGCGCCGTCAATAGCCCAGTCGTTCTCGAACGAATGGAGTTTCCTGAGCCCGTGATTTCGGTTGCCGTTGAACCACGCTCAGTGCCGGATCAGGAAAAGATGGCAGTTGCGCTATCGAAGCTTGCTCAGGAGGATCCTTCGTTTCGCGTCAGGACTGACGAGGAGACGGGGCAGACGATCATCTCAGGTATGGGTGAACTCCACCTCGATATTATCGTGGACCGAATGCGTCGCGAATTCAGTGTTGAGGCCAATATTGGCAAGCCACAAGTGGCCTACCGAGAGCGCATTCTCAATACTGCCGAGATCGAGGGTAAGTTTGTGCGCCAGTCGGGGGGACGCGGGCAGTACGGTCATGTGTGGGTGCGCTTTGAGCCCGCAGAAGATGAGGGTGCTGAAGGCCTCGAGTTCGTCAATGAAATTGTTGGCGGTGCGGTGCCTCGCGAGTATATCCCCGCAGTCAACAAGGGCATTGAGGAGCAGATGCAAAATGGTGTGCTCGCTGGTTACCCATTACTGGGCTTGAAAGCCACCTTGTACGACGGGTCATTCCACGATGTCGACTCCAACGAAATGGCCTTCAAAATTGCGGCAAGCATGGCAACAAAGAAACTGTCAGAAGAGGGCGGTGCGGTACTGCTTGAGCCCATCATGAAGGTGGAGGTGGTCACGCCTGAGGAGAATATGGGCGACGTGGTCGGAGATTTAAATCGGCGGCGTGGTTTGATCTTGGGCATGCAAGACAGTGCGTCTGGAAAAATAGTCGATGCCGACGTCCCGTTAGCAGAAATGTTTGGGTACGCGACGGATTTGCGCTCAGCGACACAAGGCCGCGCTACCTACACCATGGAGTTTGCCCGATATTCCGAGGCGCCTAGCAATGTCGCCCAGAGCATTATTGGGAAAAACACGTTTTAAATTCCGGTGCAGGGTTGCCCTGCGCACCGAGGCTGTTCTTAAAACCCGCATTTTGCGGGTTTTTTTTGGCAAGAAGCCTGTTCTTTGTTAAAACCGTAGCAATACCAATATTCAGATAAAACTAATAACAGAGGACGCACCATGGTCGATTTCATTTTGAACGGTGAAGTGGTCACCGCAGCGAGCGAGNGNGATACGCCGCTNTTGTGGGTGCTGCGCGAGGAGTTAAAGTTGCGTGGNACAAAATTTGGCTGTGGTATTGCGCAGTGTGGCGCATGCACGGTCCATATCGATGGNAACCCAATGCGCTCGTGTATTACGCCNGTNAGCGCAGTTTCNGGAAAGTCGGTGACAACGATTGAAGGNCTNGCGACACCCGTTGGAGAGGCACTAAAGACNGCATGGACGGAGGTNCAAGTGCCTCAGTGTGGTTACTGCCAGTCAGGTCAAATCATGCAGGCTGCAGGTCTNTTGGAATCCAATCCNAATCCTTCTGACCAGGAAATTGTTAACGCGATGAATGGCAACCTNTGTCGCTGTATGGCTTACCCTCGCATTAAAAAGGCCATTAAAACGGCGGCNAGCGGAGGGGCAATGTCATGAGNAAGGTTCTNAAAGAGCGTTTACAAAAAGCCGAGCAGGGTCTGTCGCGANGATCGTTTATTGCNGGNATTGCCGGATCGTCGCTCATGATGAGTATGGGCTCGCTTGTGTCCGGTTGCAGCTCCGATCAAGCATCGAAAGCGCTTGCGACCGGTGATCTCACAAAATTATTTTCGCCCAATATTTGGTTTGAAATTAATGGCGCCGGCGAGGTGCTGATCAATATTGTACGAGCGGAAATGGGTCAACACGTAGGGACGTCGCTGGCTCAGATCGTTGCGGATGAGCTGGGAGCGGATTGGTCAACGGTGTCCTTCAAGCACGTCGATACCGACCCTAAATGGGGGGTGATGGTGACGGGTGGCTCGTGGTCTGTTCATACATCGTTTACGGCCCTGTCACAGGCCGGTGCAGCAGGTCGGACGATATTGATCGATGCGGCGGCAAAGCTCATGGGCGTTGATGCGCAAACCTGTCGTGCTGAGAAGGGCATTATTTCCTCAGGCACAAAGTCACTGACTTTTGCTGAGGTGGTGAGTAACGGTGATTTTTCGCGGACCATCACCGAAGATGAGCTCGCGTCGATGCCGGTTAAGGCGCCCGCCGATCGTCAGGTGATTGGCCGTGACCTCAGAAACCTTGATGTGGCTGATAAATCACAAGGTTCTGCTGTGTACGGTCTCGATGCAGAGCTTCCAGGTATGGCGTACGCTATGCCGCTTCTACCACCTACCCGCTACGGGAGTCAGGTNGTGCAGATTGACGAGCGCGCAGCGAAGTCCATTGANGGCTACATCGGCGCCATTGAAATCAAAGACCCAAGTCAGACNGTNCAAGCCTGNGTNGTCGTCGCTGCTGAGACGATGCCGGCNGCATTAAAAGCCGCNAAGGCCGTAANNGTGGAATGGGTGTCTGGNCCTACTGCCAAGGTGACNGAGTCCGCGATTTTGGAGGAGGGTGCGCGTCTCGCGTCTGNCCCTGAAGCNGGTGCNCTTTTTGTCAGTGAGGGAGACATATCGGCCGCNAANGCNAGGGCAGCGGGTTCATTGACNGCNACGTANACCACGAGCACCGCNCTGCACTTCACCATGGAGCCGCAGAACGCGTTGGTGGAATTTGGGGCTGATGGNAAATGCCATATTCACGCGGGCAATCAATGGCAGTCATTGATTCTGCCTTACCTNGCCCAAGCGCTCGAGATGCCTGAGACGGATATNGTGATTCACCAATACTATTTGGGCGGCGGTTACGGTAGGCGGCTGTTTGGTGATCAGATGATNCCAGCGGCGCTGGCAGCACGTGAATTGAACCGACCNGTGAAGCTNATNTTTGATCGNTCATCAGACAGTCGCTTTGACTGCGTGCGGTCACCCTCGGTCTGCGCNTTTGAGGCATCCTTTGATGACGACGGNTCGCTGAGTGGNATCGACCANGCGGTTGTGGCTGGCTGGCCGACNAAGACCATGGCGCCAGGGTTCATCGGTACCGGCATCGACGGTGAAGGNCAGATCGACGGTTTTTCGATTAANGGGGCNGACCACTGGTACAGTTTGCCAGCGCACCGAGTCAGGGCNATCAACAATGAGCTTGCTCAAGAGACNTTCTTNCCNGGATGGCTNCGNGCAGTNGGTCCTGGATGGATAAGTTGGGGNGTTGAAAGTTTCCTNGATGAGATTGCGCACAAGCAGGGGCANGATCCGGTNGCTATGCGGCTTNGCATGCTTGATGGAGAGGGTAAAAACGCCGGTGGNGNCGGGAGTACNGCAGGCGGAGCAAGGCGNCTGGCNAGGGTGCTCAAAGANGTTGCTGAGCGCNCTGGCTGGGGTCGCAATATGCCTGCCAANGAGGGCTTGGGCATNGGTGTGGGNCACGGCCAGGAGCGCGGTATGCCAACATGGGTNGCCTGTGTGGCGCATGTTGCNGTGGACCCAGTCTCAGGCGATGTGACNCTAAAGAAACTATGGCAAACGATTGACGTGGGTACCGTTGTCAACCCNGACGGCGCAATGGCGCAGGCAGAGGGGGCGGCGCTTTGGGGCGTGAGTCTCGCGCTTCACGAGGGAGCGAGCTTTGCCGATGGCGAGGTGGCCGAGCAGAATCTCGATCGCTACACACCTTTGCGAATGCGTGATGTGCCTGAGCTCGATATTGCGTTTATCGANAGTGAGGAGTTCCCAAGTGGTCTGGGNGAGCCNCCTTTGATTCCCGTAGCGCCAGCGATTGGCAACGCCATCTTCGCGGCATCAGGGCAACGTGTCCGTGAACTGCCGATTCGTTTGAGTTAGATCATNGGTNGCGTGGCTTTTTGAGTCGCGNGNANNANGCAATTGTCAACGGGCCCGAGGGCCCGTTTTTGTTTTTTGGAAAAAAACNGGCAAACGGTAATAACTGACACTAAATTGCAGTTGACACTACCCACCCACGTCCTTAGACTTCGCTCTCTTTTTTTCGGGATCCCTTGCGGGTACCGGTTTTTTTAGGAGATTGCTTGTGCAGAATCAACGTATTCGAATCCGCCTTAAGGCGTTCGATCACAAACTCATCGACGCTTCCACTCAGGAAATCGTCGAGACGGCACGCCGAACAGGCGCGCAGGTCCGTGGACCCATCCCACTTCCAACGAAGAAGGAAAAGTTCACCATCCTCGTATCACCTCACGTGAACAAGGATGCTCGTGACCAGTACGAGATTCGCACACACAAGCGACTCATGGACATTATCGAGCCAACGGAAAAGACCGTTGACGCGTTGATGAAGCTAGACCTTGCTGCGGGCGTTGAAGTCCAAATCAGCTTGGCATAGCGACAATTTAGAAGTAAGCCTGCCCAGTTCGCTGGGTGTGTAACGAGTAAGGCAATTACTCGGCCATAGAGGGTTAAGCCCCGTACACGGAGAGGTTAGTACCATGACTGTGGGAATAGTCGGCCGTAAATCAGGTATGACACGTGTGTTTACCGAAGACGGTGTATCAGTACCAGTGACCGTAGTGGAAGTTGTTCCAAACCGCGTCACTCAAATCAAAGAGCAAGATACCGATGGGTATCGAGCAATTCAGGTCACAGCGGGTAACCGCAAGGCCTCAAAAGTTAGCAAGCCAGAAGCGGGCCATTTCGCTGCCGCAGGTGTTGAAGCCGGAACGGGACTCTGGGAGTTNCGCTTGGANGGCTCAGACGAGGCGTTCGAATTGGGCGCTGAGCTAACCGTTGCACGATTTGAGCAAGGCCAGAAGGTNGACGTCGCGGGTCAGTCNAAAGGTAAGGGATTCCAGGGCGGTGTTAAGCGCTGGAACTTCAGTATGCAAGACGCCACGCACGGAAACTCGCTGTCNCATCGTGCTCCGGGTTCGCTCGGTCAATGCCAAACCCCTGGGCGTGTNTTCAAGGGTAAGAANATGGCAGGTCATATGGGTGCTGAGCGTGTTACCACGCAGGGTCTCGAAGTGGTTCGTGTTGATGTTGAGCGCAATCTGTTGCTCATCAAAGGTGCGGTNCCCGGAGCTCCCGGCGGTGACGTAATNGTTCGCCCAACGACTAAGTCGCGTCGCTAAGGAGGCTTACCGTGGAATTAAATGTAGTTAAGCCTGGAAAGAAGAAGCCAGGCACTGTTGAGGTCTCCGAAGCGACATTCGCAAGGGACTACAACGAGTCGTTGATCCACCAGGTGGTTACNGCGTATCTCGCGGGTGGCCGTCAGGGCACACGTGCTCAGAAAAATCGCTCGGCGGTTGCNGGNGGTGGNAAGAANCCATGGCGTCAAAAGGGNACGGGTCGTGCTCGAGCGGGAACGATTCGNTCTCCAATNTGGCGTAGTGGTGGTGTGACNTTCGCGGCGTCACCGCAGGATCACAGCCAGAAAGTGAACAAGAAGATGTATCGCTCTGCGATGCGTTCAATTTTGTCTGAGCTGGCGCGNAGTGAGCGTTTGGTTGTNGTTGAGAGCATGAGTCTTGAGCAGCCGAAAACGAAGCTTTTGGTTGAAGCGCTCAAGGGCTACGGCTTNGANAATGTGTTGATCGTGGCNTCTGAGGTNGATCAAAACCTCTATCTNGCTTCGCGCAACCTNCACAAAGTAGACGTGCGTGACGTGGAAGGCGTGGATCCAGTCAGTCTCATTGCTCATGAGAAGGTNGTGGTGACNGTCGACGCAGTGAAAAAGTTTGAGGAGGCTTTGGCATGAATCAGGAGCGAGTATTCCAGATTTTGATGGGGCCTCACGTGTCAGAGAAGGCGGCTATTGTCGCAGACGCGAACAACCAATACGTTTTCCGTGTTGCNCTCGATGCAACTAAGGAAGAGATCAAGCACTCCGTGGAGCAGCTGTTCAAAGTGGNGGTTGACGACGTTAAGACTCTGCGCGTCAAAGGCAAATCGAAGCGCAACCGTTTTGGTTTGACGACGAAGCCGACGTGGAAGAAGGCTTATGTTCGTTTGGCGCAAGGTCAAGAGATTGACTTTGCGACGATCAATTAAGAGGTATAGGTCATGGCAGTCGTAAAAAGTAAACCGACATCAGCAGGCCGCCGTCATCACGTTCGCGTGGTGCACNAAGATCTGCACAAGGGCCGTGGGTATGCGCCGCTCCTCGAGAAAAACTCGAAGACGGGTGGTCGTAACAACCTCGGNCGCATCACAACGCGCCACATCGGCGGCGGNCACAANCATCACTACCGCGTTATCGATTTCAAGCGCACCAANGATGGCATTCCAGCGAAGGTTGAGCGCGTTGANTACGATCCNAANCGCACNGCGCACATTGCACTTTTGTTATTTGCCGATGGCGAGCGCCGCTACATTATTGCGCCAAAGGGCGTTGTGGCNGGCGATACATTGNTATCAGGCGCTGCGGCACCGATCAAAGCGGGTAACTGCTTACCGATTCGTAATATNCCCGTCGGTGCAGTGATTCACGCAATTGAGCTCAAGCCTGGTAAAGGTGCNCAGCTGGCCCGCTCTGCTGGCGCCGCTGTTCAGTTGGTTGCTCGCGAGGGTCANTACGCGACCATTCGTNTGCGTTCAGGTGAGATGCGNAAGGTCCCTGTAGATTGTCGCGCGACACTGGGCGAAGTNTCCAACAATGAGCACAGTCTGCGTAAGTTGGGTAAGGCGGGTGCGTCTCGATGGCGNGGTGTTCGCCCAACNGTTCGCGGTGTGGCCATGAACCCAGTCGATCACCCNCATGGTGGTGGTGANGGTCGGACATCGGGTGGNCGTCATCCTGTGACGCCATGGGGTGTGCCAACCAAGGGTTACAAAACTCGTAAAAACAAGCGTACGGACAATCTTATTGTNCGTCGTCGTAGCAAGNAGTAAGGGGAGATAAGAGATGCCACGTTCATTGAAAAAAGGCCCCTTCATCGATCTTCACCTATTGAAGAAGGTCGAGACGGCGCTAGAGAAAAACGATCGACGTCCCATTAAGACATGGTCTCGTCGNTCCATGATTGCACCGGATATGGTGGGTTTGACAATTGCCGTTCACAACGGTCGTCAGCACGTNCCGGTCCTGATCAACGAAGATATGGTTGGCCACAANCTCGGTGAGTTTGCGGCAACGCGTACTTATCGCGGTCACATCGTCGATAAGAAAGCGAAGCGCTAAGGCGTACGGAGAAAGATGATGGAAGTCTCAGCAAAATTGCGCGGCGCTCGCATCTCGGCTCAGAAGGCCCGTTTGGTCGCTGACCAAGTGCGNGGTATGCCGGTTGGCGAAGCNTTAACGCTGCTCGAATTNAGCACGAAGAAAAGTGCTCACATTGTTCGCAAACTGTTGAACTCTGCGATTGCTAACGCAGAGAACAACAACGGTGCTGACGTCGACGAGTTGCGTGTTGCAACTATTTTCGTCGACGAAGGTATGACCATGAAGCGCATGCGTGCACGTGCTAAAGGTCGTGGCGATCGTATTTTTAAGCGCACCTGCCATATCACGGTAGGCGTCGCTGACAACGATAACTAAGGAGAGGGTCGCATGGGTCAGAAGGTACATCCGACTGGTATCCGCCTAGGTGTGGTCAAGGACCACAACTCGGTTTGGTATGCAGATAGCAAGAACTACGCGTCGCAGTTGGTGACAGATCTTGAGGTGCGCGAGTACATCTTGAAGCGTCTCGATGCGGCATCGGTAAGTCGTGTGGTTATCGAACGTCCAGCTCAGACAGCGCGGGTCACTATTCACACTGCGCGTCCTGGCATCGTAATCGGTAAGAAAGGCGAAGACGTGGAAGCGCTCCGCCAAGAGCTCAGCAAGCGTATGGGTGTTCCGGTTCACATTACGATCGAGGAAATCCGCAAGCCTGACATGGATGCACGTTTGGTTGCTCAGAACGTGGCACAGCAGCTTGAGCGTCGCGTTATGTTCCGTCGGGCAATGAAGCGCGTCGTGCAGAACGCAATGCGCCAGGGTGCTGAGGGAATCAAAGTACAGGTTGGTGGTCGACTCGGTGGTGCTGAGATCGCGCGATCTGAATGGTATCGAGAAGGGCGCGTACCGCTGCACACATTGCGTGCGGACATCGACTACGCAACGTACGAGGCACACACCACTTACGGTGTAATTGGTGTGAAGGTTTGGATTTTCAAAGGTGAAATCATCGGTGATACCGATGAGGGCCAGGAAGCGCCACGTCGCGCGACCGCGAGCTAATTGGGCAAGGACTGAAGTATGTTGCAACCCAAGAGAACAAAGTTCCGCAAGATGCAAAAAGGCCGTAATCGCGGTCTGGCTGAGCGGGGCAGCAAGGTAAGTTTCGGTGAGTACGCATTGAAGGCGACGGGGCGTGGACGAATCACGGCGCGTCAAATCGAGGCGGCTCGTCGAACAATGACTCGTCACATCAAGCGTGGCGGAAAGATTTGGATTCGAATCTTCCCAGACAAGCCTATTACAGGTAAGCCTCTCGAGGTTCGTCAGGGTAAAGGTAAGGGTAACGTTGAGTANTGGGTAGCNCAGATNCAGCCNGGCCGNGTGTTGTANGANGTNGAAGGCGTTTCTGANGAGNTNGCACGCGAGGCNTTTGCNCTNGCNGCGGCNAANCTNCCNNTNCAGACNNCATTTGTTAAGCGATCGGTGATGTGATGAAAGCGAGTGAACTANTAGAGAAGTCNGTNGACGATCTGAANAAGCAGTTGCTCGATNTNCGTGANGAGCAGTTCAAGCTCCGNATGGCNAAGGCNACAGGTCAGCTCGGTCAGACACACTTATTGAAGCAGACGCAGCGTGATATCGCGCGNGTTAAAACAGTATTGCAACAGAAGGCAGGTCAGTGATGGCAGCAGCGGAAGACACAGCTCGTACGCTCCAAGGTCGTGTTGTTAGCGACAAGATGGATAAGACGATCACTGTATTGATTGAACGTCGTGTNAAGCACCCCGTTTACGGTAAGTACATTACGCGCTCNTCAAAGGTACANGCTCACGATGAAGACAATCGTGCTGGNATGGGAGACACCGTGCTGGTTGCTGAGTCTCGACCANTGTCTAAGACAAAGTCTTGGATGCTGGTTGACGTCGTTGAGGTAGCGACAGACATCGCTTGAGTTAAAGACCAATGCGGCAATNCGCCGCGGTATGAGGTAGGGAAATGATTCAGACCGAATCGTATTTGGAAGTGGCAGACAACAGCGGTGCGCGTCGCGTTATGTGCATCAAGGTGTTGGGTGGTTCTAAGCGTCGTTATGCACGNGTTGGAGACATCATCAAGGTCACGGTTAAAGAGGCTATNCCTCGCGGCAAGGTCAANAAAGGCCANGTTATGCGCGCGGTTGTGGTTCGCACTCGTAAAGGTGTGCGTCGACCAGATGGCTCGTTGATCAAGTTCGATGAGAACGCGGCGGTGTTGTTAAACAACTCGGACGCGCCAATCGGNACGCGTATCTTCGGTCCTGTGACGCGCGAGCTTCGCGGTGAGAAATTCATGAAGATCATCTCGCTGGCGCCAGAAGTAATCTGAGCGGCCCGAGTTAGGAGAAGAAGGTAATGGCAAAGATTAAACGCGACGACGAAGTAATCGTGATTGCGGGCCGTGATAAGGGCAAGCGCGGTACTGTGCGTCAGGTCCTCGATACGGGCAAGCTGGTGGTCTCTGGTATCAACATGATTAAGAAGCACACCAAGCCAAACCCTCAGGCGGGTGTTTCGGGCGGTATCGTTGAGCGAGAGGCGCCCATTCAAATCTCTAATGTAGCTATTTATAACTCGGAAGCCGGTCGGGCTGATCGCGTTGGTTACAAAGTGGAAGACGGTAAAAAAGTTCGAATCTACAAGTCGGACGGCAGCGCGATTGACGCGTAAATGAAGGCTTTTGAGGTAGCTAATAATGGCAACGCTTAAAGATAGGTATCGCAGCGAGATCGCGCCAAAGCTCAAAGAAGAGCTTGGGCTCTCGAATGTGATGGAAGTGCCCCGTGTCACGAANATTACGTTGAACATGGGTGTGGGTGAGGCAGTNGGAGACAAGAAGGTTCTCGAGAGCGCGGTTGCGGACATGACNAAGATCGCCGGCCAGAAGCCTGTTGTGACGAANTCTCGCAAGTCGATCGCCGGGTTCAAGATNCGNGACGGNTGGCCAATCGGCTGCAAGGTNACCTTGCGCGACGAGCGTATGTANGAGTTTTTGGANCGCTTAATTTCAATCGCGATTCCGCGTATTCGTGACTTCCGTGGCGTCAGCGGCAANCAGTTCGACGGCCGCGGTAANTTTGCGATGGGTGTTACCGAGCANATCATNTTCCCTGAGATCGATTACGACCAGGTGGATAAGTTGCGTGGCATGGANATTGTTATCACGACGTCGGCGAAGAACGACGATCAGGGGCGCGCNTTACTNAGCGCCTTTAACTTCCCATTTAAGGGCTGAGGCAGAGTTATGGCTAAGAAATCGATGGTGGCCAGAGAGAATAAGCGCGCGCGTACCGTNGCTAAGTACGCGGNCAAGCGGGCCAAGTTGAAAGAGATTATTGCGGACGTTAATGCGGATGATGACGCGCGNTGGGAAGCGCANATTGCGCTGCAAAAGCTACCGCGNAACGCGAACCCAGTACGCCAGCAGAGACGCTGCCAGATTACGGGTCGCCCACACGGCGTTTACCGCAAGTTTGGTTTGTGCCGAAACAAGTTACGTGAAGCCGCTATGCGTGGTGATGTACCGGGCTTGGTTAAGTCAAGCTGGTAACGGAGACGAACGACTATGAGTATGCAAGATCCTATCAGTGACATGTTGACCCGAGTGCGTAATGCACAAATGGCGGGTAAGAAGTTTGTCGACATGCCTGGATCCAAGTTAAAAGCGGCTGTCGCCCAAGTTCTCGAAGACGAAGGTTACATTTCAGGTCATCGCGTTGAATCTGCGGAAGGCAAGCCACGTCTAAGCATCGAGCTGAAGTATTACAACGGCAAGCCAGTGATCGCAGAGATCGAGCGATTCAGTAAGCCATCGCTTCGTCGGTATGCAGGTAAAGACAAAATGCCGAATGTCCGAGGTGGTTTGGGCGTAGCGATCGTATCGACTTCAAAGGGCGTTATGACCGACCGTGCAGCCAAGGCGCAGGGCGTCGGTGGCGAAGTCCTTTGCACAGTATTTTAATTGAGAGCGGGAGAATCGATTCATGTCACGTGTAGCGAATAGCCCGGTCAGCCTTCCGAAGGGCGTTGAGGTCAACATTAATGGCAGCAGCGTTTCAGTAAAGGGTGGTAAAGGGACAATGGAAATGACGTTGACGGATGGCATCAGTATCGATGTCAACGAGGGCGTCGCACAGATCATTTACGACTTCGATACCAACCGCGCTATGGCGGGTACAACGCGGGCGTTGCTAAACAACCTCGTCGTCGGTGTCACTGATGGTTGGGAAAAGAAATTGGTACTTAACGGTGTGGGCTATCGTGCCAAGGCATCCGGTAAGACCGTTAATTTGAGCCTCGGTTTGTCACACCCAGTTGACTACGAACTGCCTGAAGGATTGTCTGCAGAGACACCGACACAGACAGAGATCGTGATTCGAGGAACTGATAAGCAGGCAGTGGGTCAAGCGGCAGCTGAAATTCGCAGCTTCCGTCCACCAGAGCCATACAAGGGCAAAGGTATCCGATACGCAGACGAGTACGTCCGACGTAAGGAAGCCAAGAAGAAGTAACGGGTAAAGCGATGAATGATAAGACTCAGGCGCGTTTGCGCCGCGCACGCAAGTCGCGTGTTCGTATGCGTACCGCTGGTGATGTTCGTCTTACGGTAAACCGTACGCCGCGTCATATTTATGCGCAGATCATTAACGGCGAAGGTGACCGTGTGTTGGCTCAGGCTTCTACATTGGACAAAGACCTCCGCAGTGGCGCAACGGGCAACATCGAAGCCGCTGCAGCCGTTGGCAAGTTAGTGGCAGAGCGGGCGAAAGCAGCAGGTGTAACTGAAGTGGCATTTGATCGCTCAGGTTATAAGTATCACGGTCGAGTTAAAGCGCTAGCGGATGCGGCGCGCGAAGGCGGATTGGAGTTTTAAGCCATGGCAAACGATAAGAGACAAGGTGATCAGCGCACTGAAGGCGACCTTCAGGAGAAGCTGGTTCAGGTAAACCGTGTTGCCAAAACCGTAAAGGGTGGCCGCATCATGAGCTTTACTGCGCTGACAGTGGTTGGTGACGGTAAGGGTAAAGTAGGCTTCGGTCGCGGTAAGGCGCGCGAGGTCCCAGTGGCTATCCAGAAAGCGATGGAAGCGGCTCGCCGAAACATGATCTCTGTGGAACTGGTTAACGGTACGCTCCAGTACCCTGTTAAGGCCCGCCACGGTGCGTCAAAGGTTTACATGCAGCCCGCCTCTGAAGGTACGGGTGTCATTGCGGGTGGTGCGATGCGTTCGGTACTTGAAATCGCAGGCGTTCAAAACGTTCTCGCGAAGTGCTACGGCTCTACAAACCCCGCCAACGTGGTGCGTGCGACTTACAACGGTCTGCGCGACATGGTTTCACCCGAAGACGTTGCTGCAAAGCGCGGCAAGTCAGTTGAAGAAATCTTCAGCTAAGAGGAAGTAGGTGATGAGCAAAGAAATGATCAAAGTGACATTGGTGAAGAGCATCAATGGTCGCCTGAAGAATCACCAGGCGTGTGTACGCGGCTTAGGTCTTCGACGTATTAACCACACGGTTGAAGTTGAAGATACGCCTTCAGTACGCGGAATGATTAACAAGGTTCACTACCTTGTACGAGTTGAGGAGCAGGCATAATGGGTGATGAACTTCGTTTGAATTCGCTGAGCCCTGCACCAGGTGCTAAGCGCGACGCAAAGCGCGTTGGCCGTGGAATCGGTTCGGGTGTTGGTAAAACAGCCGGTCGTGGCCACAAAGGTTTGAAAGCGCGCTCAGGTGGTACCGTTCGCGCAGGCTTTGAGGGTGGTCAGATGCCACTTCAGAAGCGGTTGCCGAAGTACGGTTTCACATCGCGAATTGGTCGTACGACTGCGCAAGTGCGTTTGCACGAGCTCAATGCGGTTGAAGGCGATACGGTTGACCTGGCAGCGTTAAAGGCGGCCGATTTAGTCAAAGACGACGTATTGCGCGCTCGTGTGTTCCTGTCTGGAGAAATCACCAAGGCAGTCAACGTGAAGGGCCTTAAGGTCACCAAAGGCGCGCGCGAAGCAATCGAAGCGGCCGGCGGGAGCGTTGAGGCGTAATCATGGCCAACGGTATGCCTTCAATGAATAACGCGGGAATGGGTGAGCTGTTCAGCCGACTCCGTTTTGTTCTGGTTGCCCTGATTATTTACCGAATCGGAACACACATTCCGGTACCGGGGATCGATCCTGCGCAGTTATCTGCGTTGTTTGATCAAAATCAGGGAACAATATTGGGGCTTGCCAACGTATTCTCGGGCGGTGCGCTCGAGCGTATGAGTATTCTGGCACTTGGTATTCTTCCTTACATATCAGCGTCGATCATCATGCAGCTCATGACGGCAGTGACGCCTGAGCTGGATGCCATTAAGAAGGAAGGCGAGTCAGGTCGGAAGAGAATAAGCCAGTGGACGCGTTACCTTACTGTGGCTCTTGCCCTTGTGCAGGGTACGGGTATGACGGTCGGCTTGGCGAATCAGGGCCTAACGTATGATGCCAGCCTCGGCTTTTACGTGATCGCTATAACGTCACTGGTCACCGGTGCGGTGTTCATGATGTGGCTCGGTGAGCAGATTACGGAAAAGGGCATTGGTAACGGCATTTCACTGCTTATCTTTGCAGGCATTGTGGCTGGTTTGCCGCAAGCGATTGGCCAGTCGCTCGAACAAGCGCGCCAAGGTGAACTTAACATTCTTATTTTGCTCGGTGTTTTGGCGCTTGCGATTGTAGTTATCGCACTTGTTGTCTTTATCGAGCGCGGCCAGCGCCGCATCACGGTGAACTATGCAAAGCGGCAGCAAGGGCGTCAGATGTACCAAGCGCCTGCATCGCATTTGCCGCTCAAGGTGAATATGGCCGGCGTGATTCCCGCCATCTTCGCCAGCTCCATTCTTTTGTTCCCAGCCTCAGTGGCGCAATGGTTTGGCAGTGCTGACAGTTCTGATTGGCTGCAGGACCT
>NZIJ01000096.1 GCA_002689915.1 Halieaceae bacterium | reverse complement strand
CATTGAATGAGCGACTGTCACGCCGTCCACTCGCCACGCTTCGTCTCGCGTAAGGATGATATTTAGCCGACCCGGTAATGGCCGACCGATTGATTCAAAAGTCTTTCTTCCCATGATAATGGGGCGTCCAAGTGTTGTCCGCTTGAAGTGCTGTAAATCATCTGGGAGCTGCCAGGGCAGGGTATTACCGCGACCAATAACGCCGTTATCGGCAACGGCGACCACTATCGCAACAGGGAGACTGTCATCGACTCGCATGATCAGATGGCGACCGGGGCCGAAATGTTGGGTTCGGGGTCATAGCCCCTAAGCGCGAAGTCCTCAAAGCTATAGTCGTAGATGCTGTTAGGCCTTCGCATAATCTCGAGCGTTGGTCTGCTCTTAGGCTGCCGTGAGAGCTGTGTTTCTACTTGCTCTGCATGGTTGCTATATAAGTGGCAGTCACCCATCGTCACAACCACTTCACCCGGCTCCAGCTCTACCTGCTGACACAGCATATGAACCAATAAAGACACCGAGGCGATATTAAAAGGGAGGCCTAGGAAGGCATCACTGGAGCGGATATAAAGCATCGCAGATAACTTGCCGTTCGCGACATAGAACTGATAAAGCAAGTGACACGGCGGGAGCGCCATGCGGCCAGCCTCAACGTTTTCTTGAGGCGACATCGTCTCGTCAGGAAGGTATTCCACATTCCACGCATGAAACAGGATGCGACGACTTTCAGGGCGGTGTCGCAGGCAATCGATGACGTAATCGATTTGGTTAATGCTGCCACCGTCTCGTGTTGGCCAATTAACCCATTGCGCACCGTAAAGCGGACCTAGCTCACCGGCTTCAGTAGCCCATTCATCCCAAATTGATACGCCGTTTTCACGGAGCCATTGGGTGTTGGTGTCGCCATTAAGAAACCAGATAAGTTCGTTGACGACACTCTTAAAGTGCACTTTTTTCGTCGTCAGAATCGGAAAGCCTTCAGCTAGGTCAAAACGAAGCTGACGACCAAAAACTGACCGAGTGCCCGTGCCCGTGCGATCTCCTCGGTCAACGCCGTTGTCACGAATATCTTTGAGCAAATTTAAATACTGTTGCATTTTACGTCCTACGACCTGGCATCGCGCCTATAAGCCCATATGATAATCGCCGCACCTACAATAATCATGGGTAGCGATAATAATTGCCCTCGGGTGATCCAACCAAGTGCGTCAAACCCTATGTGGGCATCGGGTTCACGGAAGAGTTCTGCAGCTGAGCGAAGCACCCCATAACCCAGCAAAAAGCAACCTGCCGCCGACCACCGAGGCCTGGGTCTTTGGGTGAACCAAAATAACAGCCCGAAGAGCAGCATGCCCTCCATGGCAAATTGATAAAGCTGGGATGGATGGCGCGCCAATCCACTAGGATCGTTAGGGAAAACCATTGCCCATGGCACGTCAGCGGGGCGCCCCCACAACTCCTGATTAATAAAGTTCCCCAGTCGACCTAAAGCAAGACCGACGGGCGCAAGTGGTGCAATGAAATCAACCAACGCCCCGAACTCAATTTTGTGATGTCGGCATAAGAACCACATCGCTACAACGACGCCTAGGAACCCACCGTGGAAGGACATGCCGCCCTCCCAAATACGAACGATTCTGAGGGGGTCGTCCACAAGCGAACCCGACCCATAAAAAAGCGCATAGCCGATGCGCCCACCGGCAATAATGCCGAGCGCTGCGTAGAAAATCAGGTCGTCAATTTGATCTACTTTGATCGGGGAACCCGCCAGCTGCGCTCGCTGCCTTCCGAGCCACCAGGCGAAGATCAGCCCACCGACATAGGTTAGCCCGTACCAATAGATTGAGACGGGACCCACGGAGAGTGCAATGGGGTCGATATTGGGATACTGGATCATTATCTACCTTAAACTTTCCCTGGTTTTTTGGCGCTAACGCTTTCGCCGGCGGCGCCGTGAATTGGATTTTTGCTTAGCTGTCGGGCCGGGCAGGGTGAGCACAGATAATTCGGACAACGCTGAACGATAGACCTGCTGCTTGAAATCGACGACCGACGAAATCGGATACCAGTAACTCACCCACTCCCAGTCTTTAAACTCTGGGGTCTCATCGCAATCGAGTCGAACAGCGTCATCCGGCGCATCAAGCCTTAACAAAAACCACTTCTGCTTCTGTCCAATACAAATGGGCGTTTCATGCTTACGAATATATTTGGAGGGCAATCGATATCTCAACCACCCATTGGTAACGCCCAACAGGGTGACATGCTCTGGAAGCAGCCCTATTTCTTCTTGCAACTCACGGTACATTGCCTGCTCGGGACTCTCGCCTGAGTTGATTCCGCCCTGAGGAAACTGCCAAGAATCTCGGCCCTTCACCCGCTTGCCCCATAGCACTTGCCCACTATGGTTAGTCACGACGATGCCGACATTAGGTCGAAAGCCCGCCTCATCAATTACCCGATCTTTTTCTGATGTACTCACAGANGTCCTTTTCGATGCATTTCTCAACTGACAAAACACATATGTACTAAACTCTCACNNGCGTAGTGTCCCACATCGTAGGNCNCCGCGCTTACACGTCATTNANTTAGCGTCACGTTAAACGAAGGAACTTACATGGGGCTTGCGCTCTTCGATCTCGACAACACACTCATCGCTGGCGACTCGGACCATCTGTGGGGTGACTTTTTAGTCAGCCAAGGGCGCGTTGATGCCATCGAGCATAAAGCGCTGAATGCGCATTTTTATGATCAGTATAAAAATGGTGAGCTCAATATCGACGAGTATTTAGCCTTCGCTTTGGGTCCAATGACCGGGATGACAAAAGAGACGCTCGCACCCCTTCAGCGGCAATTCGTCCGGGATCATATCGAGCCGATTTTACTGGACGCTGCGTTTGCGCTTTTAGAGCAGCATCGCGCGCTCGGCGATACGCTCGTCATCATTACTGCGACGAACACCCTCGTTACTCAGCCCATTGCAGATCGCCTAGGTGTGGAGCATNTAATAGGCTGTGAAGCCGAGATCATCGAGGGGTGTTACACGGGGAAGCCCACGGGCATGCCGTCGTTTGCACAAGGCAAGGTGGCTCGCATACAAACGTGGTGTGAGGAAAACAAAAAGTCTATGGAAAATGCNGTCTTTTACAGNGACTCTCACAACGACCTCCCGCTCCTTAGGACCGTAGATCGCGCTGTTGCNGTAGACCCNGACGACCGGCTCCGCGAGGAAGCCGTNCGNAAGGGCTGGGACNTTATTTCGTTGCGAGGCTAATCTTCTTCATCGCAAAGCTGTTCATACTCTTCGGCGGACATCAGTGCATCGAGCTCACTGATATCTTGGGGTTGAAGCTTAAAGAACCAACCGTCATTGAACGCGTCTGAATTGACNGTCTCGGGNGCATCCTCGAGCCCTTCGTTTGTNGCAACAACCTCACCGGNCAAAGGCGCATAGATATCTGACGCGGCTTTTACTGACTCAACCACACCAGCCTGATCACCAGCCGCTATCGANTCACCTACCTCCGGTGTTTCGACATATACGACNTCACCCAGCGCGTCCTGAGCGTGCTCGGTAATACCCACGGTTACCGTTCCGTCTTCTTCACGACGAACCCACTCGTGGGTCTTTGCGTAATAAAGTTCAGGTGGATTCTGGCTCATGAANGCNTTCCTCGANNTCAATTAAACAAACAATNNTCATATTGTAGTCCGACANGCGGGGAATTAGCAGGCTAAGGATTACCAATCNGNNGGNGTTTTCCGAGATTTCGGNACTCTTTTNAACAGCGGGTTTTAAAATACAGAGTTTAACGTCGGGGTGTAACGANAGGGTCTAACAGCGGGGTTTGACGGCGGGGTGTATTAGNNANATGNAACACCTACCCCNTGTAGCNAAGGCTCGNTTTNTCGCAAGCCTTTNTGCNCTCAACCCTCTCCCACCGCCTGCTTGATAAACCANCGCTTTGCTAANGGCATGGCATCCACCGCAGTCAACCCGGCATTNCGCAGCATGGTGGCNGCGGGGTGNCGACTGCCAAACCCCCATTTAAAGGCTTGCATGGCAGCCATCATGGCTAGGTTATCCCCTTTACGCTGACGCTCGTAACGCTTCAANACAGAAGGGGTCCACCATTTTGCATTACGCTTGTGTGCCANCAGCACCTCAGCAGCAAGCGCCTTTGCATCNGACAANCCCAGNTTTATTCCCTGACCTGCAAGAGGGTGTATGGCATGCGCCGCATCTCCAACCAATACGAANCGGTCACTCANATAATCAATCGCATGACATTGCACGAGGGGGAAAAGCTGNCGCTCACTTACGTCANTCACCTNCGGGCCCCTGCCGCCTAAAGCCAGATTTAACCCCTTNAAAAAGGCGGNNTCATCGGCCTCTATCCAGNATTGGGCCTCCTGATCATCAAGCGACCAAACTATGGAGCACAGATCTGTCTCCGANAGGGGGAGGAGCGCGAGTGGACCGGTCGGCAAGAANGCCTGCCAGCATGCTGATGCATGTCCCGGTGCCACNCGCACAGTNGCCACAATNGCTTTTTGACCATAAGACCACTGACGGGTGCGAATGCCTGCCAGNTCACGACTCACTGATCGCCCGCCATCGGCGCCAATGACCAATTGCGCACGAATGTTTGTCCCGGCACGAGTGACTACAGTCGCTTGGTGATCATCGAAATCTAATTGGGCCAACCACGTGTCCCATTCGATGGTGATATTGGCGGTTTGATTGGCCAGATTAACGAGCGCATCAGTGGTTATCGGGGCCTCAACGATGTAACCCAGTGCATCGAGTGAAAGCGATTTAGCATCGAACTCTACAAGCCCGGTCCCCTCAGAGTCCCAAACCACCATGTCGGTATACGGTCCGACACGACCACCATCCCAAATCGCTTGCCAAGCCCCCAGTTCAGACAGGAACTTAGTTGACGCCGGTGTCAGCGCGGTGACTCGCGGTGCCCAGTCCGATAAAGCGCGTTGGGTTGGAGGGGGGCGGTGTGATGGCTGAGCGTCAAGCACCACAATATTGAGTTTGGTCGGCGCGAGTGCCAAGGCTGCAGAAAGTCCTATGACACCTGCGCCAACAATGACGATATCGACTTGATAATCAGCCACCCTTAGCGCCTACCCATTCCAAATTCAGCTACAGTGCGTTTGATTGGCCCTGTCAAATCCAAGGTCGACAACGCAAGGCTCGCTACACCATCGACGACAGGCGACGGTGAATCGAGCACTTCCGCCAGCAGTGACGTTGCGCCCATAGTTTGCTCGTGATCTTTCCGACTCATGTCGGTAAAAACACACAGGCGCTCAACCGAAGAGAACGGCGCGTCCTGCCCGGCTTCAGTGGCAATGACCGTTGCCAGCCGCTCCACATCTCTAAGCGATAGATTAAAGCCCTGACCGGCAACGGGGTGAAGCGTGTGTGCAGCGTTACCAAATAAAACACAGCGCGCCCGAACAAGCTCACGCGCCGCAAGTTTTCCGAGTGGCCACCCTGTTCGCCGGCCAACGCGCAAAATCTTCCCTGCTCTCCAGCCAAATTCTGCCTGCAGCGCGCCAATGAAATCATCGTCACTCATTTCCAGTAAAGCCGCCTGCTTCACTTTGTGCGCACACCAAATGACGTTGTAGCGCGCGCGCGATGAGGACCCGTTGGGAATCGGGAGTAAGGCCAAAGGCCCCTCAGGCGTGAAGCGCTCATAAGCGACACCAGAATCGGCACCGTCAGTCTCACAATTGACTGCAATCGCGAACTGCGACGCCGAGTGGCGCATCGCCCCAATTCCGATCGATTCACGCAAAGCCGACTGAGCACCATCGGCAATAACTACGAGATCGGCTTCGATGACCTCCTCATTGCTGAGGGTCAGTTTGGGTTTTTCTTGTGTGGCACAAAAGTCGACCACCTCCCGGCCCTCAAGGAGCGCGACCCCTTCCGCCTCACACCGAGCCACCAACGCCTGTTGTAACAACACATTTTCAACAACCCAGCCCATCGGCTCCCTTGCATCGTGAGCGTCTCGCAGCATTGCACTACCGAAGCGGGCGGCACGCGAGACATGGATATCCTCTATTGGCTTGGCCTCATTCGATACAGCCTCCCAAAGCATCCAACGCTCAAGTAGTGCTTTGGATCCTCGGCTTATAGCGGTCGCTCGGGTATCAAGCGATTCCTCTGGCGCCTCCGGCAAAGCACGCTCGATAAGCGTTACTGACAATCGATCCCTGCAGGTTGTCGCAACGACGCAACCGAGGAGCAGGCCCGCAAGACCCCCTCCAACGATCACTACGTGTGCTTTATCCGTCATTAAGCAGCGGCCATCAGCATTTCGATTTCATCCGCGTCTTTCGGTACGCCAGAAGTAAGGACATGGCATCCTTTTTCAGTGACAACAACGTCGTCCTCAATACGGACACCAATACCGCGCCACTTCTCATCGACGTTCATATTATCGGCAGCGACGTAGATACCCGGCTCGATGGTTAGCACCATGCCTGGCTCAAGGGGCCGCCATTTCCCGTCAATCCGATACTCGCCCACATCATGCACATCTAGACCTAGCCAGTGCCCAGCTCTGTGCATGTAGAAATCCGTATAAGCGCCATCCTTTATTAGCGCATCAACATCGCCCGACAATAACCCCAGCTCTACAAGCCCTTCTGTGATGACTTTGACTGTTACATCGTGAGGGTGATTCCATTTTTTTCCGGGCTTGGTTGCCGCTATGGCCGCGAGTTGCGACTTTAAAACGACGTCATAAATCGCTCGCTGCTCTTTGGTAAAACGCCCGCCTACTGGAAAAGTACGCGTGATATCAGCCGCATAGCCTTCGTACTCACAGCCAGCGTCTATCAGGACCAGATCACCCGCGGACATTTTGCAATTATTCTCCGTGTAATGAAGGCAGCAAGCGTTCTTCCCGCTTCCAACAATTGAGTTATAAGCCGGAAACCGCGCCCCATGTTCTGCGAAGGTATGTTGAATAGCCGACTCTAGGTGGTACTCGTAACGTCCGGGGGTGGATTCGCGCATTGCGCGGCTATGGGCTTCAGAACTAATGTCTGCCGCACGCTGCATCACGCGTATTTCTGCGTCTGACTTAATCAGCCTATGCTCGTGGAGTAGGAAAGACAGATCTGAGATATCACCAGGCGGCTTTGCACCGGTTCGGACCTTGGCTCGGATACTGTTGACCCAACCCAGTACTTGTCGATCGAACGCATCATCATGCCCCATTGAAAAGTAGATTGTGGAGCGCCCCTCAATCAAACCCGGGACGATGTCATCAACGTCGCTAATCGGGTAGGCGTCATTCATACCGAGGTTCTTCACTACGCCCTCCGGGCCCTGACGATAGCCGTCCCACAGCTCGCGCTCGGGGTCCCTGTCTCGACAGAACATGATTACCTGGCCCTGCCGACGGCCGGGTATAAGAACCAAAATGCCATCGGGTTCTTGAAAGCCCGTGAGATAAAAGAAATCGCTGTTCTGACGAAACGGATATTCCGTATCTCTGCTGCGGGTGACTTCTCGCGCTGCAGGGATAATGGCCACACTATTAGGCGCCATTTCAGACATCAGTCGCTTTCGCCGTGCTGCAAACTCAGACTTACTAATCTTCACGCTTCTAACTCCTTTGAATTCATGGCGTCTTGCACAAGACTGATCGCGGCGAGTCGCGCGTAGTCTACCAACTCCTCAAGCTGACGCTCTGCGTCTTCAGACTCCGCTTGGTCGGTATCGACCTGTGCTATCGCCGCAAAGTCTTTCAGTACTTCTGCCACCTCGGGCTGAATCGTAGCCCCTATAGCCTTTCTTGCGGTCATGCCCTCGGTAAAACCGGAGATAAATCCAGTGACCCAATTAGAAAACGATCGCAACCGCTGTTCTATTGGGTCATCGTCATCGGGCATCACCATGCGAAACGCGTAATCGGTATCCACGATAGCCGACAACGTCGCCAGATTGAGCCTTGAGACCATCTCGACCAATTCACCCTGCAACTGCACGCCAGCCGCCTTCTCCACCGAAACCAGCGTTTGCTCTAAGTGATGTTTATCGTCGGGACTAAAGCCCGCCCCCATCAATCCGACGAGCACACCGTGCAATTCAGAGGGGTTAAGCGTCAATCCCGCATTGAAAAGCAGGTCTGCAACTTCATCCCACTCCGGCATTTCCTCAAACGCACCCAATAAATCCAGCATGATATTTTTACTCTCGAGAGACCCTCAATGTGAGGGCGACATTTTGCATGAGATTGACCCGTTTGGGTCGCTTACCTATAGTGAAGCCCAATAGCGCAGAGGGTGCAATCGAAGTGTCAGAGAAGCTTGTAAAATCGCTCGAAACTAAGGTCGACAACCTTATTGATTTGAGCACAGAGCTCAAGCTAGAGAATCAGGCGCTAAAAAAACGACTGTCCGACCTGCAACATGACAAGCGTGATCTTCTCGAGCGGCACAGGCAAGCGGGCGATTTAATTGATCAGTCGATTAACCGATTAAAGACTTTAGAGAATAATTCGTAATGCGCCAGCATACCGTTAGCATCGATATCCTCGACAAAAGCTACCAAGTTGCCTGTGAGCCGGAGCAAGAGGCCGAACTCAAACAAGCCGCCAACGATCTTGACGACCAAATGCGCGCTATCCGCTCTACGGGTAAAGTCATTGGTCTGGAGCGCGTGGCCATCATGGCAGCGCTGAATCTGAGTCATCAGGTGCTCGTAATGAAGTCTGGCGGGCAACCCGAAGACCCCTTGGAAGAACAGCTAAAAACCATCACTAGCCGAATTGATGAAGCGCTTTTTCAATTGAGACAATTCGAAATTTCTTAATTCCGTCATCTCGCATCGGCTATACTTACCTGTGACCTGGTGTATTTGCTAGACCGTCAGTCCTCGAGCCGATAA